>JBKQTH010000253.1:0-6173 GCA_052143275.1 Ktedonobacterales bacterium | reverse complement strand
CAAAGTCGTTTCGCTCTCATACAGAAGCCAAGTAACGAGCTTACTTAATGTTGACTTTTGGCAGATGTCTTCTAAGTGCCATGGCAGTGCTTATACTTCCTACCACTGCCACAGGGGCACTGCATATTTCTTTGCCTGTTTGTGAGTGGCATTTGTCTAATCTTAGGCTTACGTGGCGGAAGTTGAGCAGTTACGTACGATGTGTCCGGCTGCTGCAAGAGGGGATAATCTCGCTCGATTCGGTGTGACTCAGAGACATTGGTTAGGATTCCCACTTCGCGCTGCAATCGTTCGGCCTCGACGCGCATGTCGTCATCCCATAGCCGTCCATCAAAGTACAGGGCGTCCTCCGAGCTCTGGTCATCTTGGTGCCCTCCTGGTTCTGTCGCGATTCCGACTATGTCTTGTGCATTTGGATACAAGAGTTTCGTTACTAGGCAGTGAGCAGACAGGTACTCCCTTCGGAATTCGCGATAGTCCTCGTGCGATGCAATTGATGGCCGGGACATCGCCAAGAATACATAATATAGATCATTGGTAAGTGGTGGAATGATCCGAGAGAGCTTGGCGAATCCCGTTTTGGGGATCGGTGTTTGCTCTATCACCTCGATAAGTGCACGTGCCAACAGGCGCCGTCTGAAGCGCGTCTCTTGGGCAAGGAAACGCAGAATGCGCTCGGAATGCTCTATGCCTGGCTTAGTCGTATAGTATTGAGTCCCAGCCCAGGCGTGCTTGCCAAATACTTCAATAAGAGCGTCCCACGCATAACTGACTTCGTTAGCAGCAATCTGTGCCATACGTTGGGGATCGGCACAGAAGTCTTCCCACAGGCCTTCAGGAAGGCTGATGCTGTCATAATCATTGAACTGTTTCCCGTTTGGTAACACAAAGTCATGTTCACCCTGTTCGTTCACGTTTTGAAGGTAAAAGGCGAGCAGGTTTTCCTCTCCGGGCACAAGGATACGGCGTCCACTGGTAAGCAAACACTCCTTGCGCGTCAAATACTGTACGAAATCTGTGATCGAGTCGAGCGCGTCCATGATTATGTCGAGCGTTTCATCATCAAATACATGGACGTAGCCTCTGTCGGTGTCGACCTGCCCAATTGTGAAAAGATCGGCATCTCCAACCACACTGGTGTCAATCGTTAGGCTCGCGCTTGCGCTCCCAAAATGCGCACGACACTGTTGAGCGGCACCGTGGGCAACGGCAATCCGGTGGACCCGAGCTCGGGTCTTATCAGGCAGGGGAATAGGGAAGGGCTGCGAGCAGGCCGGATCCAAGTAGAGCGTATTCGGATGCGCTAGTATGTGGCTCTCTGCACCCCAGAGTTGATCTGCCGATTTGCGTACTGCCTTCTTGTACCAGCGCTTCCAGTTAGTTTCAGCGTTCTCAGTGTTAGGATACTCACAATACTTATCCGAAAACAGGAGAATGTGATCGCCGAAAACAACGAGAAGGTCACATAGCTCTCGGCCGTCCCCCTTGCCGCCCACACGTCCTTGGTCCCGGTGTACGCCCGCATAGCTCCAGAGCGAGAGGAAAGAGTGGTCACAGAGTTGCTGGAGGTAACGCTCAGCAGGTGTGACTCCAACGCGGCGTTCGATAGCTGCCATGTAACTGTCCAGTATTCCTCTCACTTAGATAGCTCAACTGCATTACGCCAACGATGGTAGTGCTAACTCCTTATGGGAGGAAGGCACCGGATCAAGTCGAAAGGATAGTCGATTGCTTTAAGGCAGTGGCATTATACCGTGACAAGACACGACATTGCGAGGAAGTCGCCTTGGTGTACGTGAGCTACTGTGATGCGAAGTCAACGAATCCTGAAGCCGGCGAATAACCATGTCATTGACTCCAGCATGATCGTCTAGATGGCTAAGGCCAAGGCTACAGGTTTGTAGAATTTGTTGGAGTTCGTATGCGAATATGTTATCCGGCTCACGGGGCCCACGTCTCTTTAAAAGAGGGTTTATCTCTGCTTCTCGTTGAATCGCGTCGGGGCAGGTTGGGGGAGCAATACACCTTTTCCTCTGCGACTCAGCGCAGCTTGGAGTTCACCTGCTGACTGGGTATCCACTTCTGCAAGTAACTGTTCAATCGCCCAATTTATTGCCATAAAAGGGTGATCATATCAAAAACAACGCCAGCTTGCAATTGCCAGTTTACGTTGAAAGGAGCGTCTAATTCAATGGCAGAGGAAGCATGGAGACGACAGACCTCTGAAATTAACCGAATCATTGCCTACCATGAGGCAGGACATGCAGTAGCTTGTTTATCATTCGGCATTGTCTTTGCAGAAGTAAAGATAGAAGACGTCTTCGTCATAGATGCGCAGCGTACTGACCTTGGTCACGTTCTCGCGATAACGAATGGGGGCGATTGGCAGAATAGGGTGATTGCGATGCTGGCAGGAGGAGTGGCCGAATATTTGTACTTAGGGTTTGACTATTACGAGTACAACCTAAAGGGGCGTGACGAACTACAAGCGAGAGCACTCATCGGAGAACATATGGGCAGCGAACTAGTGAGTCAGATTTATGACGGTCTGAAAGACCGCACGACACAGATGCTCCAGGGTGAGCAGATATGGAGCCAGGTGGTAAATGTAGCACAAGCCATTCTAGCACGACCTGATTTTCGGTTAACCTATCAGGAAGTCCTTGATCTACTCAACAAGGTGTGAGCGAGGCAATATGAGCGCTGAGGATGTGGCATTTTGACAGCAGTTTTGACAGCAGAACGACGAGATGTCTCGAGATTGATCGAGACTGGCTCTGCTACAGAACCCTGATTTTAAGGGACATCGAGACGCTTAGAGACTGATCGAGACGAGGCGCTTCGATCTTCTAAACCGGTCATCCGAGTTCGATTCTCGGCGGGGCTACCACTGAATTCATGGGCATTATTGGAGACACTATCCTCTTCATCGGGCTGCTTGACCACCATTTTGAAAGACACCACCAAAAAGATGCTCCATTGCGTCGCGGTCTGGTTTGCATCTCCGCTTGGACATGCCCGTACGTCGCCAGCATAAAGGCAACCGAGGCGTGACCAAGCATCTCCGACATGACAAGCGGCTGTACGCCTTCCAGAAGCAGAAGTGTCGCGGCGGTGTGCCTGAGATCATGCGGGCGGATGTATGGCAACCATGCCCGTTCGATGAGCCTCTTGTACTGTTGCAGGTGCACCTGGGCATAGCCGGTGTAAAACGCCTTGAAGGTGCGATAGTGGGACTGCTGAAAGAGAATGGCAATGGTCATGATCTCACTGGGGTGCAGCTGGGTGGCTCGTCGTCGCTGGCGCGTTCCTGCTGCCAGAATTCGTCCACCGAACAGTACATTTCGAGTATACTCACAGCGATGCCTCCAGGGGCTGGTGCTATTTTGGTAATTCGCGTCATAACCCCGCGCGGTTCTTGGCGCGATCCTGACGGCAGCAGAAATAATGGCATGCGTTCCCGCCTCTGCTGCGCGTCTATATACTGCATGTTCATCTATATACCGCATGGTAAGGCATGCACCCCGATTCTGCTCGGACTCCAGGGACAGCTACTACAGGCATGATCCCACGCGTTACCGGTTTAGCCGGTAGTTCAGCTCGTGAACTCGCCAGCCGGACAGGGGTCTACAAGCAACCGATGCGCGCGCAGATTGGCAACACTCGTGGCGCTACTAGGCCCATAGGAGCTCAATCCACCAATGACGAGTCAGATCCAGTGGACGTAGCCTATTTTGCCGTATTCTCAGTGAGCCACTTCTGTGTGTATGCCTCCTCGTCCGTACAGCTGGACCAAGGGCAAGAACATGCCGTCAACGATCTGCAGCACTGCCTCCTGGGACGCCACAGCACGGGTCACCAAAAACTCATGGCGAAACAGATCGACGGGAAGTGTCACCACACGCGGGGGGATCGTGTCTAGCTGTACCTCGCCCCGCTCGGCAGCACGTTTCAGGATGGTCATCATGACATCAGAACCGACCTGAAAGGTGTTGGTCTGTAGGTACGAGAAGAGCTCGTCATCGCGAAAGTACTCGGACAACAAGCTGTAGACAACTCTAAGGCCGCGGGCAGCGAATCGGTCCGATATGCGGTAGAGCAGCGCAAGCACATCACCACGCAGCGAGCCGGTATCGGGCACAGGACCAGACAGTATCGGTCCATGATGGCGCATGGATGCCAGCACGAGCGCCGGGAGATTGGGCCAGCGGCGATACAGCACTGCCTTGCTTGTCCGGGCACGAGCCGCAACCCCGTCGACGGTCAAGTGCGCGTAGCCAACCGCAACTAGCTCATCCCAGGCCGCCTCAAGAATCGCCTCCTCCAGGTCTGTTCCACGCCGCCGCACCCGCACATGCGTCCCGCCCTCACGGGACGACGATCCGGTCTGTGCCCGCTCGCGATTTTCTGTCACCATCATGATGTCCTCGAAAGATACCCTTGCGTTTCTTATAACGACAGTGTACCATATGCAAATAAGGAACTATATAGTTCCTTATTTGCATGACAGAAAGAAAACGCACATGACTGAGAAGACCGATACGATTGACGCTTCCCCAAAACAGGAGCCCTCGGCGATATCCAGTGTGCCAACCCAGAGCTGGTGGCCGTTGTTTGTGCTCGCTCTGGCGACCATTATGGTGATCCTGGATACGACCGTGATGGTGATTGCCCTGCCCTCGGCCCAGAAGGCGCTGGGCATGTCCGACTCCACCCGTGAGTGGGTATTGACCGCGTACACGGTGGCCTTTGGCGGCCTGCTCCTCTTGGGAGGACGGCTGGGAGACCGCATCGGGCGCAGGCGAGCCTTGCTGATTGGGGTGGTCGGGTTCGCTCTCGCTTCGGCCGTCGCCGGGGCGGCCCAGAGCGCCGGGATGCTGATTGGCGCGCGGGCGGTTGAGGGAGCGTTCGGCGCCCTCCTCGTCTCCTCGACCCGAGCACTCTTAGTCACGACCTACACCGACGCGCGCAAGCGGGCCACCGCTCTGGGAGTCTTTGGCGCCGTCCTCGTCGGGGGCGTGCCGGTAGGCTTTGTCGTCGGTGGACTCCTCACTACCTATCTCAGCTGGCGCTGGTGTCTGTATGTGAATGTGCCGGTGGGCGTGCTCGCCACGATCGTCGCGCTGAGCGTGCTCCCCGCCATCAAAGGACATGTGGAGGTGCGGCTGGATGTCCTGGGCGCCATTCTCGCCTGTGGCGGCTTGGGCCTGCTCGTGTATGGTCTTTCCGAGGCTACAACCGGCTGGGACTCCTCTCAGGTGATCCTTCCTCTGGTGGCGACGCTGGTGTTGCTCACGGCGTTCGTCGGCTGGCAGACTCGGGCGCATACCCCGCTGCTCCCCTTGCGCATCGTCACCGATCACAACCGAGTCGGCGCCTTCATCGCGCTCGCGATGGGTAGCGTGGCCAGTGGCGGTGCATTCTTGATCTTGACCTACCAGCTCCAGGCGGTCATGCACAACACCGCTCTCGCCGCCGGCATCGCGTTTATTCCCCTCGCCGTGGCTGTCGGCCTCAATTCAGCGATCGTGACTCCTCGGCTCATGGCGCATCTCTCACCCCGCTACCTGATCACGACCGGAATCCTGCTCTTAGCTGGCGGATTTTTGCTGCTGACCCAGTTGAGTCCATCTACCACGTACGTTCCCCTGATTCTGGTTGCCGAGGTCGTGATTGGACTGGGTGGCGGCCTCGCCGCGCCGCCTGCGCTTAACACGGCGCTGGTGGGAGTGGCGGACACCGAAACCGGAGCTGCGGCCGCCATGTCGAGCACGTCGAACCAGATCGGCAGCTCGATTGGCATTGCACTGCTCAATAGTATCGCCGTCAGCGCGACCGCCGCCTACCTTGCCGCCCATGGGCCTAAAGCCGCACCGCTCGTTGCGATCATCCATGGCTTTAGGGTGGCACTGGCCTGGGGCGCGGGCATCGAGCTGGTCGGCGCGCTGCTCGTCTTCCTGCTCATTACTGTCGGTCCCAGCGTTCGGAGGAGATGACCGCCATGAATGGGGAAGCCGAACTCAGTGCACGCCGGCGGGAATTCTTGCAAACGCTCCTGGTCGTGGGTGGCATCATTGGCAGCCTCACCTCGGTCATCCGGAGCTCACCTGCGGTGGTGACGTCGCTCGTGGCCTTCACGATCGTGGGCGTGGTGAACTACGCGCTGCTCATCG
>JBKQTH010000252.1:0-7560 GCA_052143275.1 Ktedonobacterales bacterium | reverse complement strand
CTGACCTGGGGCGCAATAAGGAAGCGCTCGCTGCTCTTGACCGGTGTATCAACCTAGGTCCACAGATGGCTATAACCTGGAACATCAAAGGCCGGGTACTTGAGGACCTAGAGCGGAATGAGGAAGCACTGCTGGCCTATACGCAAGCGCTTGCCTTGGATCCGCATTTTGCTGAGGCTTGGGACAACAAGATTGCCTTGCTGAGACGGCTGGGACGAATTGCCGAGGTGCAAGAGGCAAAACACGAGCGAACAGAGGCACTGCGTCCTTGAATTGTTGGTATACCGGTGCTGGCACAGTATTCATAATCTGGCGAGAGGATAGCTATGGCTGAGCACATGACTGAGGATGACATTCTCAAGATTCAGTGGATGTTCCAGTACAACCCCAAGGAAGTGTACGATCTCGAAGAAGTAATCAAGCAACGACTGACAGACTCCTGGAGAATGTACTGGCATCGTGACAAAGCGCGTGCAGGTCAGCGCATCTACTTCATGCGCTCAGGTGCAGACAAGGCTGCCATCACTTTTGTTGGCCGGATAGCTTCCCCAATCTACGAGGACGAGACAGCGACTGATAAGTTCCTTCGTTACTGGGTTGATGTCACGTATGATGAGCGGGTAGACCCTCCTATCACTCGTGATGAGATGCGCCATGACTTTGATGAAGCTGTGAACCAGTATAGACCGTACGTCCAGGGCCACTTCGCAACGAACTTTCTGCTACCGCCTGCAGTCGCCCAGCGCAGCGAGCAACTTATACGGGGCCGAACCCGACATATTGGCCCGTCCGCTGGCGCGTATGACCAGCGCGTCTTTGTCAGCCATAGTCATGGTGACAATGAATTTGGACTCCGTCTCGTACAAGATGTACGACACGCATTGGGAGGGAAAGAAGAATCTGTCTGGTACGATAGTGCACACGGTGGATTGCAAGGTAGCCAACACTGGTGGAAAGAAATCCAAAGCCAACTCGAAGCGCGGACGGTTTTTGTGGTGATTCTGTCCCCGAGCTCGATGAATTCGCAATGGGTAAACGATGAGATCGATATCGCTTGGGATATGATGCACAATAGGCATTCTAAGAAGCATATGCCCATAATTCCAGTGCTCTATAAACCCTGCGATGTTCGCCGCGATTTGAGGATCATGCAGAATGTCTCGTTCCTGGCACCCAGGGCGTATGATGAGGCGCTCAGCGAACTGGTGGCCACAATCAATATGACTGACTGACGCAGATGACCAACTGCGCGTAAGTAATCCCTACGATGAATTGACGCATGCTCCTATAGTTTAGGAGGGCAAATGGCTGACGAAGAACACGTTGCCATTCTCGAACAGGGAGTGGACACCTGGAACACTTGGAGAGCCAAAAATGCCGATCTTATTCCTGACCTGCGCCATGCAGATCTGTGGGGAGCAAACCTTCGTGAGGCAGATCTTCGCAATGCACAGTTGGACTTTGCTGACCTCCATGGTGCCTACCTACAGAAGGCAGATATGCGCTGGGCGAACTTGCCAGGGGCAGACCTCCACGGTGCGTACTTGGACCAAGCAGACCTGACTGAGGCGGATCTGGAGGAAGCGGATCTGAGCCAGGCGTACTTACGTGGAGCAGATCTTCCCAGGGTACGCCTGCTCGATGCAGATCTGAGAAGCGCAGACCTGCGGGACACAGACCTGCATGAAGCACACTTAGATGGTGTGTATCTGAACGGAGCACGCATGACCAATGCCAACCTCCGCAACGTGCATCTAAGTGGTGCACATCTAAGCAGACTTGACCTGAGTGGGTTGGATCTTCATAAGGCGTACCTAAGCGGTGCCGATTTAAGTGGCGTGCAAGCTCAAGGGGCGGATCTGACTGAGGCAGACCTAACTGAAGCAGACCTTCGAGGAGCAAACCTAAGAAAAGCAGATCTGCAGGCGGCGAAGCTGAATGGGGCGATCCTAAGCGGAACAGACTTGCAGCACGCAAACCTGAGAGGGGCCCAGCTAAGAGAGGCCTCGTTAAACGGTACGTGGCTGAACAATGCTATCTTGACGGACTGTGAAGTGTATGGCGTGTCAGTATGGGACGTACATCTCGAAGGTGCGACACAAGTCAATCTTGCGATCAACGCACCCGGCGATCCGCTCATCACCGTCGACAATCTGGAAGTGGCCCAATTCCTCTACCTTCTGCTGCACAACTCGAAGATTCGTCAGATCATCGACACCCTTACGAGCAAAGTCGTCCTAATCCTAGGACGCTTTACTGCGGAACGTAAAGCAGTTCTCGAGGCGCTGCGCAAAGCTCTGCGACAGCGCAACTATGTGCCAGTGCTCTTCGACTTCGAAGGGCCGGGCAGTCGTGACTTCACCGAAACCATCACACTCCTGGCCAGAATGGCACGATTTATCATCGCTGATCTAACTGAGCCAGCGAGCATTCCTCAGGAGCTGCAAGCCATTGTCCCCGACGTAGCAGTGCCTGTACAGCCACTCATCGCCGAGGATGCCAAACCATTCGCTATGTTCATTGACCATCACAAATATCATTGGATGCTGCCAACATACCAGTATGCAGACTTAGAGGAATTGCTTGCTGTGGTGCAGGAGCAAGTGATTGCCCCGGCTGAGGCGAAGGCATTACAGTTGCACAGGCACCGCCGCATAGGTCGGGCGGCGAAAACGAAAATTGGAAAACAACCAAAGACTCCCAAGTCAGCAAGCAATAATGATACAAGTAATTAACCATACAAGTAGCATTATAGGCAGCCACGGCGGCTTTGCTTCAACGGGGATGGGCAGCCGTCCACCGTTGATCGAGAGCAGCAAGCGAGCTATACTCGTAGCGGTGACAGATTAAGGAAGCCGAGTCGAAGCCAGCGGAGCTGGAGGAAATCCGCCGGAGGGTATCGGCGACGAATACCATTGACAGAAAAGTGTACGGAGGAATCGCAGAAACAGAGGAAGCAGGTAGCGAATCGACGCGATAACAACGCGTACTCAGGAGCAGGGAAGCAGTATCAAAGGTGTCAGGGCAGGGCAGGGCGGTACGAAACGGGAGCGAATTGGATAATCCAATCAAGTGACATAAAAGTGTACGGAGCAATAGCACATAGTATATTACCCCCCCCCAAACCCTCTTGACGGGTAGGTAGGATTACAAGCAACTGTTTTTAGCCAAAAACTGATCCCGAAACTGCTGCACCCGCATCATTCCAGACTTCTCTGGCATCATACGCTGTCGCGTCATACCGTTGGAGAATAGTTCCCGTTCACAGACGAAATGGAACGCCCACTGTGGGCATAAGCACTCAGTCAACGTTGCTTGTCGCATCTACACAGATGCACCGACCTCCCTGTATTCGCTGGCGCAACCTGTGTCATAGCGGTGGCGCAGGTATGTTAACAGAGGTCCTTGGCGGCAAAGCGGGTGGATTGTCATACTTGACTTACGCTGGAAGCTACTGGTTTGCCAACCAGACCATCGAAGACCAAAGCTAGCTCGACACAATCGATCAGTTGAATCCCTGTCAGTGGTGCCAAAGCACGCCTAGCGCGTGCGCCACCGACAGCAATCAGAAGAAGGCGCGTCCCAGCGGTTCAAAGGTAAGCCTGACCTCTCTTACAAGGGCGTTCCCGAATGGTGGTCTCCGCCGAATCGTGTTCGACTCAGATTCTCAATGAATTCTTCCCTGCCCAAATCAGAGATGTCCTGCTCAGTTACCGTCGGCTTGCCAGTAAGCATTATGAGCCATCCACAGGCAAGCATGAGCAGGAAACTGGCGGCGGTTATCCCATAGCCTATCTCGAGCCTCCCGCTCTGCTGACCAATCCCGGCAGCTAGCCGGAGAAGGCCATCGATAAGTTGGACGGCGAGGCCGCCAACGGCAAACTGCATGGCCCGGTTCGTACTGCGGAGGGTGGTTTTGAAGAGCAGCGCTCCTCCTTCGAGTATTCCACCGACTGCCAGAACGAAAGCGAAAACCATAGGCACTGTGAACAGAGAGAGCTCGAGCAATAGACCGAAGAGAGCGAGCAGTCCACTCCCTACGATGAGGCAGGCACCCAGCCGCGCGACGGGTCTGGCCCTGGGTGGTGCCGGCTTCAGAGGAGTGCGATCCCATTGGTGCTGAGCCATTATGGGAGAAACCGACCCCCGCGCGGTGAGGGGAGGTTCGTGGCTGCTCGGCAGTGGGTCTGGCTCACCGTGACGAGACATAGGTTGTAACTCGATCTCAGCCGTAGAAAGAGTGGCATCTTGTTCTGTCATAGTAGCACTCATACGGCAGTACACGGAAGCGTAGTGGTATCTGGCTGAAAGCCCTTGTGTTAGTGGCTCTCGTTGGAGCGTCGCGTTCGGACAGGATGAGCATGCTCACTCACGACACGCAGGTCACTACTGCTGTCCGTGAGTATGGAGTGGGACGCGTACTCGACAACGACGTAGAAAACAGAAGATAGGGCGCTAGTGAGCTGTTCGACCGGGCGGACCATTCCGGCGGTGAATACGCTTGGGCCACCACGAGAACAGTGTTGCGGACCGGACAAGATCACGACGGCGACCGAGTTCGACAACACGCTCCGCTTGGATGTTCTCCAGCTCGTCGATCGAGGTGAAATGCCTGTTGACGAGGACCGTGTTGGTGAGCGGCCAGAGATGCTCGGACGGCTGCAGCTCTGGTGAGTACGGCGGGAGAAAGAGTAGATGGATGGGTTCCGGCACGCGCAATCGCAGGCTCGCATGCCACCCAGCTCGATCTAAAACCAGAACAATCTCTTTGCGAGGACCGGCACCCACCTTTGAAGCGAACGCCTCGAGTTCTGCTTCAAACAGAGCGACGCTGACACTGGTGGCAAGGTGAAACACGGTACGGCCTGACGCTGGATGAACGAAGCCAACGAGATAGCGCCAGGCAAACCGGTGTTCGACAGGAGCAAAAGGGCGATGGTCGTCGAGCGTCCACACTTTATGCAGCAGAGGCTTGAGGCCGATGCGATGTTCATCGATGGTCTGATCACAAATGACAAGTTCTGCGTCGTCCGGTCTAGCCGACTGATCTTGAGTTGGGCGCGCGCTCGGCGGCCCAGCACCGCGCGGCTCTCCCGACCCAACTCGCCCGTGCCGTATCCTTCGCAACAGAGCGCTCCCTGCGGAGGATCGGATGAATCACCAGTGGCGGGTGCGCCGACAGACAATCAACTCTCCCGACGGGCAGCAGCGCTGGGATCGCGCCTACCAACTCCTGTTGCAGTGGACGGAGCGTCCTGCCGAAGCGCTCCTCCCCGCGCCCTGTCCGGCCGGAAAGCCGATGCAAGCGGAGGTGCCCCATGCGCATAGGCGTGTACATGCGCGTTTCAACGCCCAACCAGATGCAAAAGCAGACGATTGACCAACAGTTGTATCGGCTTCGCGTGTTCCTGGCAGAGCAGCACGAAGATCTGGCGGACGACCATATCTATCGGGACGACGGCTACAGCGGAGCGCATCTCGGGTCGGCCCGGCCTGGATCGCCTGCGGGATGCGGTCCGCGGGCATGAACTCGATCGGCTGCTGATCACCGCGCCAGATCGTCTGGCGCGCAACTACGTCCACCAAATGTTGCTGCTCGACGAATTCGCGGGGAGTGGCTGCCAGGTCGAATTTCTTCCAGCGGCCGATGAGTCAGGATCCGCATGACCAGTTGCTCCTGCAGATCCGCAGCGCCGTGGCCGAGTACGAGCGGACGCTGATTACGGAGCGGATGCGCCGCGGGCGCCTGAGCAAGCTGCGCGCAGGGATGCTGTTGCCGTGGACACGGGCGCCCTATGGCTTGCGTCTGGACCCCGAGCATCCCCGCGACCCAGCTGGCGTTACGCTCGACCCGGTCAGCGCCGCCGTGGTGGTGGAGATCTTCGCGCTGTATCTGGAACCAGGCACGAGTCTGCAACAGGTGGCCTATGCGCTGCATCACCGGGGCATCGGTTCACCGGCTGGTCGGCCGTGGTGGGGACTGTCGTCGCTGCGGGGTCTGTTGAGCAATCCGGTCTACGTGGGGCAGGTGTATGCGGGACGTCTGCGCTACCGGCCGCCCCACATACGCCGCTCAGCCACCCATCCGCTGGGACGGCCACACGACAGTGGGGTTCGGGTGCCGCCTGAGGAGTGGATCCTGGTGGCCACGGTGCCAGCGATTGTCACCCAGCACCAATTTGACGTGGTCCAGCACAAGCTTGCGCAGAACCAATCCTTCGCCAGTCGCCATAACACGACCAACGGCTACCTGTTGCGCGCGCTGGTCAGTTGCGGTGTCTGCCGAAGATCCTGTAGCGCCCGAACCGTCAACCACCACCAGGCCTATTACGTCTGCTCAGGCAAGGCCCAATCCGTCCACACCCACCGGGAGACCCGGTGTCCGGCGCGCTTCAGTCCCGCTGGACAACTCGATACCCTCGTGTGGCAAGATCTGTGCGCGGTCCTGACCCATCCAGCGAGCCTGACCGAGGCGCTGGAACGGGCCCATGGTGGTCACTGGTTACCCCAAGAACTGCAAGCCCGCCAACAGAATTTGCGCAAAGGCCAGAGCAGTCTGGCGCACCAGCAGGAGCGCCTTATGGAGGCCTACTTGCACGGCGTGATCCCGCTGGCAGAGTACGAGCAACGGCGGCACGCCCTTGCGCAGAAGGAGCAGGCGTTGGCAGAGCAAGAGGCGCAGCTGACCATGCACACGCAGCGCCACCAGGAGACCGCTGCGCTGGTCACGGGGATGCAACAGTTCTGCCAGCGCGTGAGCCAAGGCCTGGCTACGGCCACGTTTGAGCAGAAGCGCCAACTCGTCGAACTCTTAATAGACCGTGCCGTTGTTCTGGATGACCAGGTGGAGATCCGCTATGTCATCCCGACCACGCCCGCTGGCGCACAGGTCCGTTTTTGTCATTTGCGTACAGACTATTTCCATGGTCCACAGCTCCACCTGCGCCTTCGGGAAGGCGGCTGCCACCTGTTGCAGCAACGGGCGGAGACGATCTTTGAAAGCATGTTGTGCTGCTGGATCGGCACTGATGTGGCGTGGTCGTGGTTTACGCCACCTGGCGCCAAGCCGCCGCAACCACCGCCAGCCGGTCTGACGGGATATATGCTGTCGAAGGCGCTCACCCATCCAGGCTGCTACCGTACGTCCGCACCACAAGTCGCCGCCTGGTGCTCGCCCTGCCAGCGCATTGCGTAACTCCTGTTGATGAGCCTGGGAGAGGAGGGAAGTTCCAGTCTTGGGTCGATGGCGTCGATCCTGGACCCCATCAGGGCCTTCTCGATTGTAGCGGCGTGCCATCTGGCCGATCCAATAGGCAGAGTAGCCAGTAATCATCGCAATGGCCGTAGCGGTAAAGCCACGACTCAGAAGCCAGAGAAAGTGCCAGCGGCTCCGCCCAATCGGATCTCGAGCAGTGTGGTAGTGGAGTTCGAGCTCGCGGACGGAGAGGTGCGGTTGAAGGTGGATGTGTCGTGCCAGCATGGGTAGGCCGCTGGCGAGGTGTCGGCAGACACATGTCCACCGGTCCTTTTCCATCGGCCCCCCGTCAAACCGTACATGAT
>JBKQTH010000251.1:0-27961 GCA_052143275.1 Ktedonobacterales bacterium | reverse complement strand
TGGAAAGGAAAACTCGGAATCACGTGATTCCGAGTTTTCCTTTCCATTCCTCGCAAGACCCCTTTTATTTGAAACAAAATGGCGAGGAAGAGGCACACCAACCAAGCGATTTCGCCAAAAGTGCGTCAGAACCAGAGCATGATTCTCGCCTGCGACGTGGCACGTGATATGCAGCACCTCCTGACAGGCATTACTGGGCGTGGATACCCAGCCCGTGACTGTTATGTTACGTGTGACCTAGGCGTTGCCACGTACAGCTCGACTCCGGCGCTGGTACACTCCAAGGATGTGCCGACAGATCTGCCACGATCAAGCACGAAAGGGTGGTGCAGCAGATGACGCCCGCAGCAGTTCAATTCCCCAATTTCACGCATCCTGCTGGCGATGCGCTTCAAGTTGAAGGGCAGTTGCCGTCTCTGGCCGGCGCGACCGAGTGGCTCAATTCGCCGCCACTAGCGGAGGCCGGCCTGCGCGGAAAAGTTGTCCTGATCGACTTCTGGACCTATACGTGCATCAATTGGCTCCGCACCCTTCCCTATGTCCGCGCGTGGGCCGAGAAATACCACGACGAAGGCTTGGTGGTGATTGGCGTGCACACGCCGGAGTTCGCCATTGAGTACAATGACGATAACGTGCGCCGAGCCGCGCAGGACATGAGGGTCGCGTATCCGATTGCGATCGATAACAATTACGCGATATGGGATGCTTTCGAGAACCACTATTGGCCGGCTCTCTATTTCGCTGACGCGCAAGGGCGTATTCGCCATCATCGATTCGGCGAGGGCGACTACGAAGAGTCGGAAATGATTATTCAACAATTGCTGGCCGAGCCCCCGATCGGCTATATGGGTCATGAACTGGTTGCGGTGGATGCCCGTGGTGTCGAAGCTGCCGCCGATTGGGGCAACTTGAAGTCTGCGGAAAACTATGTCGGCTATGAGCGCACCGAGAACTTTGCGTCTCCCGGAGGTGCGATAGTGGACGGGAGTTACGTCTATGCTGTCCCCGCGCAGTTGAGACTCAATCAGTGGGCCCTTTCGGGTGATTGGACGATGCAGAAACAGGCCACAGTGCTGAACCAGGCCAACGGTCGGATCGCATACCGCTTTCACGCTCGCGATCTTCATCTGGTCATGGGACCGGCAGTGCGAGGAACTTCCGTGCGATTTCAGGTGCTCATCGATGGGCGGCCTCCGGGCGCGGCTCACGGAATTGACGTTGACGACCAAGGGAACGGCACGGTTACCGAACAGCGGCTCTATCAGCTGATCCGACAATCTAAGCCCATCGTTGACCGACAATTCGAGATTGAGTTTTCGGGCTCTGGCGTGGAGGCTTTTGCGTTCACGTTCGGCTGATCCGCGGCGGAGGCTGGGCACCAGGGTCACCACGCCGTGGAGGTGGCCAGGGTCGTGTAGATCCCAGTCACTACCAATGTCGACGCCTACCCCCTATAGCAGGCTTGGATGCGCGAGAAGCAGCTGCGGCTGCAGGTGACTGCCGGAAAATCGCATGCCATGCTGCTCGCTGGGCGTACAACTGGAGCCTGCAAATACGAGACGAACGCTACCGCTACCAGGTGACCCCAACTGTGTCTCCTTCATTACCTTCACTGATGTTGTCTTCCGTTCGCACCAATTAAGACGCACCCTTGACAATGTCTATCGTTTGCACCACGGTTAGTTACATGAGTAATGAACTAGGTAAGTGGTGAGGCAATGGAGTATGTAATCGACGATTCTCGCCCGATCTTTGCGCAGATTGCCGCGCTCTATCAGATCAACCCAGCCACGGCGGCGAAGGGGGTGAATCTGCTGGTCGATGAGGGCATTTTGTATAAGAAGCGAGGGCTTGGCATGTATGTGGCGACGGGCTCACGCGAGCGCTTGGTGGAGAAGCGCCGCGAAGAGTTTTTCGATCGCTTTGTGGGAGCGATGCTCCAGGAGGCGGAAAAGCTGGGTATCACCACCGAACAGTTGGTGGAGCTGGTTCAACGAAAGGCGCCTGTGCGATGACCAAGGTAGTCGAAGTCCGGCAGCTGACCAAATCCTACGGCAACGTCACGGCGGTCAAGGAGGTGAGCTTCTGCCTTGAAGCCGGGAAAATCTATGGGCTCCTGGGGCGCAACGAGCAGACGGCTATTCGTATCAGAAAGGAGAGAGCGTGTTTTGCTACAATCCCCTAACGGAGATGGGTGCAAAGCCGCATACTAGCTATGGGACTACTATTCAGCAGCGTTTCTAACTCATCTGACGTCGTTACCCTGCCCGCAGCTTCATCACTACGCACCGGCATCATCAAACTCTACCACCGGGCCGACCTGGCTCCTGCCGTGCTGATCATTGCCGGCATCTCCTTCGTGGTGCATGTCATCTTTGGGAACAACTACGGCTATTTCCGGGATGAACTCTACTTTATGGCCATGAGCCAGCATCCCGCCTTCGGCTATGTGGATGTGCCCCCCCTGGTTCCCTGGATTACGCTCATTCCCCGCTTTCTGACCGGCAATGCATTATGGACCCTCCATGTGATCTCGGCGCTGGTCTGCGCCGGGACGATCGTGCTCACCGGGCTGATGGCTCGACTCCTCGGCGGCTCGGGATGGGTCCAGGGGCTGGCCGCCCTAGGATCGGCGACCGCTCTCGTCCTGCTGGCCGGCGGCTCGACCTACACCTATGATGTCTTCGACCAATTCTGGTGGGCAGTGGCCGCCACCATCCTCATCGTGTTGCTGCGCGATGAACGTCCCAGGTACTGGCTGGCGTTAGGCGTGGTGGCCGGCCTGGGACTTCTTACGAAGGAGACCATCGTCTTCTGGGGGTTCGCCCTCGTCGTCGGCTTGTTGCTGACCTCACAGCGCCGCCTGCTCTTCACCCGCTGGACGCTGTTTGGGGCTCTGATCGCCTTGGCGCTCTTCCTGCCATTTATCCTCTGGAACGCCGCCAACGGTTGGGCGTCGCTGCAGTATTGGGCGGGTTATTCCCAAAACCATAGTTCCCCTGGGACTCCTCTCGATTTCCTGCTCAACCAGATCCTGGTCATGAATCCCTTCTCGCTGCCGTTGTGGGTGGCAGGGCTCTGGTACTTCTTCTTCTCCGCACGCGGTGCGCGCTACCGGGTCTTCGGTTGGGCCTACCTCATCCTCTTCGTCCTCTTCATCGCGATTCAGGGCAAATCCTACTTTCTGGCGCCGGCCTACCCGCCGTTGTTTGCCGGAGGGGCGATGCTCTTCGGGCAATGGCGTATGCGCTGGCCCAGGTGGGTCGCAGCTTATCCCGTGGTGCTGGTCCTGAGCGCAGTCCTGCTGGCCCCCGCGGCGATGCCGGTGTTGCCTCCCAACGTCTATGCGCATGTCTATGGCACAGGCGGCAATTCCGGAGCGCAGCAGGCGTCAGGCGATGCCTACGGCTTGCCGCAATCCCTTGCGGATCGCTTTGGATGGGAGAGCCAGGTAGCGCTGATCGCCAAGGTGTACCATAGCTTGCCCCCCAAGGAGCAGCGGGTGGCCTGCATCTTTGCCTCCAATTATGGGGAGGCGGGTGCGCTGCTAGAGTTCGGCGGGCGCTATCATCTGCCCCCACCCATCAGCGGGCATAACGCCTTCTATATCTGGGGACCAGACGGGTGCACCGGCCAGGTCATCATCGCCATCAATGTTGCTCCGAAGGATGCCGCGCGGGCGTTCGGCTCCGTGACGCTGGCCGCCACCACGTCCTGCAAAGCCTGTGTGTCCTTTGAGAATGACGCTCCTATCCTGATCTTGCGCCAGCCCAAGGAACCATTCAAAGAGATCTGGGCACAGGCGAAGGATTACGAATGAGGCGCGGCAAGGGTAGTCAGTTGTCCAGTTCCTCACACTTCATGGCAGGTTCTGTGACCGATCGGTAAAGTTAACTTCGGCGATCACCGAATAGTTGCTATTTCGCGCCGGAATCGGTCTGAATATCGTTGAAAGCGACTTCTATTGGGAGTTCCCCTGGCATGGAACGTGCAGGCCTAGCCTCCCTAGCGCCGGTCACGTCCGGTGCGACCAAAATACTTGGTAGGCTCGGCGGAATGGAGCAAGCTATGCCCTACATCAAGATCGGCCAGGAGAACTCTGGCGCTATCGACCTGTACTACGAAGACCACGGCTCGGGACGGCCGGTCGTCCTGATTCATGGCTACCCACTCAGTGGACGGGCCTGGGATAAGCAGGTCCCAGTGCTGCTGGAGAATGGTCACCGGGTGATCACCTACGACCGGCGTGGGTTTGGCAAGTCCAGCCAGCCGACGACCGGATATGACTACGACACTTTCGCGAGCGACCTTCACACGCTCCTGGAAACCCTCAACCTTCACAGCGTCACACTGGTCGGTCACTCGATGGGAACCGGCGAGGTGACCCGCTACCTGGGCCGCTATGGGTCGGCGCGGATCACCAGGGGTGCACTGGTATCCCCGATCCCGCCGTTCCTGCTGCAGACGTCCGACAACCCGGATGGCCTGCCGGCGAGCTTGTTCGATGGGTTCATGCAGACCGCCAGGCAGGACACTCCGGCGTGGATGAAGGGTTTTTTGGACAATTACTACAACATCGAAAAGTTCCGCGGCACACTGGTCAGCGACCAGGCCTACCAGGCCAGCTGGAACATCGCCTCGGCCGCCTCGGCCACCGCCGCGGTGGCCTGCATCCCGACGTGGGAGACCGACTTCCGCGCCGACCTGCCGAAGATCGACGTGCCGATGCTGGTCATCCAGGGCGATGACGACCACGTACTGCCCTACCCCAAGACGGGCAAACGGCTGCCCGGCCTCATCAGCAGTGTACAGATGGTGGTCGTCGCTGGCGGGCCGCACGCCATCGCCTGGACCCATTCCGACCAGGTCAACAGCGCCCTGCTGAAGTTCATGGCCTAAATTTCGGGCTACCTGACACAAAACTGGATCCCATCAGGCGCACGGCGGGACCCTAGCCGGCATCGCCGGACGGGGTCCCGCCGATACTTTAGAGTCTATCGCTACGCTAGGCCCGACCCTAGAACCCAAAGAAAGGAGCCAGAGAAATATGCTGACCGGATATACACAACCGCTCGCTATCTTGCCATTTGATCATCGGTCTTCTTATATCAGTGGCTTGTTTGGCTGGAAGGAGCCGCTCAATGTCGAGCAAGCGCTGAAGGTAGCTGAGAGCAAGCAAGCCATCTACGAAGGATTTAAGAAAGCCCAAATACCCAAAGAGGAGGCGGGAATCCTCGTTGATGAACAATATGGCATCGGGATCCTGCGTGATGCCACCGAGCACGGTACGATCGTGGCGGTTTCCGTGGAAAAAAGTGGGCAGGACGAGTTCGAATTTGCCTATGGTGACGACTTCGCCAAGCATATCGAAGCCATACAACCCACGTTCGCCAAGGTGTTGGTCCGCTATAATCCGGAAGGGAACCGCACCATGAACCGGAGGCAAATATCCCGCCTGAAGCGGCTCTCTGACTACTTGCACGAGACACGACGCTTGTTCCTGTTCGAGCTCCTGGTCCCGGCTGAGCCTGAGCAGCTGGAACGCGTCGATCAGAATCAGGATACCTATGACACCCAGTTCCGGCCACGCTTAATGGTCTGGGCCATAGAGGAATTGCGACACGCCGGCGTGGAACCCGATGTCTGGAAAATTGAGGGACTAGACCAGCGCGCCGATGGCGAGCGCATGGTTGAAGTAGCCCACCAAAACGGCGGCCAGAACGTTGGCCTCATCGTGCTCGGGCGTGGAGCCAGCCCGGAGCGCGTTCGGCATTGGCTGCTGACAGCTGCAAGCGTGCCTGGTTTTATCGGGTTTGCCGTTGGCCGCACCTGTTTTTGGACAGCCATCGTCGACTTTCTGGCCAATCGCCTCTCGCCGGACGCCGCTGCCACACAGATCGCGGGGAACTTCGAGGAGTGGTACCGCACGTTTAACTCCGGGCGCCAGGCAGACAACTGATAATGCCACGTCGCGACTAGTGACGATGACTGATCCTGGCACGAGTTCGACCGCCAGCGCTTTGGCGGCTCGGACGCTGATGCCAGTGTGACGCAATTGATGGAGCGTCCAGTTCGGCGTGTACTGCTTCCAGAGGGTATCAGCCTAACGATGCGATGCGAGATGGGTCCACGAGACGACGTGCTATGCTATCACACAGGCGACCACCTACGGACTGCATTCTTCTCCGACCGCTGCTGGCAGTAGGGCGCCGTTTCCACGCGAAGCCAGGTGTCTTCGGACCCAGTGGCAGCGCGGCGACTGAGTTTCTCGCAAGGAGACCTCGATGATTACCCGCTTCGACCATGCAGTGATCGCCGTACGCAACCTCGATGACGGGCTGCAACGCTACCGCGCGCTGGGCTTCGCCGCGAGGAGGGGCGGGCACCATCCCGGGCACGGTACGGAGAACGCAATTGTCCGCTTCGGGCTGGATTATCTGGAGTTGCTGGCGGTGACCGACGAGCGTGAGGCTCACTCCTGGGGACTCAATGGGCAAGCCGTCCTCGACTTTCTGCGGACGCATACCGGCGGGCTCATAGGCTATGCGCTTGCCAGTGACGACCTTGCGCGGGATGCAGCCGGGCTACGCTCGCTAGGGCTGGCGGTCGATGGGCCCTTCTCCATGCGACGCGAGCGGCCGGATGGCTCCGAGCTTGCCTGGCAGCTGGCGATTCCCGGAGGGACGCCCTGGTGCCGGCCCTGGCCGTTCCTGATTGCGTGGGAGCTGCCTGATGCTGAGCGACTGGCTCGTGAGCAGCCGGCAGTGCAGCCGAATGGTGTGCAAGGTGTTGTGGGCGTGACCGTGGTCGTACGGGATCTCGACGCGGCAATAACTCTGTATCAGCAGGGACTTGGCCTCGCGCTCCTGGAGCGAACGAGGCATACCGACTTGGCATCCGATGAGGCGCACTTCATGGCCGGACGGACGCGCATCAATCTGCTGGCCCCGCACGATGTTAACGGCGACGGGCTCATCTCGCAGGCCCTGCGAGCGGAGGGGGAAGGGCTGTGGGGCGTGCTGCTCGCCACTCCCGACCTAGAGGCGACGTGTTCCGCTCTCGCGGCGGGCGGCGTTCCGCTCAGTCCATTCCCCGGAGATGCTGACGAGCTGCTCCTGTCGCCGGACGCAGCTGCAGGGGCGCACTTGCTGGTGCGTGCTGCGGATGCGCCGTGGCCTTAAGCTAAGCAAGGTACAGGGAGCGATCGGAGTCTCGTCACCACATGCCCCGAATGGTTGCTGAGATGCTCTTGCCCTGGGCACTTGCAGCATCCGCGTGGCGAGGTGGGCGTTGGTCGACGAGACCATGCCACCGTCAATCCACATATGGCCGTTGATGTCCACCGGCGGCCAAACTCCGGGCACTCTACCTGGCTCTTCCAGATAGGGTGAGCCGGATTTGCGTAAAAGCTCGACGCGCGATGCGCTATACGTACGTGGGCGGGCAGGTACTTGGACCAATCAATCTTGTCCGATGGGATATCGCTCTGGGTCCGGAGTAACGTTTGAACCGATGGATCGCGCGCCGCATGCCCATGGTGAGAGCGAACTCAGGTAGCTCTCTTAGCCGTCAAGCCGGTCGGAAAGATGCTCGCGTGTCCATCGGCCGACGCGCATTATGGTGTGGGCTTGGTGAGCGGCGAGAACCCTGCGCGCCTGCTCTACCTGTTCATGTCCAGCCGTATTGATACGTAGCACGACATGGCACTGGAGGCGCTCCTCGGCATACGCCTCCTGGTCAAGTCCCTCCTCGGTGAACAATTTTTCCGCCTCGGTGGGAGGCTCGCCGAGCGACCCCTCCATGGCTGGACTTTTCACGAGTGGTGTCAAGCATGCTTTCGCTTCCGGGGAAAGGGCCACGGCGTCATCGGCGAATCCGGCCGCATGGAGGGCGTCGGTGGCGCGTTGTGCCTCCTCTTGACTATCGATCACGGCAATGACATAGTTGGCAGAGTATGGTATGCCAGATGTGTAATCTTCATGAATGGACATAGACACGAAACTCCATATTCTGTGTGCTTCCAGTACCATGCCTCTTTCCTCTACTGCCGTGGCGCAAAATTCTCTTGGCGGAAGAGGTTTGAGCATTGTTGCCGCACATCTTGTGCCACTCTTGCGGCAGGCGCTTGGCCCAGAGACTTCAGATCATCTAGTAGCTCAGGTTAGCGGCTCTGAGTAGTTAAGCTCAGAGCCGCTTTTGTCTGGAGCAAGGGGACTGACCCCAATTTTGACGCCTATGCTATCTAACTCCAAGTTGACCCTAAGAGTCTCTGTTGACCTGGCCCGTAGCTCATCCAGCCGGTAAACGTCGGATTGCTCTCAGGCAAGCTCCAGGCCGCTCGGACGTGCAGGAAGTAGTCGTCCAATTTTCCTGGCGTCTTCAGCGCGAAGAACAGTCCAGTCCACGGTTCCTGGTCATCGCTGGTGAACTGCCACGTGTGCCAGGCCAGGGGACCGCTCGTGCCAACGTCAGTCTGTTTCCACCCCGCCTGGCTTAACTGATCGCCGTAGTGTTGGGCCACAGCATCGAGTCCCAGAGCGGTAATAACTGTCGCGGTGGTATGGACCTCATTTGAGCTTCCCCCTCCCCCGCCACTCCGTTGCTGTGCGCCCTGTGGAGGAACGAGAGCAGGAATCAGGTCATGTGGAGTGTGATGGCGCAGATCGCCACGCCTCATTGCCTCGCGGGCGCAGGGGTTCATGTCGCGGTCCAGGCTCAGAGTCAGGCGCACCGTGGTAGGAGTGCTCTCTGGCGGCGCCAGGTTCAGAGTGAGGCCTGCCCCACCCTGAACCTGGCAGAAGACGATGTTGGTGGACCGACCGAATCTGCTGTGCAGAAAGCCGCCCTGGTGTGGAGATCCAAAGTCTGCCTCATGCCACCCCAGAGCGGTGAGGCGCGTGCGGTAAAAGGTGCGAATGTCCTCGGGAGTGAGATCACTCTCCAACAGAATTTCAACGTTGGTTTCACTTCGAGCCAGGGTACCCAGCACCCGAGTTTGATCAGGTACAGGCACTTCAACCGGCAAGCTCTCGGGGATTTTGCCGAGGAAGAGGCGTGGTTGGGTCCCACGTGGATCACCGGGAGAGGCAAGCAGGCCAACGGCGAGTTTTTCGAGCAACGCGAGTTCGCCTGGGCTGCTAGGATCGTTCATAGTGGTGCTCCTTGGTGCATTGATGCGCTCAAACTCACAGATCCTCATAGCTCAGGTTCACTCTACGGCAGATTCTCAGTACTGTCAAAGTGCCAAAAACTGGGGATGTCAATCTCCTTCGGGATCATCCTTCGCGCGCGTCACCCAGTCGTAGTCAGCCTGGACGCCGTGTTCTCCCAGCACCAGGCTCAGTTGGGCGGCATGTTCCTGGACATGGCGCATATTGTAGAGTTGTAGCTCGACGTAGCTGACGACCTCTGTGTCCCGCATCCACGGAAAGTTGACGCCTTGGCGCGCCCGCTCGTCCGTCATCGTCTCGATGGTGGTGCGGCATTTCTGGCGCACCGACGCCAGATAGGTGCGCAGTTCATCCCGGGAATAGGGCCGGTTGGGTAGTGGGCCAGCGTCGTCGTCCTGCTCCACCAGGGTAAAGGGCATGGGGGGAGCGAATCCCCCCTCAGACCCAAAGAGGTAGAGGTCGAGCCAGAACAGCGCATGATAGGCGACATACCAGAATTCCGCGCGCTGCGACGGGACGGACGGGTCATGCCAGACTCCCTCGCGCCAGAGAGCATCGGGGCAGGCCACCAAGGCATTGTCGAGCATATCAATGGCTGCGCCGAACTGATTCCACAAAATGGTGCGCCAGAAACTGTCCATCAATAGCATGTGCACCTCCACGGGCGAAACTACCGTCGCAACTCGGCGTTCAGGAAGGCAATGGTTCTCTCCCACGCCAGGGTAGCCGCGGCGGCATTGTAGGCAGGCGCATCCTGATTCGCGTTTCCAGGCAACTGCCTGTTCCTTCCTTCTCATCCTAAAGCGGAAAAGCGGAAAAGTTGGCTGCACACTGAGAGGCGGTGGCGCCCCAAATAAAGGCCAGACTGTCAGGAGGTGTTAAGCATGTGCCGGTTTACGTGCGCGGACGAAGGCGCTTACCAACTGCCCATCAGCGCTGTTTCGTTGGTTCGACGCCAGAGCCACTAGGGTTGCGCCGGCTGCAGCAGTGTCCAGCATCCGCCGGGCGGTTCTGGCATACTGGGCGCGAACTTGCTCCCGCAACTGCTCGTCACTCTCTGGAATAATACTAATGATCATTCTCCTGTCCCTTGCTCAGTACTCGAAGAGCCCTACGCTCCACTCTAGTGACTGCTGCTAGACGAGACGGAGTTCGGCTGAAAAGGACGCACGGCGATGGGAGTCTTCCGTTTGGTGGTTTCTGTCGTCACATCACAAGCGTCTTGTTCACAGCACTCTCGCCGTGAGTGATAGCCCAGAATGCGGCCACGACGATCCAACTCAAAATGGCAGCAGTCCAGCAGTTGCTGTTTGAGCCGTTCTCGGGCGCGTTGCACCTGCGATTTGGCTCCGGAAAGGGAAAGCCCCAAGCGTTTGCCACACGGATCTACACGTGTATGAGGTATTTACCATCTATATGTTGTTCCCAAAACTTTCTGAAAGATTTGTGATATTTTGGCAGCTGCCTTATTCCTCTCGTGCTTGACTTATCTCCAAAATGTTTAATTTGAGCAGAAGGCGCAAAGTATGCGAGTGCGTTATCATCAGAAAGCACAAAGGGAGGAAATCCTTAATAGAGACTAATCCAACTGCTTATTAATGTACCGGTCCGATGGTTTCCCTCATTAAATAGCTGTGGGCGACTTAAGATGGCCACATATACTTCTGCCGCCATCTTCAATGGATGATCATGTCGTTGCTTGTGTCTTATCACCCAATCGTAAATCCTATCAACACCTTGATAAAAAAAGTCTTGTTCATTTACTTTGATAGCTTGGCTATATTCCACCATTAAAGCGACATTTGTTCCATAATGTACTCGTTCATTCAAGACAAGCATATGAGGGAGACCTTCTTGTGAAAACGGTCTGATCCCTGCAGCCAGTAGTGCGTCGAGATACTCATACGCACTTACCATATTCGTTCTCAAAAAATCACTAAATCTGTCTTTTCTGCCAATGCGTTGTTCATCCAATGCAACATCAATTTCATCCCAAAGATCTTGAACTTGTTGCAGATAATAATCAATCATTAGGAGGTTAAGCCTTTCTGGATGGGGCTTAAACTCCTGTTCGTATTGCTCTTGGTATTCTTCCTCTTCGGCTATTGACATTGGATACCCATAACCATATCTGACACTCCGCACGCCCTAAAGGGGGACGGGTTCTCGGTTCGTTGCCCCAGCCACTGCTGGGACTCCCCGAAGGCGCTGCCCGCGCCATTGGATATTTCTTGCCGCGTTCTCGTCGCGATCCAGGATGAGCCCACAGATGCTGCAGACGTGGGTCCGAACGGAGAGGCTCTTCTCAACTCGTGCCCCACAGCTGCTGCAATCCTGGGACGTGTACGCTGGGGGTACGGCTTCCACTCGCTTGCCGGCGCATTCTGCCTTACAGGCGAGGATCACGCGGAAGGCGTACCACCCAGCGTCGAGAATCGAGGTGTTGAGGCCAGCCTTGGCGCTGGCCCCGTTGTGCACGTATCCACCGTTACCACCGGGCACTGGCTCCGGTCGGTGACTCAGGTTGGCTACCTGCAGGTCCTCGAGGTAGATCACATCGTAGGCGCGCAGGAGAGCACGCGCGGTCTTATGGTGGAAGTCGGCCCGCTGCCGGCGCACTTTCTGGTGCTTCCGGGCGAGTACCTTTACGGCCTTGTTGCGGCGCTTGCTGCCCTTCTTCCGACGCGACACCCGGCGCTGGGCCTTCTTGAGCTCGCGCTCCGCCTTGCGGTGGTGCCGGGGATTCTCCACGATGTCGCCTTCAGCTGTGACGAGAAACACGTTCAGGCCGACGCCAATACCCGTCTCCCGACCAGTGAGCGGCAGGGGCTGCGTGGGCACCTCGGCACAGGAGAGACTCGCGTACCAGCCGTCGGCTTCTTTGGAGATGGTGACCGTCTTGATGGTCCCTGGGGTGGGCCGGGACCAATGGACGGCGATGCGCCCGATCTTCGACAGCACCAGATAGCCATTATCGAGCCTCGCCCCGTTGCCATACTCCTTGTAGGTGAAGCTGTGGTAGCGATTCCGTCCCTGGAAGCGGGGATAGCCAGGTTTCTCTCCTGCCTGCACGCGGCGGAAGAAGGCGTGATACGCCTTGTCGAGCCGGGCCAGCACATCCTGCAGAATGTGGCTATGGATGGCGGCATACTCTGGGTATTCGGCCCGGATGTCGGCTAGCTCCGCTTCTTGGGCAAAGCGGTTCACCGAAACGTGACAGCGCCCCCAGGCGGTCTTGCGCTGTTCCAGGGCCACGTTGTAGAGCATGCGGCAACGCCAGAGGACAACCTCAAGCTGGCGCTCCTGTTCAAGCGTCGGCCGCAGCTTCTCCTTGTACGTCTTGCGCACCGTCTCCATACTACCGTTCCCGTTTCCCCTCGCGAATGTCGACCCGTTTCGACTCAGCCAGCAACCGCAGCGCCAGCCGGATAGCATCGCTATCGCTGGCTGCTCCATACCGCTCCCTGATGGTAGTGATAGCAGCCTTGTCTGCCTCATCCAGCCAAATGGTTGTACGTTTCTTCATGCACTAAGTATGGCACATTGCCATATCAACATGCAAGGACTGAAGCCTGATAGAAGCCCGCCTAACCACGTGGGGTAAAAACCCTGCGGCTTGCGGCGGGCTCCTTCTCTGTCAGATACTCCCCGCCTTCCGGGGAGTGAGCTTGTGACCAGACTCCGCCGCAACTCCGCATACCGAGACAGGCGTGCGTCTTTGGCTTCATTGTCCGTCATATCTGGGGCACCTGACAACTGCCCCGTAGCTACCCAGTCCTGCCGGATTGCCGGCGTTGTGAGCGCAATATTCCTGGCACCCACCAGATCGGGATGCAGACGATAGGAGCACTGCTGGAAAGACACCTGCCCCCATCTGCACTACGCGCTCCTGCGTTCGTCGCAAGCGGCCAGCATGCATCCACCACTGCGTACGATGTGGAGCCGTGCCTGGCCGCCAGCTCGCCCGAGTGAACAATCTCGTCGAGGAAAGGGTGACCTCAGTTTCTCCCTCGGCACTCCCAAAGAGAAACGTACCGCCGGAGGCACTGTTCGAGGGTAGACCAGGCGCTCGATTTTGTCCCTAGAGTTGTTGCTGAGTCAATTCGCGCAGATACGCCACATACTCACGCTCAAAAACGTCTTCGAAGGCGGGCCAGAAAGGCTTGCGGATTGCGACTTCCTTCTCCTCCACAGTGAGATCCGCAAACCGGTCTAGCGCCAGACTCTCTGCCCGTTCCCGAGTGCTGTCGTCGTACCGCCGACCATTGCGAAAATCGAAGGTCGCACACTCATGAGCGTCTTGATAGGCTGCCCTGCGCCACCCGTTCTCAGTGTAGCCTTCTGCGTCAGGCCCCTCCACTTTCAGGGCTTCCACTGCCGCTTGCATGGCTTCCTCCATGGCCCTCTTCAAAGGAATACGGCGTGGATTTCCATCCCGTTCACGAGACCCTAGAGGAAACGCCCTCTTGGTCTCCGTTTTTGAGAAGCTGCCAAAGAATTAGTGAGCATGCAGACGACTCTGACTGCCAAACTGAAACTGATGGTGACTCCTGAGCAGTTCATAGCTCTGCGAGAGACCCAACTGGCCTATCGGGACGCCTTGAACCTCGTGAGCCAGTACGCCTTTGTCCATGGCAAGACCAGCAACCGCAAACGCCTGCAGACCGCCACCTATTCCCAGGTACGTGCGGAGTTCGGCTTACCGGCTCAGCTCGCCTGCAATGTCCCCCGCCAGGTAAGTGCGACCTACAAAGGGCTGTGGACCAAGTGGCGCAACAACCAGGAGGCCAGAGCCAAGGGCTACACCAAGAAGCGGTTCAAGGGTTTGGACCGAGCACCCAAGTATGTCTCTCCCACGCTTACCTATAACTATCAACGAGATTACAGTCTCAAATGCCAGCAGCAGGTGAGTCTCCGATCCCTCTCTGGACGTATCGTCGTACCCTACCGAGGCTACAGCCGGCATGTCGCGCTTTTGCAAGAAGGTGCGACCTTGGGAGCCGCCAGGCTCTGGTATGACCAGCGCCGGAAGCACTACTACCTCCTGGTCTCATTGGTCATCCCCATGCCCGATCCCACCCCGGCTGAGTTGCTGCAGACGGTGGGCGTGGATGTGGGCCAACGCTACCTGGCAACGGTGGCGACCACCCAAAACCAGAGTCAGTTCTTCAGTGGAAAGCAGGTGAGAGCTCAAGCCGATCATTACGCCCGACTCCAGAAACGACTTCAGCGAGAAGGCACTCGCTCGGCAACTCGGCGACGTATCGCCATCAGCGGGCGAGAGAGACGGTTGAAGCTGAACACCAACCATTGCATCAGCGCACATATCCTGCACACCCATCCTCATGCCCTCATCGGAGTGGAAGACTTGACCGGCATCCGAGACCGAACGAAGCGTACGCGTGGGAAGAAAGCCAGTAGAAAGCAGCGCAGAGCCAATCGACACGCCGCCAAATGGGCGTTTGCGGAACTACAGGCCATCCTCGTTTACAAGGCAACTCTTTCAGGCAGTGTCTGCGTGAAAGTCGATGCCGACTACACCAGTCAGACCTGTCCGCAGTGCGGGTACACCAGCAAAGGCAACCGGCCCAAGCAGGGGCTGCTGTTTATCTGCCGGCTGTGCCACTATCGCCTGCATGCTGATCTGGTGGGTGCCAGGAATATTGCGCTGAGAACGCTGGCTATCCGGCAGGACTGGGTAGCTACGGAGCAGTTGTCAGATGTCCCCGATGTGACGGACCATGAAGCCAAAGCCGCACGCCTGTCTCAGTATGCGGAGTTGCGGTGGAGTCTGGTCGCAAGCTCATCCCCTGGAAGGCGGGTGAGTATCTGACAGCCAGATCATCTTCACTCATTCGAACCTCTCTGACTACTCGCCCGTCTATGCAGGCCAAGGCCGCTACGTCAGAGAACAGCCTACCACCTCGATGTCGCGGCTAGCTCAAGAAAGTCGCGTTGACGGCCCGCATGCCAGAGATGGCCTGGCCATAGTTTGGGTAGGTTTTGGAGAATGGTCAAGCAACTGCACGGAGGTCTGGTTACCTTTTGCCGTCTTACCGCCGTGCCTGGTGGGCCAGCGGCTTCTCACTGGGGCGCACCTTATCGACTTCGATCAGCAGGTGCTCCGGGCCGCGCAGCAAGGGGCTTGGACGGTAGGCGGGCGGGTCAACAACCAGCCGTGGCTGCTCCAACCGCCGCCGCAGCTCGGTGAAGGCAATCTGCGCCTCCGTGCGCGCCAGTGGTGCACCAAAGCAACTGTGAATGCCGCTGCCGAACGCCAGATGCTGGTTGTCGCGCCGCTCGGGATCGAAGCGGTCCGGGTCTACGAACCGCGCCGGATCCCGGTTGCCTGCCGCCAGGGCCAGCGTGACCAAGACGCCCTTGGGAATCGTCGTCCCCAGCAGGGCGATTTCGTCCAGTGTGGTCCGACTGGGGAGGAACTGGACTGGCCCATCATAGCGCAGCATCTCCTCCACGGCGGTGGGAATCAGCTCTGGCGCGTCCTGCAGGCGCTTCAGGCTGGCTGGATGCCGCAGCAGCGCGAGCATACCATTGGCGATCAGATTCACTGTGGTCTCGTGGCCAGCAATCAGCAACAGTACGCCCGTCTGGACGAGGTCGGGGTTCGCCATCCGTCCTTCGGGGCCTGTATCGGTCGCCATCCGGGACAGCAGATCGTCTCGCGGGTGCTGACGGTGGCTCTCGACCAGTTCAGCCATATACTGGTTCAAGTCACTGAAGGCCTGTTCCCGCTCTCGGCGTTGCTCATCGCTTTGCGCCGCGATACTTTCCAGGAGCGCCTTGGTCCAGACATGGAATTTGGGCTCATCCTCGCGGGGGACGCCCAGAATCCGGCAGATTACCGTCACCGGCAGGGGATAGGCAAAACCTTCGACGAGATCGAACTGGCGCTGGCCCTGCATCTGGTCAAGGAGTGTGGTGACGATGCGCTCGATCTCGGGGCGCAGTTGCTCCAGGTACGCCGGGCGCTCCGGCGGGCCGAAGTGGCGCATCGCCAGTCGGCGCAGGCGGTCGTGGTCAGGGGGATCCAGGCTGATAAACGCATGTGGGGCATTGATGGTCGCTGGGCGCCCTCCAGTTTGTGTGCTATTCCGGAGATCGGAGCTCACGCGCGGATCATGGAGCAGCGCCTCGATCTCGCGATAGGTGCTCACGACGTACGTGCCGGCCTCGTCGGGGCCGTCTTCCTGCCAGCAGACCGGCGTTCGGCGCAGTCGGGTCCAGAGCGGGTAGGGGTTCGCCCGATTGGCGGGGTCGAAGATCTGTCGCAGGATGGTGGGGTCTGGAGTTTCGGTGGTGGCTGAGATGTCTTGGGCCATGGTGGGTCTCCTTCTTCACGCTTGCGCGGGCATGCGTGGTGTGGCGGGGGAGCGAGGAATCCACTGCACCCGCTGTTCATTCGGGTCGTGCCCGGTCAGGACCACGGTCGCATCGTGGGTGGGGGCAGTCAGATCGGGAAAGTCGGCTGGTACCGGGGAAAAGGGGGCCGGCTGATCAACGAGACGGACCTGCGGCGGGAACGGCGCCGCCTGCTCAATCAGGCGCTCATAGAATTCTAGCCACTTCCCCTGATTGAACGCCACGGCCGCCACCGTCCGCCCCTTTTTGCCATAGGTGGCCACAAAGTGGGCATCCTCCAGCGAGCCCTGGGTGATCGCGACTTCATCGGCCGCCGGAGGAACGCCTACGGACTTGATGTTGATGCCAAACTGGCTGGACCAGAAGGCCGGCACGGCGACGTGCGGCCGCCGGTCGGCGGGAGCACAGACCATATTGTGGGCGGCAACGCGGGCCTGCTCCACCGCGTTGCCCCAATGTTCGAGTGAAAGGAACTGATAGTCGAAGAGCGGATGCGGGAAGCGCGCCACATCGCCAGCGACGAAAACATCGTCGACGACGATGGCGTTGATGTCGACGGCGCGGCACGAGGCCTCGCAGGCGAGCCCAAGGGACCCTACGGCGAGCCCAGAGTTGTGCAGCCATTCCGTATTGCGGATCGCCCCCAGAGCTACTACCGCCACATCGGCGTCGAGCACGCTGCCATCCGAGAATGTGGCGCGGCAGAGCCGCCCCTGTACATCGCCCTCCAGGCCGATCAGGGTCGTCTCGCAGCGCAAATCTACGCCATGCTCGCGTTGCACGCGGGCCACGCGATTGGCCAGCACGCCGCCCAGCGCGCTCGCCAACGGACCGGTCCCGCGTTCGGTCACTGTGACCGGCAGGCACAGCTCGCAGCAGTCGGAGGCGACCTCCGACCCAATGAAGCCGCCCCCGATTACCAGCACGCGGCGGGGTCTGGCGGCCAGGCGCTGCCGCAGCCGCTCTGCGTCCTCCCGTCCGCGCACGGTGTAGACGCCCGCAAGCTGCGCCTCGGCCGGGTTGGGCCAGGGGCGGGCCCGCGCGCCGGTGGCGATGAGCAGGCGATCGAACGCGATGGTCTGCCCATCGGCGAGGCGCACCTGTTTGGCACGCAGATCCAGGCCCGTCGCCGCCACACCCAGCCGCCACTCGACGTCCGAGAGTGTCGCTTGGCGAGGCAGCTGGGTATGCTCGGCCGGCACCCAGCCGGTCAGCACGGACTTGGAGAGCGGAACACGGTCATAGGGCAGATAGGGTTCGTCGCCGATGAGGGTCACATGGCCGCAAAAGCCCTCGGCGCGCAGCGTTTCGGCGGCGGTGAGGCCAGCCAGCGAGGCGCCCACGATCACGATACGCTCACCGCGCCCGCTGCGTTTGAGCGTGGGGCGGTATCCATTGCTATGCCCATTGCTATGCCCGTTATGTTGCTGCTGCATGCGGCTCCTTCGCTTTCTTGGGGCTCGCCGCCCTCGTCGCCGCTACCCCTTCGACGGTGATCGCGTGCACAGGACACGCCGCGGCGGCGCGTAACACATTTTCGCGCTCGGCCGCGTCAGGGGCGGGATCGTACCACAGCGCTTCCTCGCCGTGCAGCTGAAAGACGCTGGGGGCTAAAAAGCAACACTGCGCATAGGCCTGGCACCGATTGAGATCGACAACGACATGGAGCGGATTCGCTGCGGCAGGATGTGCTGCCTGGGGTACGTCTCGTTGGGCCATCGGCTCTTCCTTCTGTAGTACTCAGTCCAGTTAGGTTTCCTTGACCGGGTAGAGATCGGCCAGTGTGTTGCGGTCCCGCGCGCTGTCTGAACTGCTCATGGATCCAAAACCAGCAGCAAGTGTGCCCTTACGGGTCCAGGCGATGGGACGCTACGCGCCACTCGGCCTGTCATGGAGACAACATAGTCGTGCGGCCTTACACCTGCGCCATCGCGGGTTACGTTGGTGGAACACGTGCTTACAAGGCTGTTACACTGCGGCCTGCATGTACGGAGGAGGCGGCACGTGTCGCATTCCCCGGTCGTCCCGAAGCCTGGTTAGGATCTCCCGTGCCGGACTGTGCACTCATGGAACCCGTCGCCAAACGCCTGGAGCAGGCGTCAGTACAAGGGTGCCCTTGATCGCAGGCAGGAGGTTAAACTACAATACGCATACTTCGGTATTTGTAGCTACAAATTCCGCGTCGGGCACTGCTGCCCGGCAGAGCCAAAGGAGCGACCGGCATGACGACAACCGTCCCGCGCGCCAATCCCCTAGTGTCCAACGCAGAACAAGACCACGCCACGATGGATCGTGCCATCGCGCGCTTGAAAGAGCGCAAAGATGCCTGGGTGACGTTGTCCCTTTCGAAGAAGATTGCCTATCTGCAGCAGATGCAGCGCCGCACCGAAGCGGTGGCCGAGCGCTGGGTGGCGGCGGCCGTGGAAGCGAAAGGCATCCCAGCGGATTCGCCCATCGCGGGCGAAGAATGGGTCAGCGGCCCGTGGGCGCTGCTCTACGCGCTGACGTGCTACATCGATACGCTGCAGGCCATTCAGAAAACCGGCAAGCCGCGTCTGTTGCCGCATGCTGTGCGCACGCGCGGAGACGGCCAGGTGGTGGTGAAGGTCTTCCCCGAAACCGTCTACCACAAACTGCTGCTCAGCGGGGTGACGGGCGAGGTGTGGATGCAGCCCGGCGTGACGGAGGAGACCCTCCTTGACACGATGGCCGTCTGGTATAGCCAGCCGCACACGACCGGCGCGGTAACGCTGGTGCTGGGGGCGGGCAATATCGCCAGCATCGCTCCCCTGGATGTGTTGTATAAGCTGCTGGCTGAGGGCGAGGTGGTGTTGCTGAAGATGAATCCGGTGAACGACTACCTGGGGCCATTCCTGGAAGAGGTCTTCGGGGATCTGGTGAGGGAGGGATTCGTGCAGGTGGTGTATGGGGGGGTGGCGGCGGGCGAATATCTCTGCAACCACCCCGACATCAGCGAGATCCACATCACCGGCAACGCGGCCACCCATGACGCCATCGTCTTTGGCACCGGGTCCGAAGGCGCCGAACGGAAGAGCGCCAACACGCCCGTGAATCTGCGCCGCATCACCAGCGAACTGGGCAATGTCAGCCCGACCATCGTCGTCCCTGGCCCGTGGAGCGCGGCCGATCTGCGCTTCCAGGCCGAAAACATCCTGACGCAGAAGATGCACAATGCGGGGTTCAATTGCATCGCCTCCCAGGTGCTGGTATTGGCGGATGGCTGGAACAAAACGGAGGCGCTGCTGGCTGCGCTTCGCGAAGTGATCCACCAGACGCCGCCGCGTGTGGCGTATTATCCGGGTGCCGAGAAGCGGCAGGCGAGCGCGCTGAGCGCGCATCCCAACGCCGAGGTCCTGGATACGGTGACTGATGGTGTGGTGCCGCGCACATTCATCCCCAATGTGCCGGCAACTCAAACCGATGATTTCTGCTTTCAGGTGGAAGCCTTCGGCAGCGTCCTGTCAGAAACGCGATTGCCGGGGAGCGATCCGGCGGCCTTCTTGAAAGCCGCCGTGGATTTTTGCAACAACACCCTGTGGGGGACGCTGGGGGCGAACATCATCATTCATCCCCAGACGATGCGCCAGCTCGGTCCTGCCTTCGAGCAAGCCGTGGCGGATCTGAAATATGGTTGTGTCGCCATCAATGCCTGGACAGGCGTGGGCTTTTTGTTGACGCAAACAACCTGGGGCGCCTATCCTGGCCATACCACCAACAACATCCAGAGTGGCAGGGGGGTGGTGCACAACAGCAAGTTTTTCGACAAGCCCCAAAAAAGCGTGGTTCGCGCGCCGTTCTATCCCTATCCGCGCAGCTATGCACATGGGATGTGGACCCTGTTGCCGCGGCCGCCCTGGTTCGTCACCAATCGCCAGGCGGGGGTGCTGGGGCGCCAGTTGGTGCACTTCGAGGCGCACCCCACGGCTTGGAGCCTGCCCGCGATCTTCGTGACCGCGTTGCGCGGCTGATCGTTGGTGCTCTGAACCGCCCACTCTCCACGTGTTCTTGAGTTGGCAGTGGAGCAAGTTTGGAGAAGAGATGTCAATCACGTCATGAAATGGAAGAAATTCGGCTCATTTCATGACGTGATTGACACACCGCGCGACCCAGTCAGCTACCTATCGACTCTCTAACGCTTCCTTTTCTCAAAAGGAAAGAGCGGCATTATAAATGAAACAGACATTCATAGCTGTGGACGACCGGCAGTCTTTTAGTATTTGACCTGGCAGGAGGGTGAGGCTGAGCAGTCACCTCAACCTGTGTCAGGCACGCACCAGCGGAGCAAAGGAGCACGGTCATGGATTTTAGCCTGGACGACGAACAGAAAATGGTTCAACTGACGGTTCGCAGTTTTGTCAACCGTGAACTGATCCCCCTGGAAGGTCAGGCTCTGCTGAATGAGCGCGAAGGGCGCCCCGCTCTGGAACAGGAGAAACTTCGCGAATTGCAACAGAAGGCCAAAAAGATGGGCTTCTGGGGCATTAATACTCCAGAGGAATACGGTGGCGCGAATCTGGGCCCGATCATGGTCGCGATCACCGCTATGGAACTGGGGCGCACGTTTGTGCCGTTCACCTTCGGCGGCAGCGCTGATAATATTCTCTACCATTGCAATGACGAGCAGAAAGAGCGCTATCTGATGCCGACGATCAATGGGGAGCGCCGCTCTTGCTTCGCGCTAACTGAGCCAGGTGCCGGTTCGGACGCAGCGAATATTAAGATGCGCGCGGTAAAAGATGGCGATTATTATGTGCTGAATGGTGAGAAGATCTTTATCACTGGTGGCAACGAGGCCGATTTCGCGATGGTCTTTGCTGTCACCGACCCGGAGAAGGGCGGCCATGGAGGTGTTACCTGTTTCCTAGTGGACCGGGAGATGGGCTGGACATCTAGCTATATTTCCACGATGGGCGATTGGGGACCGGCTTCACTCTATTTCGAAAACGTGCGCGTGCCCACAATGAATATTCTTGGCGAGCCAGGCAAAGGCTTCGATCTGGGCATGCAATGGATCGGCGCTGGTCGCTGGCGTATACCTGCCAGCGCGGTGGGCACGGCTGAGCGCGCATTGCAAATGGGTATCGATTACGCCAAGCAGCGTGTCTCTATGGGTCATCCCATCGCCGAGTACGAGGCCATCCAGTGGATGATCGCTGATTCGCACGTGGAGATCGAGTCCACTCGCTGGCTGGTACTCTACGCGGCCTGGCTGGCTGAGAACGGCAAGGATGCGCGCCATGCCTCTTCGGTGGCCAAGCTGCACGGCGCGACCATGGCTAACCATGTGATCGACCGCGTGATGCAGATACACGGCGGCATGGGCTACACCAAAGAACTACCTATTGAGCGCTGGTACCGCCTGGTGCGCCTCTATCGCATCTTCGAGGGCACCGATGAGATTCAGCGCTACATCATTTCGCGGAATCTCATCAAAGGCAATGTCAAGCAGGGGGAGGCTTTTTGAATGGCGCGTCCCCAGGCAGCCATTGTGGGTGTGGCCGAGTCCGATCTTGGCCGCACCCCCGACAAAACGGTGCTCCAACTTCAACACCAGGCAGCAAGGGCGGCCCTCGCTGACGCGGGTCTCAGCTTTGGCGATGTGGGCGCGCTCTTTTGCGCGGGCGGCTGGGCCTGGGCGCCTAATTTGATGCTGGCCGAGTACCTGGGCATCAGGCCCAAATATACCGACTCAACCAATATTGGTGGTTCGTCCTTTGAGGCTCATCTAGGGCACGCGGTGGCAGGCATCGCGGCGGGTCTGTTCGAGGTCGCGCTGATTACGTATGGCAGCACTCAGCGCTCTGATCGTTCGCGGGGGCAAGGCGGCTCTACCTTCAAGCTAACTGAGCAGTTCGAGCGACCCTTTGGCCTGCCAACGCCGGTGGGCGCTTACGCTCTGGCTGCCAGCCGCCACATGTACGAGTATGGCACTACTGCCTCGCAACTGGCGGAGGTCGCGGTGGCCACGCGCAAGTGGGCCGCGCTGAATGAGAAGGCGATGATGCGCGATCCGATTACTACTTCGGATGTGCTGAATTCGCGCTGGGTGGCCGAGCCGCTCCATTTGCTGGACTGCTGTCTAGTAACGGATGGCGGCGGCGCGGTGGTGGTGACAACGGCCGAACGCGCCCGGAATGCCCGTAAAACGCCCATCTGGGTGCTTGGTCACGGCGAGGCCCATACCCATAATACCATCGCCAATATGCCTGATCTGGCTACCCACCAGGCCGCTGTGCTCTCTGGGCGCGATGCATTCGCCATGGCCGGTCTGACGCCCGCAGACATCGATGTGGCTGAGATTTATGATTCGTTTACGATTACGGTCGTGATGACGCTGGAGGCGTTGGGCTTTTGCGGACGGGGCGAAGGCGGCGCGTTTGTCAGCGGCCAGCGCACGGCCCCCGGCGGGCCATTTCCAATGAATACGAATGGCGGTGGTCTGTCCTATTGCCATCCGGGGATGTACGGCATTTTTCTGCTCATCGAGGCAACGCGGCAATTGCGGGGCGAATGCGGTACGCGCCAAGTGGAAGGCGCGCGCATCGCTCTCGCCCATGGCACTGGCGGCGTGCTCTCGTCAGGCGCTACGGTTATTCTGGGAAAGGATTAATGCGCTATGCCAGGACACATCCTTCCGTCGATGATCCAGCAGGATAGCGATTCACGCCCCTTCTGGGAAGGTCTGGCAGAGGGCGAGTTGCGCATCCAGCGCTGCCAGACGTGCGCGAAGGTGGTGTTTTATCCACGCGCGATCTGCCCGCATTGCCACTCTGATCAGCTTGAGTGGACTGTGGCCAGCGGCAAGGGCACGATCTATACGTATACGGTTGCGCACCAGGGCTCTGGTCCGTTCGCGGCGGATGTGCCGTTTATTGTCGCTCTGGTCGAGCTTGAAGAGGGAGTGCGTATGATGTCGCGCATTGTAGACGCCCCACGCGAGCGCGTGACAATCGGCGCGGCGGTAAGCGTGACGTTTGAGAGCATGGGCGAAGAGCTGACCTTGCCATATTTCCGCCTGGTCGAGTAAATTGCTTGAAACTCGGATCTCTTAAGATGTTGTTCGAGATACATAGGCGAGGTACGAAGCGATGCTGCAGTCCCAGCATGTATCAACAGAGCAGCTTCGGCGATTTTTTCGCCCGCGCAACATCGCCCTGGTAGGGGCGACCGACAATTCCCGCTGGTCACTTTATACCTATGAGAATTTAAAAAATTACCAGTTCCCGGGCGCAATTTACCTGGTCAACCCCAACCGCGAGGTTGTACACGGTGAGCAGGCGTACAAGACGTTGCGGGATCTCCCCGAGGTGGTTGATCTGGCCTTTGTGATGGTTTCGACTCCGCGTGTCCTGCCGATTCTACAGGAAGCGGCTTCGCTGGGAACGAAGAATGTTGTGATTCTGACGTCCGGCTTTAGTGAGATGGGCGAGGAGGGCGCCAGACCCGAGCGCGAGATTCTCACCTTCGCGGCGGGGAACGGGCTGACGCTGCTAGGCCCGAATGGCAATGGCTTTGTGAATGTCACTGACCAGATTACGCCTTACGGTCTTCCGATTACACCGCCACTAAAACCTGGTCCCGTGGGTGTGGTTCTTCAAAGCGGCGCCCTTGCCAGCGCAGTGCTGACCTATGCCCAGGGCCACGGCATCGGCTTGAGCCTGATGGTGGCGATTGGCAATGAGACGATGATCTCGGTGACAGATGTGGTGGATTATTTGCTTGAGGAGGAAACCACACGCTCAGTCGCGCTGTTCCTCGAGAGCATTCGCCATCCCGATGAGCTGCGCCGGGTAGCCGAGAAGGCGCGTGCGCTGCGCAAGGCTCTTGTGGCCCTCAAGATTGGCAGCAGCGAGGCCAGTTCGCGCACGGCGATGGCTCACACGGGCGCGCTGGTAGGCAATGACACGGTGAACGATGCCGCGCTGCGCCAGCTTGGGATTATCCGCGTTTCTTCGCTGGAAGATCTGCTCTCCACTGCTGGTCTTGCTGGCTACAGCGATCCACTGCCGGGTCCTCGCATGGGTGTGGTGACTCCTTCGGGCGGCGCGTGTGATCTCATTTCGGATCTGGCGGAAGAGATCGGCCTGGAACTGCCGGAGTTCGCACCGGAGACTGTTAAACGACTGCAAACGATCCTACCAGCCTTTTCGACCTGCCATAATCCGCTGGATGTGACCGGCTATGTGGTTGTGGACTCCTCAATCCAGCAGCGCTCGCTGGAAGTGGTCGTCAACGATCCACAATTCGATTTTGTACTGTATCTGGCGGCGAGCGAGGGCAGGAGTGTGCCCACTCCGGAGCTGCTGGCGGTGAGGCTGCCTGAGTACGATAACCTCAACTCTATTATTCGCAAGGCGCCGCGCCCGGTCCTGTTGACCTCCAATACCTGTATGGACCTCTCGCCTCTGGCCAGGCTGATCGTGGAGCGCACCGGCCTGCACTGGACACCCGGAATAGAGCATGGAATGCGTGCGATTAGCCGTTTCCGCTGGTGGTCCGAATTTATCAATGCTATGCCTAACACGTTGGCGCCGGAAACACCGCCGCCCGTTTCCTTTGCTCAGCCTTTCAAAGGAAAGTGGTCCGAGGCACAGGCACGAGCTCTGCTCGAACAGGCTCGCATTCCTACGGTTCCGGCCAGGCTTGCTACAACCGCCGAAGAAGCAACAGAGGCCGCGCGCGCGGTAGGCCTTCCCGTGGCCCTCAAGATTCAATCGCCGGATCTGCCCCACAAGAGCGATGTCGGAGGCGTCACACTCAACGTGGTGAGTGAAGAAGCCGTGCGCGAGGAGTTCACAGGCATGCTGGCACGTGTGCAAAGCAAGCGGCCTGAAGCTGAGATCGAGGGCATTCTGGTCAGCCCAATGCGCCCTGCTGGCGTTGAATTGCTAGTTGGAGTGGTGCGCGATGATTTGTGGGGACCGGTCCTCACGGTGGGTCTCGGCGGTGTCTGGACCGAAGTGCTCAAGGATACTGCTGTGCGCTTACTGCCTGTGCGGCGTGACGAAGTTGAGCAGATGCTCGGCGAATTGCGTGGCGCAGCCCTGCTGCGTGGCACGCGTGGTCAGGCGGGCGTGGACCTCCAGGCAGTCAGCGAGGTCGTGTATCGCGTCAGCACACTGGCCCTTGCGCTCGGTCCGGAACTGAGCGTGCTGGAAATCAATCCGCTGCTGGTCAAGGGTTCACGCGTCGAGGCGCTCGATGTCTTGGTAGATTGGCAAGAATGAGCTGTGGTCGCGCGATAAGCTTAATGAGCATCGTCTCTCGGCTGGATCGCAAAAGAGCCTGTATTCCAAACAGAAGGAGGCAGAATGTATGGGAAAACTTGATGGCCGCGTGGCCTTTGTCACCGGAGCCGGCAGGGGTATCGGCGCCGCTACCGCCCTGCGACTGGCTGAAGATGGCGCGCAGGTGATTCTCGCCGATATCGATCCGGAAGGTTGCAAGCAAGCCGCCGCTCAGATTGAGCAGGCTGGTTCGCAAGCATTGGCCGTTTCCTGCGACGTTGCGGGCCACGATGCCGTTGAGGCCGCAGTGAAGCAGGGCGTTGACCGCTTTGGCCGACTGGATATCCTCGTCAATAATGCGGGCGTGCTGCGCGATAATCTGCTCTTTAAGATGAGCGACGACGACTGGGACACGGTCATGAACGTCCATCTCAGAGGCGCATTTCTGTGCAGTCGCGCCGCGCAAAAGCACATGGTCCAGCAAAAGTATGGGCGCATCATCTCGCTTTCGTCGGTTTCGGCTCTGGGCAATCGTGGCCAAGCCAACTACTCCACGGCCAAAGCGGGCCTGCAGGGCTTCACGCGCACCCTAGCCGCCGAGCTTGGACCTTTCGGCATCACTGCTAACGCGGTCGCGCCAGGTTTCATCGATACCGAGATGACGCGCTCGACCGCACGCCGCCAGGGTCTTGATCCTGATCAGGTCATCGAGGCGGCCTCCAAGACGATCCCGGTCAGGCGCGTGGGGCAGCCGCGCGACGTCGCCAACGTGATCTGTTTCCTGGCCTCGGAGGAGGCGGGCTTTGTGAATGGGCAGATTATCTATGTCACAGGCGGCTCGCGCGCCTGACCGGGACGGTACGCTGGCCACGACCGAACGGCCACCACGCCCGCCGCATTGGGTGGGGAGCTGCGGGCGCGGTAAGCAGAGCGCTTGCCGCGGTGTCGATGGTCGCCCGCGCCTTTCATGTGCTCGAGTTGCTGGCAGAGCGCGAGGATGGCTGCAGCTAGTCGGAGCTGGCTTTCGCGCTGGGGTTGGCCGCATCTCGGAGGGAGGGAGCGGCCGCCCTTGACAACGCCACGGGACAGCTGGAAGGCGCCCTCTTTCGGGCAAGCTCTTATTGTCAGCCGGACTCTACATCCAATGGTCTTTCGTCGCCCAGCATACGACGCTGGTAGGGGAGGTGGGCCGAGGCTTTAGGGTGTAGGGGTGAAGATGTAGGTGGGTATTGTTGGCGGGGTGAGGTTGACCAGCAATGGCTGTAGAAGTAATGTGGCGGCGATAACAGCGCACACAACGGCAATCGCGATAAGTACGGTCATCACGTGTTCCCACACATCGCTGTGTTCATCCATAGAGTTTGCCCCCTCTCTGCATGCCGAGCGAAATGTCCTCTCTTGCTCTCAAGGATACCGTAGGTATCCAGCATATCCAAATGGGCTGAACGGGATCAAGCTCATCTGACCTAATCCCGTTATCCGAGGACCCAGGCGGAGATAGCGTCGTTCACCTGTTGTTCAGTGAAGGCGTTATCTTTGTGGCTTGGCTGACGAAGACTTCGGGCTGGGTCGTTCCTCATCTCTTTGTGCCAGAAATGTACCGTCACCTTTCACACGGTTGATGAGGCTGTTCAGGCAGAACCAGGGTGGCGCAAGACGAGGCAATTGTTCTAGATTTGTCACACCTCGTACGTTCTGCGTAACACCTTGGTGTTACGTTCATCCAGGCCGGCCCGGTCGCGCCCTCGCGCCCATCGGTCACGCGGTGCTGAGAGCGTGTGTGGTTGGCACCGGCCTACCCACATCGGGGTCGCCTGAGGGTAGCGAAGGCGACCGAGGTTATCGCTGGCGTGACACCGATTGGCCCAGACATGGAGCAGGCAGGCAATCACAGGTGCACTGCCGGGGCCCGCCTGTCTCCGTACCGCGAGCTAGCCGTGCTGCCGTAAACCCGCTAGGGGGTCAGTTACGTCGAATGCCATGGTGACGGCCGATTGCGCCGGTTCAAGGTTGTGGTAACGCACTGGTAACCGGCGGCAGGTCCATGCACTCTCGGTACCCCCAAGGCGATCTCGCGGCTCCTGGCGCGGGACATGGCGGGACATGGACGTACCGAAGCGGTCGACGCTCCCAGGCGTAGCCGAGATGGTGCGGCCTCCCGCT
>JBKQTH010000250.1:0-2645 GCA_052143275.1 Ktedonobacterales bacterium | reverse complement strand
GCTGGCCGACGAGGCCAGCACATCTCCCGAAGAGGCAGCGACTACCCGTACCATGAAGCAAGAGGTCCAGGATGTCCTCGAGGATGTCTTGACACCTCGTGAACGGCTGGTGCTGCAGTTGCGCTTTGGCCTGGGGAATACCGGCCACACTTTTCCGTTGGAACAGGTCGGCCGCCAGCTTGGTATCACCCGTGAGCGGGTCCGCCAGATCGAGGCAGGTGCACTGGCTAAGCTGCGGCATCCTAAAGTGCTGGAACGGTTGCGCAGTTAACTTTAATGAACTAAGGTAAGCTACTCTAGCTTACCGGCAACAGAAGTGGGTCTGACCGGTCGTTTGTCAGACCCATTTTCGTGGGGAGGCACATGACCATGACACCATCACCGACCGGCGACCTGAAGAACCGCATCTGCCTGATCACTGGAGCAACATCTGGCATAGGCTACATAACCGCCTTAGAGCTGGCGCGACGGGGCGCCACCGTCGCGCTGGTGGCACGCGACCAGGGACGTGCCCAGGAGTGCATCACCCGTATAAAGCAAGAAACCGGGAACAGCTCGGTAGACTATTTACTGGCCGACCTTTCTTCACAGGAACAGGTTCGCCGGCTGGCCCGGGACTTTGCCCAGCGCTACCCCCACTTGAACGTCCTCATCAACGATGCTGGAGCCGTGTTCTGGTCGCGCCGGGAAAGCGTCGATGGTCTGGAGATGACCCTGGCGCTAAACCACCTGGCGCCTTTCTTGCTTACCAATCTCCTGCTTCCTACCCTCGAGACGAGCACGCCGGCCAGAATCATTACCGTTGCCTCATCAGCGCACCAGCGCAACACCATCCCCTTCGACGACCTGCAGCAGCGTACCCACCCCTACAGTGCGTTTCGAGTATACGGGGAATCCAAACTGGCAAACATCCTTTTTACTTATGAGTTGGCGCGCCGGCTCAAAGGCCGGGCGATTACCGCCAACGCCCTGCACCCCGGATTCGTCGCCAGTAACTTCGGCAGGAGCGGCCCCCTCATGAGCGCTGTATTTACCCTGATTAGGCCCTTTGCCATTAGCCCACAGAAGGGCGCGCAAACTTCCATCTATCTTGCCAGCTCACCTGAAGTCGAAACTACCACCGGCGAGTACTTTATCAAGCAGAAGCCGGCCCGCTCATCTGCCGCGTCATATAACCGGGAGACCGCAGCGCGGCTCTGGAAGGTCAGCGAGCAACTGACCGGCGTCACCTCCGACCTCCCGCTGCCAGTGGAGCAAGCTAGCGGTGATTAGCGCAGATGATGGAGATCCTATGACCAACACTGGACTCGGTGCAGTCAAGACCACGAGAATCGCTAAAATGGCGAGAATCGCTAAAATTGACGCCTCCCGGATAAGCTTCTGGGTTCCAGTCGAGGTACGCTATAGCGACCTCGATGCGCAAGGGCACGTGAACAATGCCACCTTCTTCACCTATTTCGAACAGGGGCGTGTGGCTTTCTTCGCCGAACTTCGAGCCCGTCACCGTGCGGCTGCTGAAGCGAGTGCCAACTCGTTGATACCCGGGACCCATTCACCAGATCTCCCATTCGTCCTGGCCAGCGCCACCTGCAGCTATCTGCGACCCATTACCTCACTAACCCCGGTGATAGTAGGCGTACGCTCTTCACGGATCACTCATGCCGCTATTGAAATGGAGTATGCCGTCTGCAACCAACTGGACGGAATACTCTATGCCGCCGGCACCACTCGTACCGTCAGTATTGATCCGGCTTCCGGACGCCCGCGCGCGCTCCCGAATTGGGCACGTCTGGCCCTAGAGCAGCTGCCGTGAGGTGGCCGAGCCCGCCCGAGCCCGCTGAACGTATGACCTCCAGGCTGTTAGCTTGACGCTTAAGACGCGTCCAGTTACACTGCGGATGCTAGCAGCAAAAAAGCAGCGGGGGAAGGTACATGCTAAGACATATCATGGGTGGCATTGCCGGCTGGATCATTGGCGCGCTGCCGCTGATTGCCGTCAACTTCGCCACCTACTTGGGCTACTACTTCGACAATCCCATACTGATTGGCGCAGTCGCTCTCCTGGCAGGTCTGCTTCTTGGGGGTATCGCCTCCGGTTACATTGGCGGCGGGCGCGAGACGGCGGACGCGGTAGGAGGTGCGGCGGGAGCAGGAATATCGGGCAGCATTGCCGCTCTACTCTATGCCGTCACCATCATCACTCTGGTCGTCATCGCCCCAAGACTGGGGGTGATTGAGCCGCTGACCACCAGCCAACTCCTGCATATCGTCATTGCGGTACTGTTCTGCGCCGCCCTGCTGCTGGGGGTATCCATACTCACTGGACGGCTCGTCGGACGAAGCCAGGATGAACAGAATGAAGAAGATAACAGCACCCCTGTGCTCGGCTCCCCTCCCTACCAGAGCCAACTGACAAAGCCACGACTACCCAACCGAATGTATAATGATCTGCGGGCACCTTCCCAGCCTGCAGAGTCTACGCCGCGGGGCCAACAACCCTCACGGCCCGCCTCTGACAGCCGGGCCGGCGGCTACCCGGGCTATGGCAACCTGACTGAATTCGACGAGAACTACGATGGTCGCCGTTACCAGCCAAGCCATCCAGGCCGTCCCGCTGGACCACGCCAATCTCGCCCTGACTCGGG
>JBKQTH010000249.1:0-19690 GCA_052143275.1 Ktedonobacterales bacterium | reverse complement strand
GTTTATAATCGGCCTTTGTCTAGGTGTCTAGGCGCGCCAGAGCTCTTTGACCATTCACGCGCCAGTCAGCATTATCTATGCCGCCGAAACTATCATAGTTGTTTCCACATGCAGGCGCAACCATAGGCCTTTACCCACTTCTAAACGGTCTGCGCGCAAGTTTCGCCACAGATGAGGGGAGAATGCCCAGGGGGTGGCATAGCCGGTATGAACGCAGTACAATGGAGCAGTTCGACATCTCCATCCACGCCCTGCGCAGAGCATGCTGATTTTGGTGTGGGTAGTGACTTCCCGGAGGTACCTTGTGGATACCAACACGATTATTGTCATCCTGGCACTGGTGCTCTCACTACCAGGCAGCTTATTCATTGGTTTTCGCCTGAGTGCAAGGCGGGCACGATTCGCGGCAGTATTCGCCGGCATTATCGGCGCGGTGGCGACGGCGGCAGCTATCTACCTTTACATTCATGGCACCCCGATTAGCCTTGATGGGCTATCCTACTTCCTCGGGGCGTTCTTTGGCTGCTCAGTTGGCTCATTCATAGGCGTATTGCTGGCGAACTTTGCCGTTGGCACCAACGACCAGGCTGGCGATGTAACTTCATCCGAGTACTAGGCACTGCCATGTTAGTGTTCGGCGTAGCCCTTGAGTGCCGCCATATTTTTCCTACTGGCCACCCGAACTTGCCGACGCCGGGCCAGTGGTCCGGTTGAGGTTGCGTTGCTCTACTTTCGAGATTGATGCCGCTAGCGCCGCTTCGGCGTCGACATCCAGGCTGTTGGCTAGGACCAGCACGACATACAGCACATCACCCAGCTCCTCGGGCAGCGCTGCTGCGACCTCGGTGGACTTACGCTCCTTTGATCCCTGAGTCTGGTTGATTGCACGCGCCAACTCGCCGCACTCTTCGAAGAGGCGCGCCAGGTTGGCGAGCGGTGGCCAGTAGCCGCCAGCGGCTCTAATCGTCGCATCAACTCTGGCCTGCGCGGCCGCAAGTGTATCTGGTTCACTCATCTTCCAACTCCACTTCGCCAAAGCTTTAACGGCCTTATGGGAGCGCCACGCGGAGCCGGTGAGCGTCCGCCTGGGTAATCTTGGTGAGCTCCTCCTGAGCCTCCTGGCATTCAACCCCTTCCACCACTCGCTGCAGGCGCACTAGCCCGTCGTGCGCCAGACCCTCCAGTATTCCACACAGCCATGTGGTTAGTGCGGGATCTTCGGCGAAGTCCGGGCGAATACGGAGTCCTAGATCGGGCAGCAGTAGACATTCATCCGGCGCCAGAGAGCATAAGATCTCCACCACACGGCCGCGGAAGTACCGCGAGCTTTGTGGAAAGGCAGGGCGCTTCTTCATCGCATGCCGGCGATGCCCGGTATCTCTACTGGTAGCAGCACTATAGGCCGCGTGCGGCTCCGCCACTCGGCTGAGTCGCCCGACTGCCTCACCGGAGGGGAATAGCGTCAAACTCGCGGTCTCAGCGTAGGCACGGCAGTAGTTGGACAAAGGACAGCGCTCGCAGAGTGGGCGACGCCCTAAACAGACGGTAGCCCCAAGATCCATGAGTGCCTGCTGCCACTCATAGGCGGCATCAGGCGGAATTGCCCAGCCTGCCAGTGCCAGGATTTCACGGGTCGCATGGTCCCGGGCCCGCCCATCGGCCGTCGTGGTCCCAGTGAAGAGTCGCCAGAGCACGCGGCGAATATTGGTATCCACAGTCGCCACCGGCAGGCCAAAAGCGAAGCAGGCTATTGCTCCGGCGGTATAGCGCCCAACCCCCCGCAGACTGAGTAGCTCTTCAATCGTTCCGGGAAGCGCTCCAGCGAACGTCGAGACCACCTGTCTGGCAATTTCTTGCAGCTGGACGGCGCGCCGGTTATAGCCAAGACCTGCCCAGGCCTTGATAACCTCTCCAGTTGGCGCCTGCGCCAAAGCGGAAAATGTTGGAAATCGCTCTAGAAACGCGTTATACTTAGGCAGAACTCGTTCGACCTGTGTCTGCTGAAGCATGATTTCAGCCACGAGGATTGCATAGGAATCTCGGGTGTGGCGCCAGGGCAAGTGGTGGCGCCCATGTTTTCTGTACCACTCTAGTAAGGCTGAGTGTATTTTCGATCGCTGCCCCTGGTCCGAGGTTGCGCTAGGGTCGGCCAGCACAATATTCCATGGCTCTGGTTCGGTCATATCTACGGCATCTCGAACGAGATCTATCCTTTTTCTACGTCGGCATCGTCGTTGATTTTGTCTCTATTCGCTCGCGTGGCTACACGTAGTGTAGCGAGATCAGGTGCATCCAAATTCATTGTAGCACCAACCACCCATCCTACCGGCATACCAGAACTTGAGATGTCATAAAGCACAAACGGTGAATGGACTGGATGGGTCGAAGCCGAAGGTTACCAGGTCCCACCCGAAAGCAGACAACGTTATGACTTCCTACTCGGTTCCACCACAGCCGGCCACGGGCCCAGATGCGGAAGTGACCGCAGGGGACACGCCGCCGGCTCTTGCTCCATCTCTCCCCCGGGAAGATTCGCAGGGCAACGCTCTCCCCATGATGGAGCAGGTGTTTGAGCGGGCGCCCCAGGGTATGGTAATCGTGGACGCTCGTACTCTACAGATCAAGCTGGCCAACCGCATGGCGCGTGAGCTATACCAACGGCATACCCACGATGTGGGTGCCTCCCTCGATGGCAAAAGATTAGACGACCTGCTTCCCTGGCTGGAGTCGCGTGGCCTGCTGGCGCAGCTTCGTCAGGTGTCCCAGAGCGGCACTCCCGCGCTCTCCCAGGTTCTCGAAGTGGCTGGGAATAACAGCTCGGGGGAAATGGGTACCTACTGGAACTATGACCTGGTGCCTCTCGGCGCAGCCGAAGGATGTATCGATGACCTGCTGGTATCTGTGCGAGACGCTGCATCCTATCACTGGGAGCGCAAGCGCGCCGAAGCTGCGATATTCGCGGCACAGCAACGTACCGAGATGTTGGAATCGATCTTCGAACAGATTGCCGAGGCTGTTGTCGTACGCGACCGCGACGGCAGGCTTATCGTCTATAACCGTGAGGCGCTTACGCTTGCCCGCAACCAGGCATCGGTAGAGCGTGCCCGTTCGCATGGAGGCCGTGTGATTCCGGACTGGGAGATAGTAGACTCTGGAGGCAATCCGCTCCCCAGATCTGAGCTGCCGGAGTGGAGAGTTATGCTCACCGGTAAGTCGCTGCTCAGCGACCAGTTGCTGGTGCGTAAGGAGGACGGCGGCGTTACTCCGCTGCTCATTCACGCCACACCGCTTCGAGACGAGATTGGAGACATCACTGGCGCGGTACTTGCCTTTCAGGATATCAGTGTCGTTAAAGAGGAAGAACGGCTAAAGGATGAGATGACCTCGGTCGCCAGCCATGAGCTTCGCCAGCCGATTACGGTGATTCAAGGGCACGCCCAGCGGCTCAAGCGCCAGCTGCGCCAGATTACCCAACAGGAGCAGGTATTGATCGACCCTGAGGCCTTACGTAAACTGGCTGACGGCATGGAGTCACAGACCACACGCTTGAACCGGTTGGTCTCAGATTTGCTCGACGTCTCGCGCATCCAGGCTGGTCATCTCCAGTTGCATGCCGAGCCTATGTCACTCATCCAGTTGGTGGAACGCTTGGTGGAGGCTCAACGGGAGACCAACAGTGACCATCAGTTTGTGGTGGAAGATAGCGTGCCATCCCAGTACGCGGGGCTAACCGGCACCTGGGACGAGAGCCGAGTCGAGCAGATCCTGGCAAATTTGCTGCAGAATGCGGTGAAATATAGCCCCGCAGGTGGAGAGATTCGCATAACTCTGAACGTCCTGCCCCGTGGAACCAGGGCCGGCAGCAGAGAGCGCGGACGTAAGCGCCTGGCCACGGACAGCGCCCACGCAGCCATCACCGACCAGGGAATCGGTGTACCCACCGGCGGGCTGGCCCATCTCTTCGAGCGATTCTACCGGGCACCCAACACCAACGATATCCAGGGAACCGGACTTGGCCTATATATCTGCCAGCAGCTGGCAATGGCACATCATGGCTTCCTCTGGGCCGAGTCACGTGGTCTGGGCCATGGAAGCACCTTTCACCTGGTGCTGCCGCTCTAAAAACTACCCAGCACGTGCGCCTACTCTACTTGCCGAGGAAGCTTGTCAGGTGATATAATTGCATTATGCAACAGATGCAAACCACAACTGATATTGGTCCAGAGGCCTGCGCCGCCCTGTTACTGGATGTTGTGCCGCCGGTAATGCGCACGATCCGCAGCTATATGCGCGAAGCACGAGCCGCTGACCTCAGTGTTCCGCAGTTTAGAGCGCTGGCCTTTTTGAATACCCATCCCGGCGCAACTCTGTCGGATGTCGCCGAACACGTGGGCCTGACCCTCCCAGCATCCTCTCGCATGATCGATGGACTGGTAGCTCGCAAGTATGCCGAGCGCCAGCCCTCCAAAACCAGCCGGCGGTGCATTGAGCTTCGGCTCTCGGCGGATGGCCATGAAATGCTCGAGTTTACCAGGCGGCACACCCAGGACGCGCTGGCTAGCTTGCTAGCGCCACTTGCCGCCCCACAACGCGCCGCCGTAACGGCAGCGCTTGAGACTTTGAAACTGGCCTTCGGAGCGGTTCCTGGATCAGGCGATCTGCCAGTTCACACGAGCACAGCACACAGGTAGCTGAGCCAACACCAATATGGAGAATAATGGAGACTAGAGTAATGCCCATTCTCGAGACCAGCGAGCTCAGTCGCACTTTTGGCGAGTTGGCCGCCGTAGACGCCGTCTCGTTCGCGGTGGATTCCGGAGAGGTGTTTGGGTTGCTAGGGCCCAATGGTGCCGGGAAAAGCACCACTATTAAGATGCTTACCACGCTATTGCCACCAACCGGTGGGCACGCCAAGGTAGCCGGCTATGACATTTTGAGAGAAGCTCCCGATGTCAGACGCGTCATTGGCTACGTTCCACAAGCGCTGTCCGCCGATGGCAACCTGACCGGGTATGAGAACCTTCTTAGGTTTGCTACGTTGAGCAGTACCTCTATGGGACCAATATGCAAGGTTACGCGTTGTGCCAACGGCGTGTTACCGTGCAGTGCCCGTTCGGCACGGCTGCGTGGCCTGCTCACCAGTACCGTTATCTGCAGCTGACGGAACATCTGGCGTAGGCGTTCGCGTGGCATCGTACGCAGTAAGGAGTAGATCACATCAGCGGTAGCTACGTCAACCCCAAGTAGCTCGCCTGTGGTCATCTCACGCTGTACAATGGTGTTCAGGTCCACTTGTGTAACAGGCACGCCTAGCCAGCTCGCAGCCTGCTCAACCGATATGGTGCTCGGGATCTTCAGGTACGGCTCACCAGAATCCGTAGATTCACCGGTTTGCAGGTTAATCAGGCTGTCACGGGCAGTAAACAGTCCGCGGAGGAATTCCTGTCGTTCTATGGCGTGGCTGTGCTGAGGTGTAGCCTGGTCGGCTTGTAGCTGCAGCTGCACACGTTCTTTCATCAGGCGAGCCTGGCTTGCCCGTATATCGGCAATTTGCTGGTCCATACCAGGCACAGTTCTCAGGGCAACTAAGGCATCACGGAGATGCTCCTGTTCATCTGCGTTTTTGGCCAGCTGCTCGGTCGCGTGGGCGAGTGCACTAGCGGCAAGGGCAGCATCCATCCCTGCCTCGGTGTAGCTTTGCTCAGCCGCCTCGGCTATAGCTAGCATCTTTTCAGGATTGGTTAGGCCATAGGCCAGCAACTTCAAGGCGTAGGTATCTGTGCGAGTGGCGTCAATCTGGTGTGGTGCACATTCATGATTCGGCATGCCGCTTCGCTTGCCACATTTATATTCCTCTCTGCCTCGGTGATTCCACTGGTGGGTCATTCTGCCTTTACAGTGGGCACACCGTACCAGACCATCAAGCAGGGTCGTGCCATCTGTCCGCTTGACGCCACGCACCGACCCACCGCGTTTTGACTCGTCGTTCAGGTGGCTAAGGATGTCCTGCACACGGGCAAACTGTTCTGCCGAGATAATAGGTGGTATGGCGGTTACCGGAATCGGGAACGTTTCTGCAGCTGCTCGCAGGCTGATCTTGGTCTTGTCGTGCACCATGTAGGTGTCGGCGTCTTGCTGTTGGGTGCGTTCGCTCTGCCACCGCAGGCTTCGCCCTAAGCCGGCATACTTGCCGTTACGCAAAATGTTGCTAATCTGCTTGGCACACCAGTCGCCTTCGCCTGTGCTGGTCGGTGCACGGTTCTGCATCTCCTTGGCCAGCCGGCGCAAGCTGACGGTACCAGGCTCAGCCTGGTCAACCTGATCGAAGAGCCAGCGGACCCAGTAGGCTTTATCCTCATCAATGACCCAGCTGATAAGTCCCATCGGCTTGCCGTGCTTGCCCAACGTGCGTTCACCGCTGGCGTAACCGTACAGCGGACCAGCACGCCCACCATGGGGCAAGCCAGCCTCATACCGTGCCTGTTTGGCTGGCCACAGTCGCTCATGGATACGATTCGCCTCAATCTCCCCGAACAGCTGCATGATATTCATGTACATCTTACCCATTATGTCCTCAGGCATCTTGCCGTCGGGTGGCATGTTCTCAAACCGAAAATCGACTCCGTACTCGTGGGCTGTGTAGATGGCGTAGTAGCGGAGTTCTTCTTTCCGGTCGATTCGGTCCAACTCGCTACAGACAATGACGTCGATGGCATGGGCAATTGCCAGCTTTAGCACCGCGTCGAGCTTGGGGTGTGCAACGTTGTGCATACCAGTTCGGCTCTCGGCATAGGTGTTGGGATCGGCTACCAGGGTCCAGCCCATTTTGGCAATAAAGGCCACACACCGGTCTATCTGGGTCTTCATGTCCTCTGGCTTGGCACCAGGGTCGCTACTACGTGCAAGGATGACTGCCCGCACACTAGCCGGGTCACGCTGGTCAATGGGGATGAGTTCGGTCTGGTTGGTGGTTGTACTCATGTGGTTGCTCCTATGCAGCTAGTTCCGCCATCATTTGCACCACTTCCTGTGATGGAGGAATCATGTTCCCGGTTTTCGGGTCAATGAGACCGTCCATGTGTGGACCTAGTGCGTCGAGTCGCCTCACTATGGTGTCACGGAACAGCTCATCGGGCATGTCTCGGTTTCGGTATAGGAGGCTATGGAGTGATTGTTCCCACTCACGGCGTAGTACACGCTGCTCTGCATGTTCGGCGGCGGCAGGAACATCCAGCGTGACGATACCACCAACTCCTCCTGCTTTCTGAACGCCAGCATACAATTCCAGAAAGTCTAGTGGTCCATGCCGCGAGAGGCGAGATACGTCCCACGCGGCTAGCACGTCCGCCTGAACGTATTTGAGCTGCCTACATACCACCTCGTTCAACACGGGTAAGCTGCCCCAGCCGTGGGCAGCGCTGCCGACCTCGCTCCAAACCCCAACGACATTCCATCCACGCTTCTGTGCCAGCTCATACAAGTCCGTAAGCTGCAGCATAAGGCTCACGGTGTCGCCACGTGCTTGGTGTGGCGTACTAACCCGGCTGTATACGCCAACGCGTAACCCTGCCACATCACCAGCCAGTTTCCCTGCTTTCAATAATTCGCCTGACATGTAGTTATTCATTCTATCACCGCCTTGTCCCTCTTGGGTGTTGGTGCACCACGGGCGAGCCAGTCGGCATACTGGTCGGGGGCAATGCGCCAACGCCTGCCCACCTTGTGCCCATGCAGATCCCCACTGCGCAAGGCACGTTTGATCAGGTCCGGGTGGACGCGCTCATTGGTGGCAATCTCTTGTGGTGTCAGTAACCGTTGGTCGTCGTTCATGTTTTTACCCTTTGCTTGCTATTATCGATTTACCCTGCATGCACATTGTACCACTGCTTGCACCAATGTGCAACTTGGTACCCGGTACGCCTTGCTACACACAGTAGATTGTGCTATACTTCCTGTGTAAGAACAAGTTACACTCACGATCTACCAAAGCGAGGAACCCAAAATGACAACCGCCACAGCCGCCAACTACGAACGGGCACTCAACCGAGCACATACCGAACAGTTGATCATCACCGGTAGCAGCGCCAGCGCCAACCTCAAAACCGTGTTTGTCCAGCATCCGGACGATGCCACTGGCATCTACACGGTAAGCTGGCGGCGTGGCGCACACCACCTCACCTGCTCGTGCCAGGCTGGCCAGCGCAACGTCGCCTGCAAACATGAGGCATTGGCCAGGGAGTATTGGCTTGCCGAGCTGCCCGACCCCACCTACGACGCGGACAACAGTTAACCCCAGCTAGTGGCTTTGCTACCGGCCTTTACGGGCACACAGCACCCACACAGAAAGCAGGAGCAACACCCATGACCAAACAGACACAGACCACAGCCGCAACCATCAAACTCGTAACCGAACCCGTCGTGCTTGACAGCAACACCGATCTGGCATCCCTGCTCAGCCAGCAAAAGGCCATTGCCGCCCAGATCAAAGAGGCACGCGCCAACCAGCCCAAGCGCAACACCTTGCAGGCTGAAATAGACAAGCAAGAAACCAGCCCCAACCAAAATCTCAAATGGCTGATGTGGAGCATGGTGCGTAACCGCACACAGCGCGGCCAGTCATTCGAGGAGGCGAAGGATCAGGTACTGGCCATCTGTGCCAACCTGATTGACCGAGCCTATGGCAAAGACAAATGGAACGACGTGCGTAACCAAAAGCCAGCAACCGGGCGGGTATGCTAGGCATACCCGCCGCTAGCTTACCAACCAACCAAGGAGCCAACCATGTACAATCCAATCAGTCGTTTCCACCTACTGGACAGCCAGCTCCGACATGCCTACGAGATCAACAACCGGGATCTGTTTGATGCCATCTGGGATGAGTTTGATAGCCTGGCCGATGAGCTCAACGCCACAACCGGCATACCTGAACCGCCAGTAGGCACAACCCGTTGCAGCGAATGCGGCGTGTGGCTCACCGCCAAAGAAACTGAGTTCAACAGCCAGTGCAGGTACCATCAGGTCCGCACAACCACAACCGATGATGACTGGGCAGCCTATGCCCACGATACGGCAATCGGCGCCAATCACCAAGAAGAGGACAACTAACATGGCAACCACAACGAAGAAACAGATCCAGTCAACCGAAGAGTCCGAAGTAGAGCAGGCACCCGTAGTGCTGAACAACACAACCGATCTGGAACACCTCAGGCAGCAAGCACGGGCTATTGCTGCCCAGATCAAAGAGGCGAAGGCTGCCAGCAGAGGCAACGAGCAGCAGGAACGACTCGCCAAAGAGATCGAAACTCAGGAGATGTTTCCGAATCGCAGCTGACCTACGACATGTTTGCTTATGTAAACAGGCGCGTGCAGCTTGACCAATCTCCAGAGGAAGCCAAACAGGCAGTCCTTGCCATCTGTGCTAGGCTGATTGATCAAGGGATAGCAAACGGCAGTCCCTACAAACGCGAGAGTGAGAAATAACCGTGGATACGCCTGAAGAGTTTTGGGCATCAGTGGATAGAACGGGGCCAGCCGAATGCTGGCCCTGGTTGGGTTGGAGACACCGCAATGGGTATGGAGGTGTCCGGTGGCGCAGGTCTTCTGCCTATGCTCATCGGATAGCTTACACGTTGGCTATAGGTGCGATTCTACCCGGTATGTATGTATGCCACAGTTGTGATAATCCATCCTGTTGTAATCCTAAACACCTGCGAGCGGATACCCCAAAGGGCAATCAGCAAGAATCACTGCGGAAGGGTAGAAAGGGCACGACCACACATCCAGAACGCCAGGTACGCGGAGAACGGCAGGGCAGTGCAAAGTTAACCGAGCCCACGGTGCGCAAAATACGCGAGGCATATGCACTCGGAATAACTCAAGCGAAAATCGCGAAGGCTACGCACGTGCACCGGGCGCACATAAGCAGGATTGTCCGGCGTGAAGACTGGAAACATGTGACCGAGTAACCGGCAGGGGAAGCCAAGGCGGCGTTCCTGGCTATTGTTAGCCGCCTGGTGGATAATGGAATCCAAAATGGTTGCCCAAAGGGCAAGGTCAGAGGCAAGGGCGGGGAGAACTACTGATGTCTGCGCAGACCACTACACTTGGCGCATGTGCACGCACCCATGCAGCCTAGGTTAGAGTGTCGCGCTGCAAAGCGTTGCTACAGATCAGTAAAATGAGTGGGATGGTTTCAACTTCTATGGGTGCTCTTCTTTGCTTCGTGCGTCTTTGGGTTGCGTAGCAGAAGTTGCGTAATGACAACGATGATGATGTCCAAGACGCAACACGCAAGGAACACAGGCGCCCATGGCAGGCTGACAAGGGTGGCTAGTCTCAGCTGCAGCACATCTAGCAAGATAGACCCAATCTTGTCTACACGTCCAATGGCGACGAGAATTGCTGAGACCTGGGTGAGAAAGAAGAGCCCTTGACTCACATAAAATGTGGTGGGAAAGTACCTGTGGTCTCTCCTCAACTTTCCGCCTGACAAAGATTCCCAGGCGATTATCACGCCTGGCTTGTTCACCCGATTTTCATAGGTCTCTTTGATATAGTCACCAAGAAGCCCTTCTATGGTGACGCGCGACATCCACTGCACAGCCAAGAAGAGCCCAATGATCGGGTACACGAGGGACACGAAGGGACTAAGCTTGAATTGCACAGTAGCCGTCACTATCGTGCCAGCAATCGCAAGGGTAAGAACGAGAACTTGGAACTCGACTTCGATGTGCTTGACAATCTCATTGCGTAGTGCGTCGTATTGCCTGAGGAAAAAATCGCCCGTGTTGAAAGGCGCGATGTTTTGTTCAGCCGGCGGCCGGGAATCGGCCTCCGAGGTAATGGATTGGTTCGACGAGCTACTGGGCTCCTGGTCACCCATGGCATACCCTTCCTCTCCGACCGAGTGCTTTCCAGAATATACGTTTGGATGAGTCACTAAGTTTGGAGGCAAGCGCGTCTGGGGCTACTTCCACTGCCCTTTATGAAGACCATCTCAGTCAGTAATAAACCAGCCGAGCTGGGTGGTGTGCGTACTCACGGCGGCACTGTCCCATACCTTTACTCACTTAAGCAAATGTCAGTAACATGGCAAACAACGTGACCCACATCAGTGGAGCAGACCCGGTATCCGTCCGGTGGCTAGACAACGGTGAAAACACCTGGCTGAAAATCTTTGGCGACTATGGACTTGATGCACCCATTTCAGTACCCCGGACTGGCTGCTCACCGCGCGAAGAACCGCTGCGTGAACGTGGCGATGAAAGTGATTTCGATGAGCAGGCCAAACACCGCTTCGACCGCAGCTACTGCCGCCTGGGGGTCGCCTGGCTGGAAGGCTGTCGCAAAGAAGCCCCGCCCGTGGAAGGCGGTCAGACTGACGACTAGGGCCTCGTTCCAGGTGAGCGCGTGATGGCTCCCCACACCGCCCAGGGCGAAGTAGAGGGCACCAAAACCCAGGACGACGGCCAGATAGGTGGCGACGCTGCGCAGCGGACGGTAGCCGTAGCCGGCGATGAGGCCGAGTAGCAGCGAGCCGAGGTAGCGCAGGTAGTGGCGCTGGAGGCGTAGGAGGCGGCGCTGGCAGAGTTGAGCGTGGTATGTAAAGTAGTCCGCGTTTTCCGTCAAGCCCTGACCACGAAGCATTGTGGCAAGCTGGCGATTAGCTTTCACCGCCCTAGAGTAATCGGACAGGCGTCGTTCCTTGGTCTTAAGGGCTCCTTCAAATGTCTTCTTGTGTCTCGCTGAATATTCCTCACCACACTGTTTTAGTTCGCCCCAAGCAATATCAGACACATTGACGTTGCCCCAGTTCACGTCCGACAGCCATGCATATCCCAGATTCTCGTCGCCCAGAATAAAGTCACGGATAATCGTTTCCTCATCGAAACTGCTCAGTCGCAAATTCGCTGGAGGAAGTCGAGATGGGAAGGCTCTCTTAGTGATTCTCGTCAACGGTCTGACTTCTACAATCCATTGGTTTGGAGGTCTGAGCGTGAGAGTTTCTACACCTTCAAGATGAACACCACTTAAGAACGCTCCTCGTAGGTTAGCGCCACGAATAGTAGCTCCTTCCAAGTGAGTTCCTCCCAACACAGCCTCTTGCAAATACGTACGACGCACGAGAGCGCCTTGCATCTGCGCTCGTCGCAGAAGTGCACCCTCTAAATGGCACCCGAAGAGATTTGCTCCCTTAAGCTGTATTGCTGCAAGTGCGAGAAGGTCGTCTGAAGCCCCTTGCCCATCTTCTGCGCTTAATCCTCCTATTGTACGCGCAAGTGGCAGCCCGCTAAGGTCGTCCCCAGACAGGTCAACTCCTCGCAGGTCGAGGCCCAACCTTCCACGGCTATCTACGTCTTCCCAGTTGATAGGTCCCTTCAGTCCACCGCTCTCGTGCGTGGCCAGCAGCCACTCGACATCAGCGCGATTCAATCTAATACCGCCATTCTCGTCTCGGAACGGATAGATGCCCTTCTCGATATCCGGCTTGACAGCCCGTCGCTCGGCCAAGTACTTCTGGCGCTCCTCGCCAATCTCCGGCTCTGTGCGCCACGGCATTCCCTGCACTGTCCAGTAGGCAGCCCAGCCGTCGCGGTCATCGGTGGTCGGGCGTTGTGGTTGGCTCGCCTGCTCGCTCATAGTCAGGTCTCCTCTCCGGCCAATCGGTTTCCAAGTATACGAGAGGGGCGGCCATCTGGTTAGAACGAGAGCGTCTCGTGGGTGCATTAAGTCCACACTCGGCAAGTCTTTTATGGGCGCGGTAAGGACCAGATCTGGATCTCCCGCACGGCTGCGGAACGACTCTACGACGCACTTGACCGAGCGCTGAGCGCCGTGCCTGTTGCCAACGGCAACCCCAACGCAAAGGCACATACAGAGGAATAGACAGAAACAGCGAGCGGGTGGGATAGTTGGTCTATCCGACCCGCTTTGCTGGTGCGTCAGGAAGCAACGTAGACAATGGCCGACCACGGATGGAACCGCTTTTGGCCGGCTCCCCCTACATCACTCACCAGGATGCCAGTAGCATCCCTCTCCAGAAGATTTACCTGAATGGTTGATCCATCCAGAAAATGCAACCAGATTTGGGGGGCACCCGATGGATTGCTTGCCGGCTTAGGCAACTGGGCGAAGAACTCATCAATCTGATTCATCGTGACCCATACCTTTCTCCTGCTGGTCCGTTACCGGTCACTCAGTGGCGCTTTGTGCAATTAGCACATGTGAGAGGTAATCCAGAATGAACGTCAACGAATTGACAGCGAATGCTGCATCGTCGGGAGTGAACTCAACACGCTCTTCATTTGGCCGAGGTGCATGGCTAGACGCCTCGTAGAAGTCTTTGAAGGCAAGCAGTGTGTCGTCCACAGCCTTGGCCTTGGTGTTCCCTATTAGTGGGACCAGCAAGTCCGTTAAAGCACCTCCGCTGCGCTTGATGAGTGCCTCCTTGGCTTGTCGGCAGTGCTGCACTGCCACCTTATACTTCTCATGCTTCAGACTGTCACGCGCCTGTTCTAGATACTGTACCGCCTCTTTCAATTCCTCAGAAGCGGTAGGGTGCTGGGGAAGTGGTACCTCAACTAATAGAATCTTATCATAACCAAGCGAAGGGAGAATAGTATCTAACCAGTCCGAACGCGGAATGCGAATTGGCGTCTCAGGGTATCCAGAAGTGGTGAAATAGCTGAACTCCCGTACACTATTACCATTGCTGTCCTTCAAGGTTCGCATGATCTTGCCCCAGAGCTGTAACTTGAGCATCATATTTGCGCTTGGCTGAGCCTGACGCCGAAAGTCCTCAAGATATCGCACGTAGGCATGGGTAAGTTCAAAAACTAGCGGAAGTGAAAAGGCGTATTGGAGGTTTTGAGGTTGCGTAGGAGGATTCGGCTGAAAGGGCCTTAGCGGCACCCCAGGATCTGCAGGCTGCCTTCCTGCATACAGCAGGCCATGTACGTCAAACAGCGTCGGCTCATTCCACCTGAGCTGTTGCATGGTTTGCGTCACTGGTTTGATCAGGGTGGGGATGACCAATGTTACACGGTCAGCCGTGTGGTTGCCTGTAATGCTCTCCAGTTCAATACTCATGTCCAGGATGTTGCTGGAACCATCAACACTCCAAGGAATGCCCACCATATCTCAACCTCCCTGATCTAAGGCAACCGGCACCTACTTCCTACTGCCTCTGTCGCCCAAATACTCAACAGCAGTCAGTCACACACAAGAAGTTGAGTCAAATGTTCCACCAAACGTCTGTCATACGCGTAGGCCGGCTCACCAGCTTCTCGAAGCGAGGGGGCGTGATATAATCAGACAGCGATCTATCCTGAATAGGCACCCCCTGGCAGACGCCATATTGGGACAGACAGAGGGTAGAGAGCAGAGAGGGCATCACCATGGCGGACTTGTTACGAACACGCTGCACTGCTGGTTGGTTGGTCATCACCGAGGGGGCGGTGCGCATCGAGCGCAAAGGCTTATTGGGGGCGGGCGGACGCTCGGAGGTTCTGCCGCGCCAGTCATTAACTGGCGCGACGCTCCAGAACAGGATGGGTTCCGTCATGGGCCACGGCGGCGGTTCGAAGCTCATTTTTACCGGCATGGGTGGCATGGTCATAAAGGCTGATTTTGTTAATCCTGCCGATGCGGAGCGAGCCATGTCCATACTCGGCTTTGCCTGAGAAGCTCCCCCACCAGCACCAACCAGGACCAACCTCGCCAGCACTGCATGTTGGTTGGGTCGGTCCTCTTTTTGTGCCTAAAATCAACCAAGTGCGCTGCTAACGTTGAGTCAATCGCCAGTTTGAAGCAGACAGATGGAATGATATAATCAGATGGCGATTTCCTCTGAATGCGTTCCCCTGGGCAGACGCCATATTTGAAGCACAATGATCAAAATCAGACTTTGCCCCTTATAGCATGTGGGTTTGTGTCAGCAAGAAGCCCATGGTATAGTAGCATCATTCTTTCTCTATGGCAGCTTGACTGATATGTCAGGAAGAAGAGGACGATGCCTGCTGAGCCTGAGCGATTTGCTGCATTGTTCAATAGCCCAACAGTAGAGGAGATGCACAAACTCAACCCGCCAAAGGAGTTCGAGCGCTTCGTAGCATATGTCCTGCGAAGGGCTGGGTATGAGGTCAAGGAGGTTGGACCGCACTTCTTGCACGGTGTTGACCTCGAAATGCGGCGGCCCGGCAAGAAGACCATCCTCGGCGGAGTAGAGTGTAAGCGATTCCAACCCAGTAGCTTGGTGCAATCCGGAGTGGTAGCCAAAGTGAAGGGTGCTTCTGCGGTCGGTAAACCAGGTGCAAAGCCATACGTCATCACGACCAGTGACTTTCACATGAACGCCCACAAAGTCGCTGAAGCTGGGCCGAAGCGGGCATACCTCATGAATGGTCAGCAGCTTGTCCGGTATATCAACTATATTCGAGGCTCGCGGTATGACGAAGATGATACGATTGGCATGATTTCACCCGAATTCTTCTGTGGTCGTGATAAACCCGATGCTATTCCTAATGGCACTGCTAAGATCCTCACCATTGCCAACAACAAGGGCGGTGTCGGCAAGACTACGACGGCCTATTACTTGGGAGCAGAGTTGGCAAGTCGTGGTAAGCGTGTACTGCTGATTGATCTCGATGGGCAAGCAAACTTGACAGAGTATTGTTTCCCCGTGCCAGAGACAGCCGACTTCGACGAAACCGAACAGTTTCCTAATATTGCACAGTATTTCTCAGGCCAGCAACCACTGCACGAATTGGTCAAATCAGTCAAGGCAACCAGCGAGGTGCACTTGAGTATTATCCCTTCGGACAGGTTCCTAAGTCTACGCGACCTTGGGGGAAGCGGCCGCCCTGATCTTGAATTGCAGTTTGTGCGGGATGTGCAGAAGTTAAGCATACAACCTCTGGCGAGTCTTGGAGGTGTACCAGATTGGATCATCATTGATACCCCGCCAGCCCTGTCTGTCTTTACCCGAGCAGGATTGGCGGCAGCATCCTATGTACTGGCTCCTATCCGTCCTCGCAGAGTATCATTAGCTGGAACGAGAAACATGCTGTTAACGTTGCAGACAATGAATTCACTGACGGGAACTGGAGCAACATTTATGGGGCTTCTGATCACGCATGGGGACGAATTGCAACTTACTAGGGATTTCCAACAGATAGCACTCCCTCGGGCAATGAAGAACTTTGGCGGAAAGACGTTCGCGACTGTGATCCCAATCGACAATCAGTTGGAGACACTTGAGCCTGGCGCTAAGACAAAAGGAGCTCAGGCATATGCGGCTCTGGCTGAAGAGGTATTGGACTATGTCAAATAGAGGGAGTAATAACATGGCAGAACGAACAAGGGTAGCGGTTGTATCACGGCCTGCTCGCCCGAAAGTCCCAACAGCTCCGAAGCCGATGACTCCAACGCAAAGGAAAACACTTGCAAACCAGAAAATCGTGAACTTCCTAGGGGCAAGTAGCCAAGGGAAGGAGACTAATTCGGCAATTACAGCGGCACTGGAGATCATCAGTGATCGGTTGGCCTACGATACAGACATCCAGCAGACTCTCCGTCAGAAATATGGGGAGTTAGAGGCGCTTGATAAAAAGCCACCGAAACCGGACCTTGGTCCAGAGCCCATACCTATATCAGGCTCTGGCCTTGAACACTACAATCCTTATGCCAAGTTCGATCCGTACGTGCTGCTGCATGATTATGGGCGTGACCAATTGCGTGCTGTACTTCTGCGTGCCACATCAGCACATCTGCGTGAAGCGGTAGGCATAGTAAAAGAACACAACCCTGGCACAAAGCCGACCGATGGCAGAAGCAATGCGGGTATGATCGACTATATCGTGGAATACGTGGTAGGCCCTAGACATTAGGCGCTTACTCCTCCTCAGATAGCCGCACGTAGATCACATCGGCGCGATGGCCTGCAACCTGTGCTACCAGCCCTTCTGGGCGGCAAGATCCGCCACTACATGGCTTTCCCGTGCACTGGTCCCAGCGGTGGCGTTTATGCCCCGCCCTGGTACGGGTTTTTGTGAAATCCTTATAGACACAAAATATCCCCCTCCATCTGTGGAAGGGGGATTCTGTTCGTCGTTAATCGTTAACAGGCTGCCTGGGACATGGCTGTAGACGCTTGATTGATAGCGGTATTACCCTGGTCGTAATCCTGACTGCCCTGGGTAATCAGTGAGGCATCATTATTGTTGATGCCTTGGACTACAAGCTCTGAACCGTTCTCGTAGTCAGTAAGACCTTGGCGCAAATATGTATCTGCGGATTTCAAGCAGGGAGGCGCAGGATTTTGATCCAGAACTTGTAAGAAGGCGGCGGCATCATCATGCACTTTCTGGCTGTCGCCACTGCATGCAGAGAAGTTGGCTGCCCCGCAGTCGGTGCCATCCTGAGTAAGGTCGGCTGCCATAGTATTCAACTGCGGTAAGATGGCGGCTTTATAGGCGGAAGCAGAGGCATTTAGGTTGACAGTCGGCTGTGGTGTTGCAGTAGGAGGAGCAGTGGGTGAAGCAGTAGCAGGTAAGTTCGTAAACGCATTACCACCACTTGCTAGCACGGCAATGGTGCTAATGACACAGCAAAGAATGAGTACTCCACCAATAGAGCCAAGCACGATCCATAGTGTGCGGCGACTTTTCTTGGGTGGCTGTGCTGGAGGCGGTGCTGGTGGTTGGGCCAGTGGCTGGGAATACGGATACGGCTGCTGTGGATACGGATATGGTTGCTGTGGCTGAGGATACTGTGGCGTTGGGTAGGGTGTCTGTGGGAATTGTGGTTGCGGGTATGGATACGGCGGTTGTGTGGGTGGCGACTGGTACGGTGGCTGTGTTGGCTCTGGATACTGCGGGTGTACCGCTGGAATTTCATACGGCGGCTGAGGGTACTGAGGCTGGTACGGCGGTTGTGTCGGCTCCGGATTCTGGGGATATTGCGATTCAGACGGCGGGTTGGTATCCATGATTTCCCCCCTCTCAAGACAACAAAAAAGCAGCGATCCTAAGTATACAAGATCGCTGCCTGGTTAGACAAATAAAATATCCTCCGCCCGTTTTGGGTGGGGAATTTCTCTTTACATGCGCTCGGCTGCCTTACGGTGTTGCAGTAAGCCTTCGAGCCATACGCTAATGGTGGTCAGTGTGAAATCGAGCCACTCGGCTCTGCCGGCTCTGCTCGTTCAGATCACGTGCCAGTTCAACGTAGGGCAGCGCGCGCTGGCGCTACGCCTGTGTGATTGCCTGCAACCTGTGCTACCGGATGGCTTCGGTTACAGGTACTGCCTCCAGCCCGGAGCAGAATGCCGCTGCTGGGTCGCGAGGCGGTGGCCTACGGCCTGTGTGGCGGCGGATTTCCGGTTGCGCGCACATACAGGAAGTAGTCACAAGATTCCCCAGGCGTGTGCAGCGCAAAGAACAGGCCGGTCCAGGGCTCTTGGTCCTCGTTGGTGAACTGCCAGCGCTGCCAGGCCAGGGGACCGCTCGCGCCATGCTCCGTTTCTGTCCAGCCCCCATGGCGCAACAGCTCAGCATAGTGTCCGGCAACTGCCTCCAGCCCCAGGGGTGTGGTGAGTGCTGCTATGCTGTGGGAGTCACGCGAGCTGTTGAGCCCTGCGCGCGGTTCTTGGCGCGCTCCAGGAGGGGGGCTGAGAAATGGAATACGTTGCCGCATCCGCTTCGGGTCAGTGTCCCGCATCTGCCGGAACGCGCGCCGATTCTGGTCGGCATCCAGGGACAGCTCCAGGCGGATGAAGGTAGGGCCGGTGTCGAGCGGCTGCAGGGTCACGATCAGGTACGCTCCACTCGCATCATGAAAGAAGGTGACGACGTGCAGGCTAGTATCCGGCGGCGTGGGGTCGAAGTCAGCCGGAACAAGGCCTCCCAGATGATAGCGTGGTGGAGCTGGTGGCTCCAGCCAGTCCAGCGCAGCTAGGCGCGTGCGGTAAAAGCTGAGGAGCTCCACGCGTGGCACCGCGCTCTCCAGGAGCATCTCGAAATCTGTGTCGCTGTATACCAGCGAGCCCAGGACCTGCGTCTGCTCGGGCAGGGGGAGGTCAACCGTTATCCCATCAGGGATAGTGCCGAGGAAGAGGCGAGGTTGGCTCTCGTGTGAATCACCGCGCGTGACGAGCAGGCCGCGTATCAGCCACTCGACGTGCTCGCGGGTCTCTGGGTCAAGATGGTCGTTCATAACTCCAGCTCCTTCCTCCGGGCAAGCGCTCACTGGCCCAGATTCTCTCTGTCAGGGTTTCTCGCACCAATATACGCACACGCATAGCAGAGCAGTCACATCTTCATACGCATGACAGGGTGCTGAGTCGGACCAACTTGGCTCCGGGATCGTTAGCGTGAATGTGCTGCATCATCGCAGCCTTCCTCGGCTCTGTCGGCTCTGCTCGTCTAGATCACGTGCCAGTTGCACGTAGGGCAGGGCACGTTGCCGCTGCAGCCACGGCGGGGGTGTGCCAGACGTGAAGGAAGAACTTAGCCCCTGGTCGCTCCCCAGCGCTTTGGCGGCGGGTAGCCGTAGCGGGCAATCGTGGTCGACATCCAGCCGAGGCAGAAGCCGTAAAAGACAAATACCATGGTCTGCGCGACCTGTCCCCCAAGGATCGTCCGCGCAAGCGTGAGAATGACCGCCCAGGCAATGACGAGGCAACCACTGTAGA
>JBKQTH010000248.1:0-5516 GCA_052143275.1 Ktedonobacterales bacterium | reverse complement strand
GCTACATGCGGTCGAGTTCTATGGCGGGGTCTCCGAGGCCGGGCAGGAGTGGAAGAGCAATTATCTGCTGAAGTGGCATGCCATACAGCGCATGAAAGAGGCTGGATACGAGGTCTATGATCTCAATGGCCGGGTAAACGAGGGAATCGCTCAGTTCAAGCAGGGATTCGGCCCAGCTGAGGTCTCGTGGATTGGCCCTTATGATGATATCTACCACCCGGTATTCTACTCCGCCTGGAGTCGCGGTCTTCCCATAGCCCGGCGAATCATCAAAAGCGCTGGCTAACGAGGCGAAGCGAGAGGCGGTACCTCTCTCGGGCGCGAGTTACCTGCCCGCAGGGGAACCGTCAACACATGAGAGGCAGTGCAAGATGCATATCCGAGATGGGTGGTCTGATGTGGGGAATCCACCTCTACATGTAGCAATAAATGCGCAGCTGGTTTCGTTTTCCAGGAGTTACCGCAGTGCCGGCGTCAGCCGCTATATCTATACTCTGCTGGCTGGCTTGAGTGAGCTCTCCACCAACCAGCACTATACCGCATTTGTGAATGCGGGTGAAGCTGCGGCGGCTCGCGAAAGCCCACTCGGCAAGAACCGCGAGCGTCTTGAACTGGTGCCGGCAGGCGCGAGGAGCCGCAGCCCGATACAGCGAATCTGGTGGGAGCAGCTGCTACTTCAAGGCGAACTGAAAAGGAGAGGTGTTCAGGTATTCCACTCACCGGTAAATGTGCTTCCCGGCCGGCTGCACTGCGCTTGCGTGGTAACGGTGCATGACCTTGCCTTTATTCGCTATCCCCAGTATTTCCGGGCTACTCGACGTATCTATCAGCGCCTATTTACCGGACAGAGTGTTCGGCGTGCCACACGCATCATTGCCGTTTCCGAGGCCACCAAGCAGGATCTGGTGGACGCGTTCCACCTTGCGCCGGAAGTGATAGAAGTGGTCTATCCGGTGGTGGACGAAGACTTCCAGCCGTGTCTTGATGAAGAGCGACTGCGCGAGTTCCGGGCGCGCCACCGGCTTCCCGACCGCTACATTTTGTTCGTGGGCACGCTGGAACCGCGCAAGAATATTACCGGCCTCCTGGAGGCATACGCCCGGCTTCGTCGCCGCGAAGCGGACGCTCCGCAGCTAGTATTGGCCGGAGGCCAGGGCTGGTATTTTGGGGCCATATTCGAGCGGGTGCGTGCCCTGGCTCTAGAGCCCTATATCACCTTTGCTGGCTATGTTTCACGCGACGAGCTGCCTCTGTGGTACGCTGCTTCAGAACTCTTTGTCTACCCATCACTTTATGAAGGGTTCGGTATCCCTGTGGCCGAGGCGTTAGCGTGTGGAACCCCTGCCATTACTTCGAATGTTTCCAGCCTGCCGGAGGCAGGAGGTCCAGTAGCTGTGCTGGTGAATCCGCGCGACGCCGAAGCCTTGGCATGTGCAATGCAAAGTAGTCTTGCTAGTGGGACGGCGCGTCCGCGCGCCCTCGCTGACGGACCAAAGTGGACGGAGCGGTTCTCTCGTTTACGCGCCGCCGAGGCGTCTGCGCGGATCTATCGAGATGCGGCATACGCGTGCCGTCAAGAAGCTACGGGGCCGCTGGGGAAGGTAGTGCGGTGGATTTAGAGCAAAAGTTGCCGGCAACACCACAAGCTAGTCCTGAGGACCTGCCGATATCGCCACATATATCGCAGACCCTGCCGATATCGCCACATATATCGCAGACCTTGCCGATATCGCAGACCTTGCCGATATCGCAGACTCTGCCGGCATGGCCGGTGGCTCAGGCACGGCCTGTATTGCCGGTCTATAGTGTCGAGGACCGTTTGCGTAGACAAACACTGCGGCGTGTGACCGGCAAAGTGCTGTTGTTTGTCCTGGATGCCATTGCGCTGAATGTAGCCTTCATCGCCGCCTATCTTTTGCGATTCCAGCTGTTAAAGGGCGTGCGGCTGACTACCCCCTTCATCAGCGAGCCACTCTCAGCTTTCCGGCAGCTGGAGATCGTTGTAACCGTCGGACTACTGGTTCTATTCTGGATGCAGGGTCTGTACCGGTTGCGGGCCACCGGCGCCTGGTTTAAGCAATTCTGGACCATCGCGTCAGCGACCACTACGGCATTTGCGTTGTTCACTGCCTTTGAATATGTCTTTCATGATACCGATCTCTTGGGCAGCCAGAACCGCGCCATAGTGGCCTTTACCTGGGTGACTATTATTATCGTAGTTAGCTTCATGCGACTTCTAGTCTCCGGTATGCTAAGCGGACTCTATCGGCGAGGGATCGGGCTTACCAATTTGATTGTGGTAGGCTCGGGGCGCTTGGGTAAGTTGATGATGCAACAGGTAGCGGCCACTCCTTATCTGGGCTATCGTGTGGTCGGTTTTATTCATGATCTGGACGGGCCTCCTACCGATTTCGGCAGGTTCAAGGCGCTGGGTGTCATGTCGGATCTGGACCGGGTCATTCGCGGCAACCGGGTGGCCGAGGTCATCATCGCTCTGCCCTCACACCAGCACAAGCAGATTCTGCGCACGGTTCGCGTCTGCGAGCGGGCGGGCGCCAACTTCAAGCTGGTTCCAGACCTCTATGAACTCAGTCTTTCTCGGATTGACGTAGATGCCGTCGAAGGGATACCGCTCATTGGGCTCAAGCGAAGCCTGAAGCATAGCTGGCAGTATCAAGTGAAGCGCGTGGTTGATTTTTTCGGGGCGCTGGCCATACTGGTCGTCTCCACTCCGGTCTGGCTCCTGATTGCCCTCGCCATCAAGCTTGACTCTCCCGGACCGGTGCTGCTCCGCCAGACTCGTCTCGGATACCGAGGGCAGCCATTCCAGTGCTATAAATTCCGCTCGATGAATGTGAATGCTGATCAGATGGAGGACAGGCTCAGAGCAGAGACACCTCCCGCTGACCAACGCGGAAAATTCAAGATACGGCATGATCCCAGGCGAACTCGAGTGGGAACCATCATACGCGGCATCAGCATCGATGAACTTCCACAGATCTTAAATGTCGTAAAAGGCGATATGAGCCTTGTAGGTCCAAGGCCGCCGCTGCCGACTGAGTATGAGCGCTACGAGGATTGGGAGAAGGCTCGCCTGGAGCTGCCCCCTGGCATGACTGGGTTATGGCAGGTTCGTGGCCGCGCCGACATAGACTTCAATGAAATGGTCTTGATGGACCTGTATTATATAGAGAACTGGAGCCTTCGTCTGGATTTCCAAATCCTGCTTCAGACGGTTCCCGCCGTTCTCAGCCGACGCGGTGCGTACTAGCAGAGCTGAAGGAGCGTGCGCCTTGCGAACCGCGCTAGTTCATGACTACCTCAACCAGATGGGAGGAGCCGAAAAGGTGCTATTGGCGCTCCATGAGCTCTTTCCCGAGGCTCCGATCTACACCTCTATCTATGCCCCTGATCGAGTCGACCGGCGTTTTCGCCGCCTGGACATTCGCACCAGCTTCATGCAGCGACTGCCATTGGTTAAGAAGCACCATCAGCCTTTCCTGCCACTGTTCCCGTTTGCCTTTGAGCAGCTCGATCTACGAGCCTACGATCTGGTGATTAGCGATAGCAGCGCCTTTGCCAAGGGTGTTATAACCCGTCCGGAGGCGCTTCACATCTGCTACTGCCACACTCCAATGCGTTGGGCATGGAACTATTATGACTATGTAGAGCGGGAGCACCTTGGACGGCTGGCGCGAGCTCTGCTTTTGCCGACCATTGCCCTGTTACGCCAGTGGGACTATACCACCGCGGCGCGAGTCGATTACTTCGTTGCCAATTCGCCGAATGTGGCGGCGCGAATCGCTAAGTACTACCGACGGGACTCGGTGTATATACCGCCGCCAGTAGATACCTCACAGTTTGAGATCGCGCCCAACCATGAGGACTATTTCCTAGTTGTCTCACGCCTGGTTCCCTACAAGCGAGTCGATCTGGCCATTCTGGCCTTCAACCAGTTGCGATTGCCACTCCGTATCATTGGGGGTGGACGGGACGAGCGGCGACTGCGCCGGCTGGCTGGCCCTACCATCCAGTTTATCGGACGGCAGGGTGACCAGGAGGTACGGCGACAGCTGGCGAGGTGTCGCGCGCTCATTTTCCCTGGTGAGGAGGATTTTGGCCTGACCCCCCTGGAAGCTCAGGCGAGCGGCCGTCCAGTCATTGCCTATGGCGCTGGCGGAGCGCTCGCCAGCATAGTTCCTGGCCGCACTGGTGTCTTCTTCCGTTCGCCGACCAGCGAATCGCTGGCGCTGGCGGTTACCGGCTTTCGCGACGCGGACTTTGACCCGCAAGCTATCCGCCAGCACGCGCTTACCTTCGATACCGAACAGTTCCGCCAGCGCTTACTGAGGCTAATCGAGAGCAAGATGGTGAAGTCGCCGCAGGCGGAGTCGTACGTGGAGGATCAGCGTACTGCCGATACCTATGACGGCTATTCACGAGCCGAGTCGCTACGGACCGGCTTGGGAGCGTTTAATGACGAAAAGCGCTGAGAATCAGATAGAGTCAAACGTCTTGGGAGTCAATGCGCCACCGGAGCGCCGGGAAGCCGCTCTAAGCGGTCCTAGTCTGGTACGCGTGTTCCGACATGGCTGGTGGCTCGTTGGACTGGTCGTCATTCTCGTGAGCGCGTTGTCGCTGGCGCAGTATCTACGCGGGCCGCGCAGCTATCAAACGGAGCAATCATTCTATATCGTGGTGAGCTGGGCTGGAGCTTCCACCACCTATGACAACTATCAGACGAGCGTCTGGACGGAGACCATTGGGCACGCCCTGGCGGAGGGCCGGCTCACCACAGTGGCCGGTGGTTTCACGCCGGCAATCAACGCACAGCTCGCCAAGTATGGAGCCGTAAGCAGTCCCCGGAGTCTCTCAGCCAGCCAGTTACAGCGCTACCTAACCTGGACCAACTCGGGGAATATAGTGGTACTGACTGCTAATTGGACGACGCCGACCGGCTCTCAAGCGCTCCTTCAGGCGGCAACGACGGCTGTCGAGGACGGCGATCTTACTCATGTGACTGTCTGGCGTGGTGCCTTGCCGCCAGAGATGTCCGCTCGTATCATCACCGCAGCTCCAGCGACGTCCCCCCAGCTAGATCAGAGCCAGCAGACGGCCGCTGAACAACTTATGCTGTCGCGCATAGCTCTCGGGATAGTTGCTGCTCTGTTTCTGGTTCTGGTCTGGGATTGGGTACTGCGCCTAGCAAGCCGGGCATCATCGGCTCAGGAGCCGGCGAAAGCGGCCGAGCGGTAGGTGGAGGGGGTACGAGTGCCTGCGGTGCTTTGTCCACTGGTGGCCGGCGCTACTGGCGGAGCAACTCCAATGGCACACGCTGCTCCCGGCGAACAGCTCTCTCCATTTTCCGGCGGGCGTCATTCACGCGCTCGTTTCCTACCTGTAAAGCAATGAGCGAACCAAGGACGACACCACCGAGGCATCCGAGCAAAATACCCTCCAGAAAAAAGCGGTTGCGTAACGTCGCCATTGGCGTCCCCTTCTACATGAATAAAAAT
>JBKQTH010000247.1:0-19545 GCA_052143275.1 Ktedonobacterales bacterium | reverse complement strand
TGAAGCTCGCGCGGGCGCTGGCGAAGCTCGCCGAGCCGAAACTGGAATTCCGCTTCATCAATATCGGCGAACTGCCGCTCTACAATGACGATTTGTGGCAGAATCCGCCGGACACCGTCACGGCGTTCAAGTCAGCGGTGAAAGCCTGTCAGACCCTGCCGGATCCGAGGTTTCTAGGGGCATTGGGCAAGCTAGTAGATGAATTTGCCCTGTACCGTCATTTGGTTCGGATCGCCACCGCCATCGCCGACGACGACGATGCCCATCTGGCTACGGCGATAGGCGATGCTGATTCTGGCCAGAATATTGTGCACGCCGCGCGCATGCGCATTATTCTGGCGCAGCGGACCATGGACCGAGCCCAGCTGGAGGGTGCGCGGCCAGTGCTGGAGCGACTGGGAGACCGCAGGCATCTAGGCAAGCTGGAAGAGGTCGAGGTGATCACTTAGACTTACCACGGTTGGTCTTGGTCGTGAATACTGCCGCATTCGGAACAGACATGTGCGTCTTTGTCGGCCAGAACAACCGGCGTCCCGTCAATGCGGTCGAGATATTTGTGTTTGAGGCTCTTCCAACGGAACTCAAAGGTTTCGGCCAGCTTTAGCTTGAGCAGCTTTTCCTGGTGAGGTGTGATGAGAATTCGTCGCAATACGCCCCCGCCATAGTCTGCAGTGAAGCCATCAATCTTCTCGTTGATAAGCTCCGTGAGCTCGGCCTGCGGGAAGGCTGGCCACACGCGCTCACGCAGTTGAGGCAGCAGCGCAGGTCTGGCTCTCGTCAGCCTGCACGCACTGTCAACTTCGATCTGGACTGAGGAGTAAATAGGCTGTAGGGGTCAACGGACACAAAGAGCAGGCCCAGGAGGCTTAAATCCTGGGCTCTTTTGGTGGAGATGGGGGAGAGTCGAACTCCTTGCCTCGTGTTCATCGCAGTTCGCTGGCGTCTGTCGGTATTGAATTTTTCGTTTTTATCCTACTTGGTCGTTGTAATCATTCGTCATCTGTTGTGACGGCGCTATGTTACAGACTACAGCAAGTCCACCCGGTGCCGGCAATCGATCCTTCGCTGCGAGCAAGAGGTGCTGGCCTCTTGCTTCCATTGCCCGCCCGGCTGACCTGTGCTACCATTGTTACTAGCTTGGCAACAGGCGGTCATCATACGTTGTTCTACGCCGGCTCGTTGCGCGCGTTTCCTCCTCAAATATCATGCTGGAGGGTCTCACTTGGATAACTGGCCTACCAGCCCGTACACCTATCCACCGCCTACGGAGCAGGCACAGCCAGGTGCGCCATCAAAGCTGCGGCGACGCATGTGGCCCGTTCTGCTCACGCTGTATTTTCTCTCTCCACTCTTTGCCGAGGTCTTGTCGGGCTCCACGCCTCCACTCTTGTTCATACAGCCTTTCGGCTTTATTTTCATCCCTCTGCTCTACGGGTCGAGCGCCATCCTGATTCGTGAGATCCTGCTGCGGCGTCTCCTGGGCTGGGGTAACGCGCTGGTGCTGGGTGCGGCGTTCGGTGTGTTCCAGGAGGCGCTCGTCGTCCAGACCTGGTACAACTTCATGGCCAAGAGCTCGCCCTCACACCAGGACGGTCTGTACGGCGTCTCGCTGGGAACGAATTGGGTCTGGGCGCTGAACCTGACGATCTATCATGCCGTCATCAGCATCACCCTGCCGTTGATCCTGCTCGGCCTGCTCTTCCCCCAGCGCGCACTCACTCCCGGGCTGAAGCGACCCGGCGTTATGCTCTTTCTGCTCTGGCTCATCATCCCCTGCGGCGTGCTCACTGTGGCGGTGGCCAGGACGCAATACGCCAAAGAAGGGTATCACAGCCCTCCACTGGCCGGCTACCTCATCGCCTGCGCACTGACGGTGGGACTCATACTGATAGGGAGCTTCCTCCGCATCCCATCGCCGCCTTCACGTTCGAGAAAACGTGCGCCCGGTGTCTGGACCGTGAGGGTGACCATGTTTGGTCTGACAGCCCTGCTCTTCCTCCTCTCCTTTGTTCTCCCCGCCACCAAAATTCCGCCACTCCTCACGATCGCCGTTGTCGTCGGCATCTTCAGCCTCGGCCTCTGGAGAATCGCCAGCTGGTCGGCGCGCGACGGCTGGAGCGACCGCCATTGGCTCTCACTCGTGATTGGCCTGGTGGGATGGTACCTCTTGATCTGGGGACCGCTGGTGGAGTTTGTCGTGCGGTTGCCGCTCCGGGACGGGCTGACGCTCGCCAACTTCATCGTCATGATCGCGCTCTTCCTTCTCGATTGGCGCCTCAGACGTCGCCGCGCCCTTTCTGCGCCGGCCCGAGTGGGCAGCGAGTCTTGGCCGGAATGACGTCCGCCCCATCCGTGCTGCCGGCCGGAAGCGAGACGATGCCCTGGCGGGCGACGAACTGACCATGCCGCAGGCCGCCGAGCGCTTCGGCCGTGTGATCGGACGGCCCGTGCAGTATGTCCAGGTGCCGATGGCGGAGGTCCGCCGCACCAGGGGCGAGGAACTGGCTACGATGTTCACCTGGTTCAATCAGGTCGGCTATGGGGCCGACCTTCCCACCCTGCGTGCGATCTATCCGGCGCTGACGACCCTGGAGCAGTGGTTGCGCCGCTACGCCGCAAACACCGTCAACAGCGACCTCACGCCGCAAGCGCGAGCCGCGACGCTCAAGCTCGTGGTTGTGCTTAGAGTCCAAGGCTCCTGATCCCTTGGACAAGCAGAAATACGGCAAACGTGAGAAACACTACTGCCGACATCATGAGATTATGGGTTGTCAACCAGATTTTCCAGGTACTCAGCCATTTCCTGGCCGTTGTTTTCCAGATGAAATAGAAGAGTATGATAGCTCCTACTGCGATACTTCCAATAACCACAAAGACCACTATAGCGAGAAGACTCTGCCCGAGACTCACCTTGGCCCTGGCTATGCCTAACCCCGCGGCAAGAATCCAGGGGAGATTTCCCAAGAATGCCAGTAGCACAGTCACACCAAACACACGAGGGGGTGTGAACGAATCGATTCCAGTAATCCACCTTGGTACGCTTGGCTCTTGATCAGTCCCAGCACGGGTTCGCTGGATCCGTTGGCGTACGAACCGCAGGCCCAGGACCAGCAGCATGGCCCCCAGCAGTATTCTGAAGTACGTTACCGCAGCGTCAATTGCAGCAGCAGACGCTACATTTGCGTGACCTAGGAGGCCTGAAAACATGGCCACAATGCCCACTGCGAGTGCCAATGTGACAGCCCAAGCCGCAAGAAAGATGATGACATTGCTTTCTGCGCGGGCAGAAAACAAGAGCAGGATGAGGGCGATGAGTGCAAGGGGACTCAAGTTACATGCTATAGCGAACGGCAGCACACTCGCTGTTGCCTCGCCCATCCGTGTCACCCTCCAATTTCGGTTTGCACCTCGGTAAGCGGACCAGCCGTACTGGTCATTGCGGACGGTGTGGAGTGATCGCAAGGGCTATGCCGGCTGGGGAATGCCAATAGGACCGCTGCTCGCTCAGGCGCGGAGGGCCACCGGCAGGACGATGGTGGCCCTCCTCATTTACCGTGAAAACGTTTCGTGATGCTCCCTGATTGCCTACGAAGCCTTGCAGATACAGAATATGGTGAAGAATCATCATCTGGCCAAGAGTATCAGTGATGCGGCCTGGGGCCGCTTTCTCGCCTGGGTACGGTACTATGGGAGGCTGCAGGACGTTGCAGTTCTTGCGGTAGCCCCGCAGTTCACCTCTCAGGACTGTTCGGGGTGCGGGCAACGGGTCGAGAAGAGTTTGTCGATCCGGACGCATCGGTGTCCCGGGTGTGGACTGATTCTCGACCGAGATGAGAATGCGGGACGCAACATTTTGCAGAAGGCGCTCTGTGGTACCGCCGGGCAGGCGGGAACCGGTACACCAGCGTGTGTGCCACACGCTTCTGGACAGGGGACCGCTACTGCCTGACCAGGAATGGTCAAGCAGCAAGTCGTCTGGATGAAGGAAGAATCCCCCGCTTTCAAGCGGGCGGAGTGTCAATCTACTGGCTTACGAAATGCCCGCCCGGAAGTCATCAAACCACCGCGATAGACGAGCCAAATCAGCAGTGGCTGCAATGGGAGCCGTGCCAGCAGCAGCGCGAGCACGAGCGGCGAATCATCACCCTCGAAACCGTTCAAGAGCATTTGAATGTTAGCTGGGAAGATTGCCACCAGCAGCACGATTAGACCGTAGGCTGCTGCCTGGCGCACCGGTTTGATGAGGAGGCCAACACCGCCCGCGATCTCAGCAGCTCCACTGACGAGAATGAGTTCCGACTTATATGGCAGCACGGGTGGCATAATAGGCCGATAGAGAGATGGGCGGATGAGGTGAACAGCGCCTGCCAAGGTGAAGAACGCCGCTAGTGCACCACGCAATACGTGCTCGTGTCGCCGCATGCCCGTTTCCTCTCTCTACTCTTCACACTGCTCATGGTATCCGCTACCAGGCCGACATCAGAAGTTAACAAATGCACACACTAGCCTCAATTGGTGTCGAAAATAGTGTCATTTCGCAAAATGGGCAAAAGAGAATCGGCCCTCGCTTGGCGTGAGGGCCGATGATACTCTGGGGCGGAGGGAGAGGGATTCGAACCCCCGGACCTCTCGGTCTACGGTTTTCAAGACCGTCGCAATCGACCGCTCTGCCATCCCTCCGGAACGTGTACGGCCACGCACAGAATATCATGAAAGCGAACGATCCTCAAGCTCTCCATGCGCCTACCCGATGAGCACCGCTTGGTCATTTGCGCTATCTTCCTCAAATCGCTGCTATAATGAGGTGACATCCTGCGGCCGTCCCGCGGCTGGTCGGCACCACTTGCCGCGGCCGGCAATGCCAAGCCAAGGCACAACGTATTGGCAGGGGAAAGAGATATTCGGCCGCTCCCAGGGATAACGAGGGATCTCCGCTATGATGCAGATAGATGAAGTCGAAGACCACGTGCTGAACGAGGTCGCTCTCACACGTCGTGAATATCAGAGCATCACCGCACTGCTCGGCCGCGCTCCCAACTCCCTTGAGCTCGGTATTTTTGGCGCGATGTGGAGTGAACACTGTGGTTACAAGAATAGCCGGCCGCTGCTCAAACGTTTCCCTACCAGCGGCGTTCGTGTGCTGCTAAAGGCCGGCATGGAGAACGCCGGTGCGGTAGATATTGGCGACGGTCTAGCTATCGCTATGAAGGTTGAGAGCCACAATCATCCAAGCGCCATCGAGCCCTTTCAGGGTGCCGCCACTGGCGTAGGCGGCATAGTTCGCGATATCTTCACCATGGGCGCACGTCCCATTGCACTCTTAGATTCGCTACGGTTCGGTTCTCTCACCGAAGCGCATAACCGCTACCTATTCTCCGGAATCGTCGGCGGTATCGGAAGCTACGGCAACTGCCTGGGTATACCTACTGTCGGCGGTGAGACCTACTTTGATGCCAGTTACAACGGCAACCCGCTGGTCAATGCTATGTGCGTCGGCCTGATCGAAGACGACCACTTTATTTCAGCGCGGGCAACAGGGGTCGGTAACCCTGTTCTCGTCGTCGGTGCCGCGACTGGACGCGACGGCATACATGGCGCCACCTTTGCCTCCGCCCAGCTGGATGAATCCTCCGAGGATCGCCGTCCTGCGGTACAGGTCGGCGATCCATTCACTGAGAAGCTCCTCATGGAAGCCTGCCTGGAGCTGGCCGACACGGGGTGGATTGTAGGTATGCAGGACCTTGGCGCGGCCGGGCTTACTAGCGCCGCGGTCGAAAGCGCCCACAAGGGCAGCGCTGGAGTCGAGCTGGATGTACAGAAGGTGCCCAGACGTGAGTCAGGTATGACACCTTACGACGTGATGCTTTCAGAGTCGCAGGAGCGTATGCTGGTGATCGCTCGTGCGGGTTACGAGGAAAAGGTACGCGCGCTCTTTGCTCACTGGGGTCTACATTCCGAGGTGATCGGGCAGGTAATCGGCGAGACCGTAATCCGTGTCCGCGATGGCCTGGACTTGGTTGCCGAAGTGCCCACCTCCCTGCTGACCGACGAGGTCCCCGCCTATACCCGCGAGGGCAAAGAGGCGCCTGAGTTGGCAAAGCTGAGACGCTTCGATGTCGCCTCGCTGGCCCCATCTCTGCCACCGGTAGACGAGGCGCTGCTCCTCCTTCTAGCCTCACCTGATCTGTGCAGCCGTGAAGATATCTACCGTACCTACGACACCATGGTTGGCACCAATACCCTGGTCACCCCTGGTTGCGATGCGGCGGTGCTGCGCCTGCGAGGCGCCAATGATCAGGATACCGGCAAAGCTATCGCTCTCTCCATCGACGGTAATGGCCGTCTGACCTACCTGGATCCCTGGAACGGCGGAGCGCTGGCGGTGGCTGAAGCCGCTCGCAACTGCGTCTGCGCCGGGGCCAGGCCGTTGGCCCTCACTAATTGCCTGAACTTTGGTAATCCCGAAAAGCCGGAGGTCTACTATCAGCTGGCCCAGGCCGTAGATGGTATGTCGGCTGCAGCGCGCGTTCTGGAGACGCCGGTGATCTCCGGCAATGTCAGCCTGTACAACGAGAGCTTTGGCCAGGCCATCTTCCCGACACCGGTGGTGGGCATGATTGGGCTCATCGAAGATCGCCGGCCTACTCCGAGCGCCTTCCAGGCGGAGGGCGACATCGTCGCTCTCCTGGGTGAACCAACAGCCGAGCCAGCTACCCTGGGTGGAAGTACCTACCTGTCAGCGCTTTTCGGCATTACTGCTGGGCATCCAGCACTGATAGATCTGGAGCGCGAACGGACAGTACAGCAGCTTGTGCTCGATGCCATCGAGGACGGGTTGCTCCGATCGGCGCATGACTGCTCGGATGGTGGGCTGGCAATCGCTCTGGCTGAGTGTAGTCTCTGGTCCGGTCTTGGCTTAAGCAGCGACATGGCGATGCCGGCCGAAGCAGTTGCGGCAACGGCACTTCTCTTTGGCGAGGCGCCGTCACGTATCGTCGTTTCACTTCCGCCGGAGCAGTGGCAGGCGCTTGGTGATATGGCTGCTAGCGCTGGTGTGCCGCTCACCCGGTTGGGAGCGGTTGGCGGTGATCGTCTGTCGCTGGGATTAAGCGTGGATCTTCCCGTGTTAAAGCTGCGAAGTATCTGGCAGACCGGCCTCAACCAGGCATTAGGAGCCAGCCGGGACGCAGGAGAATAGTTGCCGCACTACTCTCTCGTGCGGGTATGGAGGCCGGTCATGCGTTCCCATCATTGGTATACTAGAGATACGAGAGACAAGCTGGAAGAGAAGCAACAAGGTGAAGAGGCGGCACTGCGCTCCGCACTGGTGCAGAGCCTCTACGAGACCGGCGCCATACAGGAGAAGGCGATCAGGGACGTGATGAACAAGGTGCCGCGTCATCTCTTCCTGCCTGGTGTGCCGCCGGCACAGGCCTATGCCGACACCGCCATTCCCACACGCTGGCAGGACCAAACCGCCATCAGCTCAGCGTCACAGCCGGCCATCGTGGCGATCATGCTGCAACAGTTGCAGGTCAGGCCAGGCGACTGTGTGCTGGAGATCGGCGCCGGCACCGGCTACAATGCTGCGCTGCTCGAGGAACTGGTGGGGATATCGGGGACCGTGACAACCCTGGATATCGATGCCGAGATCGTAGCCGAAGCACTCGACCACCTGGCCATCGCCGGCTACCCACAAGTGCGCGTCATAGCCGGCGATGGCGCTGCTGGATGGGGACCGGGCGCGCCCTATGATCGCATCATCCTCACTGTCGGGGCGTCCGATATAGCTCCCGCCTGGTACGAGCAGCTGCGAGAGGACGGCATTCTGGTGCTGCCGCTCTGGCTAGGAGGCGTCGAACTTAGCATAGCGTTTCGCAAAAAGGGCGGTGTCCTCGTCAGCCAGTCACAGGCACCCTGTGGCTTCATGCGCTTGCGTGGAGAAGAGGCCGGGACGGAACAGTGGGTATCCTTGCCAAGGAGACGCAACCTCTTTGCCGAGCAGGCCACCGAATTGGCAGAGCCGGTAGGGTTACTGCTGGATTCCAGACCGAGAATCCGGCTCTGGGCGCGTCTGCGGCCCTCGTTCTTTCAGCACCTCGGTCTGCGTGGGTATCATCTGGTCGCCATATACTCAGATCGCAAGCCCAGGGCTGGGCGCCGCATGCCCGGCCGCTGGGGAATATACGCGGAGGGGCGAGACGGACCATCGCTCGCGTTGTTTGCGCTCTGGTCTCCAGTGCTCCTTGCATTTGGCGGCAGCGCAGCCGAAGATATCCTGTCCGACGAGTTCACTCGCTGGCAGGAGATGGAGACGGAGCCCATCGAACGGTGGCGTGTCAGAGCGTACCCGCGTGGGCACGAGGAGGCCTGCAGCACCGAACTCACGGGACAGGAGGGCGTGCAGGTGAGGCGACGCCACTTCGTCTTTACAGTTGATATGAGTAAGTAGAAGTGGAAGCAGCAGAGAACGCCAGCGACAGCGCGGCGGCGCCAGAGAGATACTCGGGAGAAGTCATCTAACATGCGTGTACTGTTACTTGCGGCAATAAGCATCGACGGCAGGATCGCCCGCACCGGTCATGAAGTCATCAATTGGTCGTCACCCGAAGATAAGCGTATGTTTATGCAGGTCTCTCAGGAAGCCGGTCTCCTCATCATGGGCCGCAGCACCTATGAGACCCTGGAGCGGCCACTACCGGACCGTCTGCACATCGTGTTGACTCATGACCCGAGCCGTCCTGCTCCTCCCCGTGTGGAGTTCACCTCGGCTCCACCTGCTCTCATCCTTGAGGATCTGGAGACGCGTGGCTTTCAGACGGCGATTCTTGCGGGGGGAGCGCGTACATACCGGACTTTTATTGATGCTGGGCTGGTAGACGAGCTGTGGCTGACCCTAGAGCCGGTTGCCTTTGGCGGCGGTATCTCGCTGCTAGGCGATGATGCCGATGATCCTTTGGATCTACGGCTGCGTCTCATTCAGAGCCAACTTCTGAATGAGAGCAGCCTTCAAATACGCTATCACGTCTCAAGGTGAAGCAGGATGGCCGCTAGCTAACTTATTACACGGTTATGGAAGTTACGCAAACCGAGTAGTGTAAAGAACACAATGCTACCACAGAGTGCCAGCAGCACCCACCTGGTATCGAGCGTCGGCAGTGTATATGTCACGACATGCCCGGCAACTAAGATTTTCTGCGCTGGTACCATGGCCGCCCGCATGCCTTCGGCGGCATAGGTTAATGGATTAAAAAGAGTGACTATCTGGAACCACTTTAGCGAGCTGAGCAGGCTCCAGGGATAATAAGTACAGCCGGTGAAGAGTAACGGAGTGAGGATCAGGGCGAACATGAGCCCAATCTGTTCCGGCTTGATCAGAGTGCCGATCATCATGCCGAAGCTCGCGCCAACCAATGCCGTCAGCACCAGTATCAGGATCAAGAGGCCGATCCGGTCGCTGCGAACCTGGTATTCAGTTCCCAGAATCCAACGCGCCAGTGGGAAGATTACTATGCCGGCAATCATGCCGCGCATGGCGGCAAAGACGATCTTCTCGATAGCCACCATAGACACTGGTAGAGGGGACAGCAGGCGATCGTCAATTTCGCGAGCAAAGCCAAGGTCCAGTACCAGTGGCAGCGTAACGCCCTGTAATGCTGCGGTAAGCGCCGTCAATGCGACAATGCCCGGAAATAATATCGATCCGAAACCAGCGCGTGCCAGACCGATCTTGGGCAGAACCGCGCCAAAGATAAACAGGAAAAACAGCGGCTGCACCAGAGTCTGTAACAGAAATGGTATGAAGTCGCGCGTAGTGACGACGATGTCACGCCGTAGGATTGCCACAAAAGCGGCCAGCGACAGTTTGAAGCCGCTCTCACGCCGAGTATCAGTTGGCAGACCCACTGGCGGTGCAAGGGGGGCCAGCACGTTTTCAACTTTATCAGTGGTAGCCATTAGCGGAGATTCCTCCCGGTTAGATAAATAAAGACATCTTCAAGGCTGGGCTTCTTGAGATGCAGATCCCGTACCTCAGCGCCGGCCTCGGCCAGCACCTCACTGACACCGGTGATCAATCCAGCGGTGTTCTCGGCATAGAGGCGGAACAGTATGGTGCCGGCTTCGGCCTCTTCGTCAGCTGCAGTCGCATTGCCGCCGTTACTCGAGGCCCCACCCCAGGCGCCACCGCCTCCGCCGCCCCAGGAGCTTCCCTGGCTGCGACCGCGACTACTCTTGGTTGGTTTGCCATTGGACTTTCCCGCCTCGGCGGATACTGCAGTAACGCCGGACGAACCAGCCGGCGCTAAAGGCCCGGTGACCTCGGAGTTGACCACATCGACCTCAGCCACACCGGGGATGCGACGCAACGCCTCGCGTATCCGGTCTACGATCTCGCCTTCTACTGCAGTGGCTACATTGCGGCTGCCATCGGCGCCCAGGCTGACCGCTTCAGGAATGCGTACTCGCACCTCCAGTGCGTTGGCACCAGGAATGATCTTTTTGAGCTCGGCAGGCGTGTCGTTCACCAGAATCTTGCCATAATCCATGATAGCGACACGTTCACAGAGCTGCTCGGCTTCGCTGATGTCATGCGTTGTCAAGAGGATAGTAAGTCCCTGGGCTTTTAGAGACTGGATGCGTTCCCAGAGGAAGAGACGTGACTGCGGGTCCAGGTTATTGGTCGGTTCATCTAGGAACAACACATCGGGAGAATGCATGAGGGCACGCGCGATCATCAGGCGTTGATTCATACCGCCCGAGTAACGATCAGGCTTGTCATTCTTGCGCTCAATGAGCCCCATCTCGGATAAGAGGGAATCGGCGCGTGCCTCGCGCTCGGCCTTTGGTGCACCATGGTAGGCGCCATGGAAGGTAAGGATTTCGCGAACACGCAGGCTGCGATCCAGATTGCTTTGCTGTGGCACTACCGCGATGCGCTGCTTCACCGCCGCTGGATGCTTTGTTACGTCGATTCCCATTACCCCGGCGTAGCCGCTGGTTGGCTGTACCGCTGTGGTCAGCACTCCAATGGTGGTGGTCTTGCCGGCGCCGTTTGGACCAAGCAGGCCAAAGATCTCACCGCGCTGTACCGAGAACGAGACTCCGTCCACGGCGTTCCCCGGCGAGCCGGGGTAGCGCTTCACGAGGTCGCGTACCTCGATAGCGGATGGCGTTTCGGCTGCCGCTGTATCTTCTTCTTCTGGCATAGTAATCTCCGTTATCACTATCGCATCGACCGATTAGATATCCAGGATCTCGATTTCATTACTATTCAACGCTCCTATGACCGCGGCATAAAACTGCGGCAGAACGTGCTCGCGCAACTCATCTACCGTGTCGTAATGACCAGTCCCTTCTCCAGAGCAGATTATACGAATACATATAGTAAGGAGCAAGTTGTTCAAGAGGGAGTGTATCAATCGAGCGCTGCAAATGACCGTCAGGCGGCGCGTAGGTGAATGCGGGCATAGATACCGCCGGCCACCGCCAGCAACCCCATTCCGGTAAAGACTGTGTTTACCGGTCCAAAGGTAATGCTCAGGATATCAGCATGGAAGCCCTGCAGCACCGAGCTTACTAGATATCCAGCCACGCCAATGGAAATGAGCGCCGCTAATTTTCCAAGGGGATTGATAACCGCAGTGACGCGGCCGACGAACTCACGCGAAGTGGAGCGCAGTGCCAGAGCGCCAGAGCTTACAATGATTGCAGTGGCAGTGAGGCCAAAGAAGAATGCGGCCACCAACGCCAGTACGAGACTGGTCAGGTGCGACAGGAGCGTAACAAACAGTCCTGAGAGAATCAAACCACTCCACAGGATGCGAGCTAGACCTATCCTCTCGCCAAGAATCGTGACGAGCAGCGCCCCCATGATGGCACCAAGTCCGAAATCCGCGCCCAGAAGACCATACGCACTGGGAGAGGCCTTTAGATTCTGAGTGATGAAAAAGTATCCTAGGGTCTGCAGAGCACCCAATCCCAACCAGGTGAGGACTTCAGAGATAAGTATAGTACGTAGTATGCTGTGGTTCAGTACGTAGCCAAAGCCATCGAGGAACTCGCGGGAAAAATGGCTGTTCTCGCCGGCGGCGAGGCTGCTCGCGGACTCTGGCGTCTTTATGGCTATGGTGGTTGCCAGCGAGACCATAAATGACAACGCATTGAGCCAGAGCGCCCAGGACACACCTAGACTAAAGACCAGCGCCGCTGCCAGGGGGGGGCCTATAATAATCGCGAGCCCTGTGATCGCTTGACTGGTCTCTATTGCCTGGTCCTGTTTCTCCCGAGGAACGATGTCTTTGATCAACGCAAGCTGTGCGGGAAGGAAAAACTGCGCGCAAATAGTTAGTATGGCCACATCGGCGTAAACTATCGCCAGCTGCCAGATGATCGCCAAATGTACCTGGCCTACAAAGGGCAACCAGCTGCTTCCAAAGATAAGCAAAAGCAGTAAAGCAAAGATTGCTTGTAAGAATGTCGCCACAACCATGGTGAGGCGTCTATCCATACGGTCCACAAAGACACCGGCTACTGGTCCAACCACGATCTGAGGCACTGCGGCGGCCAGCAGCACTCCACTAACCGCCAGTGGGGCCCAAGCTCTGCCTTTCGCAAGAAAGGTCGCTATCCAGAGTACGAGAGCGGTATCCCAGGCGTAATCGCCAACGCTGGAGATAGCCTGTCCCCACCAGAGAAGAGCAAAGTTTCGGTTAATAAAAATTGCTGGGGCCAGGTGCCGCACCCGAGCTGCCGGACCGGTTTCCACAGGTGCCGCACCTGGCGCAAATACAGGTGTGGCACCTGTGGCATTGGCTTTGGCGCCTGCTGGAGCGGACATGCCGGGACAACGCATAGGCTCACCGACCATGCGCAGCCGCGGGCGAGCAGCAGACGGCTGATGAGAAGATAAAGACACTGGCAACTCACGGCTTCCAGCAAGTACCTTAATTGATTTTTGCAGCTTGGTTGACCTTGTGGGTACGCGCCGGACCCGCAGTTCCTGCTGACCTTCCGAAGATACTGTGGAGTGCCTGATAGAGCCATGGGACATACTGGTGACTCTTTCCTTTGCTGTTCTGCTACAAACACCTGCAAGTTCGCGCTGAGTGGGGAGATTGGTTGCAGATGACAGGCCATGGCCTACCCCACCAGCGATCGGTCATTGATCCAACACTTGCTAGGGATCGGCAGTTTCCCCGATGACGGCTGCCATGCTCTGAACTGGAGCCCCTAGTTGAGCTGGTCGCGGCAGATGAGGTTGCTGCTCTGGGGTCAGGCACAAGATCCCCCAGGCGGCCGTGCACCGGGCTCTCAAAACCGCATCCAGGATGGTTGGGGCGTTGCCCACTTGGCAGCAGATCATCCATTACCGTCGAGTGACAGGCGAGAGCCATTTCCAGTATACCACTGGTATACCACCCGCGATGGCTATACCAGAAATGGACTTGATGGGGTTGCCCGCTCGCTTCCTTGCTGGAGCAGGTGCTACTCGCTGGTTCCGGCGGCTCCTAAGATCGCCGATTCCGCCTCTTCCGGCGGAAACTCGTCGGGGCCGGCGGCGGTATAGGCCAGCGCTCCTACCATCGCCAGAATAAAGGCAAATACGATCAATTCCGGGTAAGGGCCTGAGAAATTGTAGACCACAACGCCAAATCCGGCACTAATCCCTACCATTACCACAATCGCCACCGGCCAGAAGGAGAGAGCGCCGCGCGCCCGCACGGCTCCGTAGAGCGCAACCAGTACGCCGACAATTCCAAAGCAGATGCCGGTTACAAAGACCGCGTCGCTGCCCTCCATGCCGTTGATTCCTGTCTGCAGCACGTTATCATGGAAGCCCTGAATGGCGCCGATGATCTCGAGTACCCCCGCCACCAGCATGACCCACATGGCGAACTTGCGCAAGTTGCTCATGGGGCGCCGTCGAACCAGGAAGACAAACTGCAATGCCGCCAGGCCACCCATGATCAGCGCCGCCCAGAAGGCATCGTGCAGGTTGCCGGGCCCAGGCTGGTAGAAAAGCGCCAGCGCTTCGGTCTCGAAGAAGCTCGGCATCGAGAAGACCGCAAAGCCAAAGAGGTAAATCAAGAGCAGCGTGCCCAGCACCAGCCACTGGCCAACGCATCCCAGTTGCTCGACCTGGGTAGATGCAAACTCACGCTGGGTGCTCCAGGTCCAGGAAAATGCCAGAACCGCAATACCCGTAGCAATGATCAGACCCATTGGCGTCTGAGCTGGATCATTTACATGAATAACGGTTACGGCGATGGCCAGGAATACCAAGCCAATGGTGCCGCCCAACACTACCGTGTCGCGCCGGGTGCTCCAGAAGTAGAGACCCAGAAACAGCAAGCCGAAGGTAAGGCTAAAGACAATAGTGCAGATGATGTAGCCAGTATATGGAGTGAAGGTGCAGCTAGAAGGTATCTCGGTCTTTTGGGAGCACTGAACGAAGTTTTCCTGGCTATCCCAGCCATGTACCCAGTTGATCAATGGATAGACCGCCGCCCAGATGATGAGCAGCGGTACGGCGACGGTACCAAGTAGACCAACTACTCCGTGCAGATAGACTGGAGGCATGAAATGCTGCCGGTTGGCTACCATGACGGGCAGTAGCCAGAGCAGCAAGGCAAACATCACCAGGGCGAGCGCGATGAAGAGCAGAATGTCGACGGCCGGTCCCGGCACCCAGTTAATATTGCCGTTTACGTCGATGCCCCGTACATTGAAGAAATTGCTGATGGGGTCGGCGAAGGTCTGAACCGTAAGATAGAGCGCCACGATGACGATGCCAAGGCCGATACAGAAGCGGATCAGCAGGCTCGGAAGCGGACCGGTCAGCCGGCCCCGCAGCACGAATGGATTGAGTACTGCCACTATGAAGAGCCCAAGGCCAATCAACAGAGCAATCATGCCCACCGCAGAGAGGTCGATACTGCCGGCCTGAAACCACGCTTCATTGAAAAGATAGGGTTGTCCAGGAATTGGCCAATATGTGGTGGTCTTATTCTGAGTAATGGCGGTAGTCAGGTACTCACCCCACCCAGGCTGACCGGTGATGGGATTGCTTCCATGTATGCCGATCCACACCTGCCAGTCCATATAGGCGCCAACCACCGAGAAGGCCAGGCCGACCGCGGCAAAGAGCGGCCAGGGAATGAGCGGCTTGGGGTCGTAGAGAAAAACCACCGCGAGCGATATCACGCCGAAGCCTACCGCCAGTAGTCCGAGATCCAGCGTACCCTGCTCGAATAGTGAAAGAGTCGAGAGGGTCGAGATAGTGAAGATGTAGCTGGGAAGCTGTGCGGCCAGTATCGCGGTAATAAAGAAGAAGCCAACGGCGATGACTACCGCACGTGCCCACGACATGGGACGTTCGTGCTCGCGCAACGGAGCCGGCGTCGTAACTTGCATAGATCATGATCCCTTTCCGAGAATGATTTCCGCTTGCCGTGTGCATGGCCACAGCCCCCGGCACCACCCACCCTACATCTATCGAAAGAGTCCGGTCCGGAGCCCGCGACGGACCGGATCGCCAAGCCGCCGGCTACGACGCGACCACTTCGATATAGCCAATCATGGCCGGGTGAATATCGCAGAAGAATGGATAGTCACCCGCCTTCTTGAACGTGTATGTGTAGTCGCTGCTAGGAACACCTGGCTGAACAAGGCCGGACTGCGGGAACTTGTTGGTTATGTCGCTGGGAGTTCCCTGGTATACGTTATGGATGGTAGCCGAAATGTTGGACCAGGTCACCGTGGTACCGACCTTGATTTTGATGTTGGCGGTCGTGTACCCTTTCGCCACCCAGCCATACGTAAAGGCTGCACCAGGTGCGGAGTTTATAGCCTGGATCTGCACCGACGCCTCGCTGGTCAAATCTATAAGATTGGTGGGCACGCCGCCAGCTTCCTTTTGCAATTTATACTCGGCGATCTGGGTTGGATCGGTGAGAGTCCCCAAGACATAGCTGAACCCGTTGACATCGGCCAGATTATTTAGCTTTCGATAGGCCGGATTGGATGACTGTATCAGGGTCACCAGGTAATTGATATCGTCGTCGGTCAGTGGACCGCCGAAGCGGTTGGACCAGTTGGGCATCGACAGCACCGTGGGATTGGATGGGTCGCTGGGAATGCCGCCGGCGATGATATTGGTTATCTGGTCAGTGGTGAACTTAGCGACGGCAGGACTATTGTTGAGTTGCGGGGCGTTGAGACCCTGACCCTGGAAGCCGTGACAGCTGGCGCAGTACTGGCCGTACAGCGCGGCGCCATCCTGCAGCGTCGTTATGTACTGGGTTTGGGTAGCCGCCACCTGCTGCTGCTGTTGGGTAATCAGAAGCGCGGGGATGATGAGCGCGACGGCAATGATAAAGACGAGCGAGCCGTACCCACTCTTCTCGACGCTATTGCCACGCGCATAGAAGATATAGATGAGTGCCGCCACCACCACCACTACTGCCGCCAGCTTGTAGCCCAGGCCGTCGTTGAGGACATTGGTCGCACTCAACAGTATAAACAGGATGGCCAGAGCTACCGATACGGTAACCGCAAGCCAACCTGGATTGCTCGTTCTTCCCATATAAAACTCTATCCTCGTGACAACTTTTTACCGCCCAGGCTACTGTGCCGCACAGGTGATGCCCGGTGGCTGAAGGATACGGGTCGCCGGATCCGGACGCTCCGTGTGCTGGTTCAACTTGCCGGTATTTACCGTGACATTGCCGCCTACGAACGACATTTCGAAGCGGTCGGTGCTACGAGGAGCTGGGCCATCCAGGTATTCACCATCTACGTTGTAGTGGGAGCCGTGGCAGGGGCACTTGAAGCTCTGGCAATCGTCGCGGAAAGGATATTTGCAGCCCAGGTGGACGCAAACCTGGTAAAGCGCGAGCCAGTAGGTGCCGTCAGTATCAAGGACCCAGTTCTCGGCAGTCATCTGATTCTGTAGAGTGGTGCCGCTGAGCAGGAAGTACTTTGCCTCTCCCTTAGCCAGGTGTATGATGTAGGCCTTGGCCGATGACTCGTAGAAGACGCCAGCATCACCCAGCGCAAAGTGACCAAACACGCCGGGAACATAGTTGGCCTTCGGCTGGAGGGTAATGACCGAGCCGAACTGCCCGGCGAGATTGGGATAGAGCATGGTCAGGGCGCCGTAAACCGCCTCTACCCCAACAAGCCCCAGGCCGGCGCCAACCGCAAGTCGCAGTAACCGGCGGCGACTCAGGCCGCGTTTGGCCAGCTCGGCCGACTCGGCGCCTCCACCGGTCAGGACTTCATATTCCTGTGGCGTGCGAGTGTTGATGCTCATGTTAAGATATCCCTCGAGACTCGGGCTCGACCCTAGACTAGAGATTGAAGTAGATGTGCTGCCACGGCCAGATCCACTGCCAGCCGGAACCACGGAAGAAACTACCGGCGAGAATCGCCACCGCGAAAAAAAGCGCAAAGATGGTAAAGACGGTAATGGATATCTTGCGATCCTCAAAGGCGCGGCTGGGGTTGCGGTCCACATAGGGGAGTATGGCCAGCCCAACCAGCACTCCTGATGGCAGGAGCACCCCGGCAATGGTCGGCGGGAAGTAGTGCAACTGCTCTTGCAAGCCTAGGAAGTACCAGGGCGCCTTGGCAGGATTGGGGGTAAGGTTGGGATTTGAGTGGCCCTCTAAGGGCGCGTCTATCGCCAGGCTGACAATCGTCAACACAAAGGTCATCATCATGGCGGCCATGAACTCTCGTACCAACAGATGCGGCCAGACAAATACCGAATCCTCCAGCTGCTTCTCGACTCGAGTGATGGCCTCTTGCTTGACGACGGCCAAGGTGCGGTAGCGCTTCTGTGTCGCTGCGGTACGTGGCTCAGTTGTCGTCATGGGATTCTCCTTGGTCACTGTTTGCTGGGTTTAACATATTGCGCTCGACCGGTTGGCCGGATAGCTTCACGTTAAACCCAAACAACCGCTCAGTTCAGCAAACCGGCAGGGGCTGAAGTAGTCTCCTGGACGGTGACATCATTCGCCTGCGCGCGCGTCTGTTCCAATTCACGACGGGAAGTGGGCGGCGGACCAGCCTCACCACCATCCTTACGGATGCGCCAGAAGTGGACTGCCATGAGGATCGCTCCAACCAATGGTAGCCCGATCACATGCAACGTGTAGAAACGAATCAGCGTAGACTGGCCAACGCCAACCGGGCTTCCGGTGAGAACCGTATGCGCCTGAGTTCCGATCAAGGGAGCGTAGCTCGCCATATTTGAGCCAACCGTGATGGCCCAGTAGCCGATCTGGTCCCAGGGTAGCAGGTAGCCGGTAAAGCTCAACAGGAGAGTAGTCAGGAATAAGGTCACACCAACTACCCAGTTGAACTCACGAGGAGGCTTGTAGGCGCCGTGGTAGAAGACCCGGATCATGTGTAACGTCACGGTAACTACCATCAGGTGGGCGGCCCAGCGATGCATGTTGCGAACCAGATCCCCAAACGCGACGGCGCTGATGATCTGGTTGATGTTGGCATAGGCAACGCTCTGCTCGGGCACGAAATAGAACATGAGAAAGACACCGGTAATGGTCAATACCAGAAAGAGGAAGAAGGATAGACCGCCCAGACACCAGGTATAAGTGATCTTCATGGCCTTGCGGCTGACCTTGACCGGGTGTAGATGCAGAAACACATTCCCCATCATCACCAACGATTGGTTGAGAGGGGTGTCGGGATAGCCATGCCGAAAGATTGACCGCCAGAGCTGGCTCTCGGTAACCATGGCCGATGCCTTGTCCAGCAGACCCCGATTCGTCGTGCTCACGCTGCCTCCTCGAGGGATGCCTGCGCAACGAGGGCTGCGCGGCTGATTGTCTAGATGGTCTAGAAATGGTCCGAAATAACGTAATTGCTGGTCTCAACAGAAAGAGCCGGAATCGCGAGCATAGCTATGAAATTATAACAGACCAATTTTGGTGGTGCAATTACCCATTTGCCCCAGTCGACCGGCCTGTCTGAATTTCATGCTTGATTATGCCTATTTCACCTATCGAGCCTACGCTACCTAAAATCATGAGTCTGTGGATGAGTTCGACTCTCGCCAGAAGATGAGTATCCACGATGTACCGACACAATGGGCAGTGTGCCATCTATTAACCTACAGTGTAACTGATTCCGGCAGCGGTAAAAATCAGGTATATACCTGATTTTTACCGCTGAGCTGCTCGTCTTAGCCTTGACTGGCAATCGGCAAGATGCTACAGTTGCGCCAGGCTGGCTCACTCCAGGGCCGGTACCGCTCATGCATCGTTTGGCTAATAAGGCGGTGTAGCCATATGGATCACCTGGATCAGACACGGCCGGCGCCTCCGCTCACCTGCCCGGTATGCGGGCGGCGCCTGCCGCCGGTACCCTCTATGCGTTCAAACGATACAGACCTCAACCGGGATACCACGCCACTCTTCTGTCCCAGTTGTGGCGCCCCCGTGATCGCAATGGTCACCGCTACTGCCGAGGAGCCTGACCGGTATCAAACCGCGGCGGCGCTGGACCCGCTTCCAGCGC
>JBKQTH010000246.1:0-3480 GCA_052143275.1 Ktedonobacterales bacterium | reverse complement strand
GCTGAGCTAGTCCTAGGGGGCAGGGGGTGGGGTGAACCTGGACACGCCCTTTGGCGATCGAGCCTGGGTCTTAGATGAGGTCCCCCACTCCCCTGGCGAGGTACTTGAAGGTCGGACGGTATCGGAGGCCCCGCGAGGGCGGAGAGCCTGAATGTACAAGAGTGGCGACGAGTATCTTTCGCCCAGGAGCCAGGAGGAACACACCATGAGTCAGACGCGCCCGGCGAGTTTGGGCATCGATGTAGCCAAAGCGAAGTTCGACGCCGCGGTGCTCCGCGACGGGAAGCTGGCACAGCGCACCTTCGCTATGGATCCCGCCGGCTTCGCGGCAATTGACCGCTGGATCCGGGAGCAGGAAGTCGAGCAGGTCCATGCCTGCTTGGAAGCGACGGGGGAGTATGGTGCTGCCTTGGCGCTTTTCCTGTATGAGTCGGGCCATCTGGTCAGCATTGTCAACCCAGCGCGCATCGCCGCCTATGCTAAGAGCCGCCTGGCGCGCACCAAGACGGACAAGTCTGACGCAGCGCTCATTGCCCGCTTCTGCGCCCAGGAACAGCCCCCGATCTGGACTCCACCTTCCGCGGAGGTGCAGGAACTGCAGGCGCTGGTGCGGCGCGTGGAGATGCTCCAGGAGATGGTGCAGCAAGAGGAGAATCGTCGCCAGAGCGGCGGTTCCTCCAGTGTGGTGCGTGCCTCGATTGAGGCGACACTCACCTTCTTGCGAGCCGAACTGACCAAGACCCAGCACCTGGTCCAGCAGCAGATGGAACGCTCCGCCGAGCTGCGCAGTCAACAGCAGCTGCTCTGCTCGATTCCTGGAGTCGGCGTGTGGACGGCCGCACGGGTGCTCGCCGAGATCGAGGTGGTGCGCGGCGTGGTCGATGCGCGGCAGTTGGCGGCCTATGCGGGCTTGACTCCCCGTGAGCGGACGTCGGGGAGCTCGGTACACCACCCGCCACGCCTGGCCAAAACCGGGAATAGTCGCTTACGTCGTGCCCTCTACTTCCCGGCGATGGTGGCCATGCGGCATAATCCTGCGGTACACGCTCTCGCTGAGCGCCTGCGGGCACGGGGCAAACGCCCGATGGTGATCGTTGGCGCCGCGATGCGCAAGCTCCTGCACCTGATCTATGGCGTGCTCAAGTCAGGCAAACCGTTCGATCCGGCGGTGGCGATGGCCGCGTGAGCGGCTCAGCAAGGTCTGGGGACTCGGGACAACCGGTTGTCCCGAGTCCCCAGAAATGTCAAGCTCGGAACTCCGAGCTTGACATCCAAGACGGTATCTAAGGCTGCTCTAGAACGCCTTGCGCACGAACAACACGAGCGCGAGCGCCAGCGGGATCAACAGGGCGATCCCGGATACCAGCAGCGACTTCACCGGGTTGTCGCCGCCCGCGTAGATACCGAGCGAACTCCAATAGGTGCTCAATTGCCAGGACGGTCCGCCCACCAAGTACTGGACATGGGGTGGTGTGCCAGAGTGAATCACAGGCACGATGGTCAGGAGATAGCCCGTGAAGAACGCCAGCACGCCGGCCGCGAAGGCGCTCGGCACGAGCACCGAGTAGAGCATGGCCAGACCGATCACAAACAGCATGGCCAGCCAGAGCAGAATCACTGAGAGTACCCACCCGCCCAGCGGCGGGGCCGCAACGCCCTGCCACGCTCCCACGCCGAGTCCGGTCAGGCCGAAGAGCCCGCACAGCACTAGGCTGAGGGCAGCAGCCACACCATACTTGGTCAGCAAGATTCGGGTGCGACTATATGGGCGGCTGAGCAGGACGAAGATGCTGCCGCTACTCGTCTCACTCGCGACCAACCCGGCTCCAAAGACCGCACCACAGAGTCCGACCAGCAGGTAGAGCGTCAGATCACTGAAGAAGGTGGCCCACAGAAACGCTGAGCCTGCCGAGATATGCCCGGCGGTCAGAGCGGAGAAGTCGGCGTCGAAGTTGTAGGTCAGGGTCGCCACCGATTGCGCCTTCAGGTCGGTGGTGACGGCGCTCTGCAGGCGCAGCGCCAGGACGAGGAGCCCCACCACCACCGCCCAGCGGTCGGCCCGTGCCTCTTTGGCGATCACAGGTGTACCTCCTGCGCATAATAGAGGAAGATGTCGTCCAGATTGAGGCTGGTGGTATCTACCGTGGTAGGTGTCTCGACCGTCTGCAACGCCCTCACCGTCTCAGCAACGTCGCCATGGATGCGCACCCGGGCGCTCCGGCCTTCGCGCTCCACCACCCCTACTCCGGGTACGAGCCGCATCGACGCGAGCGCCTCGTCGCTCGGCGGCTCGCTGTAGCTCAGGCGCACTTGTGCGTGCTGCAGCTTCAGTGCATCGAGCTCGCTGCTCACCATCAGCTTCCCGGCCCGCAGGACCGCGATGGAGTCGACCACCGATTCCACATCCGCAAGCACGTGCGAGGAAAAGAAGATCGTCTTGCCGGCCGCCGCAGCATCCCCCATCAGCACGTCTAGGAAGGCCCGCCGCGCGATAGGATCGAGACCGGTCGTAGGCTCGTCCAGGATCAGCACCTCCGGATCATTGCCCAGCGCCAGACTCAGCGCCAGCTGCGTGCGCATACCCTTGGAGAGGGCGCGCACTCGCGCCGTCGTCGGCAAATTGAAGAGGTGCAGGTAGCGATCGACGAGCCCCTGATTCCATCGCCCTGACGTTGCACGATAGAAGTCGCAGAGCTGGGAGATCGTCATCCCCAGATAGAGCGTGTTGCTCTCGCTGACGTAGCCGATGCGCGCATTGATCTCGACGCGGTCACGCACGATGTCGCGACCCAGGATGCGGGCGTTCCCGCCGTTCGGCTGGCGAAAGCCGAGGAGCGTCTTGATAGTAGACGTCTTGCCGGCTCCGTTAGCCCCGAGCAACCCAAAGACGGATCCGCGCGGCACCCGCAGAGTCAGGTCGTCCACCGCGGTCTTGCGCCCGTAGCGCACCACCAGCTGATTGATCTCAATGGCCGGATCGTCGTGGTCCAGGTGATCCACCTCCACGGACTGCCGTTGCTCTGTCGCCATACAGCCCACCTTCTCATCATCTGACGGTGCCCTGCTTACCAGGGGTCACACGTCGTCCTCGTGCGTTCGGTAGACCGCGCGCAGCTCCGCCTCGATCCATGTCCGGAGGTCGCACTCGCTTACCTCCAGCGACACGGCGTCGGTGGCGATCGCCTTCAGACGCTCTCGCAGCTGGTCTATTGCCAGCGGACGGAGCACGTCGTCCACCCCAGCGCGGATAATGGTGCCGGCGCCGCCGCGCGTCTCGATGATGCCGAGCGCCTCCAGCTCGGCATAGGCCTTGACAATGGTGTTGAGCGCGATGTGCAGCTCGGCCGACAGCTGGCGCACCGGTGGCAAGGACTCGCCCGGGCGCAGAATACCTACCTGTACCGCTCGCTTGATCTGCTCGACCAGCTGCACGTAGAGCGGTACCCCGCTACGGGGATTGGCTTCCAGCCAGATCGGCAT
>JBKQTH010000245.1:0-42159 GCA_052143275.1 Ktedonobacterales bacterium | reverse complement strand
TTCAGTACCCTCGCTCGGGTCGATATGAATGAAACGGCTGGTCGGCGGTTGCCAAGGTCTTCCATGAGGACTTTCAGTACCCTCGCTCGGGTCGATATGAATGAAACGCCAAGGTGGCAACACCAGGGCTCCCCAGGATCACAACTTTCAGTACCCTCGCTCGGGTCGATATGAATGAAACCGCTGGCGATGTGATGTACTATCGATATCTGTTTTCCTCTCTGGCAATGCTGAAGGCCATCTCTGTGCCCTTGTAACGGTTCGGTTGACGCTCCGCAACCTGCATTTTAATCTGGAGAGACCCGCGTCCGCGCAAATGCAATATTGCCTCAAAAGAGGGGGTATTTGCGAGTGCGATGACTTCCGCATTCATCGATCCTCCGACCGCGGGACTCCTCTCACCATAGCATCTTGATAACACATGGGAATGCCCCATAGAGCACATTTGCGAATCGTGTCGCATACAGAGCACAAAATCCCATGCATGTGGCTAACGGCTAGATCGCGTCATTGCAGAAGCGACGAAATTCGCAACTCACACATTTGCCGCGCTTGCTCGGTGGAGAGGGAATCCGTTCGTTCTGCACGCTGGCAAGAATAGCGGCACGCACGTGAAGCACTTTCTTGCGAAGCGCTGTAGTGATCGCAATCTCTTCTGCCTGGCGCTGTGGAATATGGTAGAGAAAGCCACGGCGTACTGGCAGACTCCATGCTTCCTCCAGAAGGAGGGCGTATGCCGCCAGCTGCAAGCGAAAATGAGATCCAGCTGGCCCGCTTGAGAGTTTGTAGTCAACGACGATAGCCTCTGGGATGTCGGCACGACGTATGGCAAGATCAAGCCGGGCGACGATGCCAAGGGGCTCCGAGCGTAAGAGCAGATCGAAGACCCGCTCGCCGTCGGTCAACCCAAAGACTCGTAAACTTCTACGCTCCTCGCGTGCCGTCTCTTCTCTGTGTGCCCGGATTCCTTCCTGCATGCCATAAGTGATTGGCCGGATGCGCGGCAGACAGAAGCGATAGAATGGAATACGGGGACAATAGTCATGTTGCTTGAGGTCGGTCACCTCAAGCAGGCCATCCGGTGTCATCGGTTGGCGCCTCCTCTCGTCTCTCACTCATCTGACGTGCTTGCTCGTCGCCAGGCATAGCGCGTTCGATGATTATTTGTTGCCGCCAGGCGATGTCGTCGAGTGGAATGAAGCGAATCTTCGCGGGTTCGTGATCGAGCAAGCGCTCGATACGCAACTTCAGCTCCTGGCGGTGGGCGCGGCCAAGCTCGCCAACAAACGCGCTATATTGGATGCGTTCCAGCCCGTAGTCGAGGCAGGCGTCGGCAACGTGCGCGCGGATGCGATCGCTAGGGATGTCGTAGAGCACCAGTATGCGGAGCATCGGTCATCTCATTCTCTGAGTCATTTTGAGCCATCTCGCGACACGACAGTAACGCGACGGTAACACACCGAGATTACCAGGAGGCGATAAATGGCGTATATGCATCACGCTCACCACGCAGAAACGTGGCTGCGTGGCGAACCTGCGATTGCAAGATAACCCGCAGCGCCTGGCGCTTCCCTTCATAGAGATCGGAGCTCTCCAGCCGTTCATGTACCTTTTCGGCAAGGCGGCGACGCACTGATTCAGCCAGCAATCCGCTCTCGTCCTGGGTGAGTGGGCTGCCTTTGTTGACATATGCGATGACGACGCGATCAACGACGGCCTGGCGAAATTCTTCGATAGCATCGAGCACCAGGCTGGGCTTGCCGGGACGGTCGGCATGCAGAAAGCCGCCGTAAGGGTCGAGTCCTGCGAGGACCAATGCCCGCTCCACCTGCGCGTAGAGCACGCCGTAGCCATAGTTGAGCGCCGCGTTGAAAGGATCGCGAGCGCCGCGTGTCTCGCGCCCTGGCCAGCAGAGTTCCTGGGGGATGAGCATGCCGACCACGCGCCAATAGCGTTGGGCAGCACGCCCCTCGACTGAGAGCAGTTGTTCGCGGACGGATTCGATATTGAGGCCAGAGAGGGCGTCGAGTTCGGCGAGGGCATCGCGCAGCTCAGCGACAGTCAGCGTGATCTCGGCATGTATCTCTGGCTGGGCCTCCTTACGGTATTTGCCAACATAGCGCAGGACATTGAGCGAGTTCTCCAGTTTCGCGCGGACGTATGCCCGCGCCAGCTGGAGGCCGCGCTCAGTAGTATAAGCGGCGAGTTGTGCGCGACGGCTCATGACTGTTCCGGTCAGTCCGGAGGAATACATCGCCGCATGCACGTGACCGATTGCGCTGAGAAAATGAATCGGGATCCCTTCTTCGGCGCAGACCCAAATGGCATCGCTGGAGATGCTGACGCCGTTATCGACGATCAGCACGCTTTCCAGGTGAATGAGGGGAGCTTCGGTCACCACTTTGCCCTCACGTGTCACGCGCAGTCTGCCAAGATGTTTACCCACGAAGGTACCGCGCCCTTCAACGATCAAATCCATCTTTCAATCCTCGCTTTCCGGTCGGTGATGCTTACACGGAGAAATCGGCAGGTCTCCTACACAGCGCGGGAGTGATCAGTCCGTACCCTCGAACTTTCAGTACCCTGGGACGGGCCGTCGTTTTCGTTGCGGATCATGGCACAGCGCTGCCAGGCTGCCGCTCTTCTAGCGCTGAAAACTCGATACGGTAGAGCCCGTCGCCTTTGACGGCGTTCTTACCAACGTGAAGCAGCTCGCCCCAGACCAGTAGCTCACGTAGCGGTGCGAGATTGCCAGAATAGGTGGCAGAGCCGATCAGCCCACCGATGGGCGTGGAGCGCTGCTGGCGTGAGGAGTAGCTGGCAACGTCTACCCAGTGGGTGGCGTCCTTGATCAACGCGATGCGGGCCGCATGATCGGCGAAGTGTTGCTCATGTGTTCGGGCGTTCTCGGGCTCCACTGATTCCGTTCCATCCGCGCTATATTCACGTGCAAGCGCATCGACCCGCTCAGCCAGACGGGCGCAGAGGACGCGCAGGGACGGATGATGCACCAGTTGACCACGATCCACGAGCCGGGTGGGTGTGAGGAAACGCAGCATCAGCATATCGGTCGGCAATGTGGCGGCGCGTCGGGCAACATCGTCTGCGGTGACGGCCAGAGCCGGGCCGGCGACCTTCGTCTGGCCGCGTTGATAGAGCAGTTGTGCCTCGTCGCTGAATGGATTGGTCAGTTCGATACGATTGACCTCGAATCGGCCGCGCCGCCCACCATTCTCGTGGAGCGGGCGGCCGATGCCATTGAGTTCCATCAGTTGGGTGGCAAGCGCGAGATAAGGGAAGAAGGCAATGGCGCGTCCGATCAGCGTGACGCGGAAGTGTAGGATGTCGCCCGGCGCGAATCGCCGTGGACTGGGTGCGTCACTTGCAATACCTGGGCTGCTCTCCCAGTCGGCGGCAAGGACGAACGGGCGTGGAATATCACGCCCGCGCGGGTTCTCGTCCCGAAGCGGCGCGACCAATCCAGCCACAGGACAGGTGGCGTTGAGCGGGCACTCTGAGCAGGAGGGCGCGGTAGGGTTCGCGCAGAAGCGGCGCAACATCGCGTTGAAGATTGCCCCTCGGAGCGCCGACCCTGGATGCGCGTCCAGCGCAATTGGTTCCTTCGCCGTCAGCGTCAGCCGCAGCGGGTAGAGATGGAGGTGTGCAGGCATATTGTATGGCCTTTCGATAATCTCGAATCGTATTGTCAAAGCCTCACTCTTCGTCAGGTAAGCCGTCTGCCTTATCGAGATTGAGGCCAGTGAGTGGGCTATAGGGGCGTTTCACCAACCAGGGCTTCTTTCGCTTTTCATTATCCATTGCCACACACGGCAGTAATTGGCCCTTCTGCGCCAGAATTTTGTGCATTCTAGACGAGACATTCACGAAGAAGCCACTGGCATCGACATAGCGCTCCTCGGCGATTGCGTCGAGATAATCCTTCTCGTAGTAGCTCGGCAATACATCCACGCCATCGAATAGTTTCTCGAATTCCTCCTCTGTTCTTTGATCACTATTGAATGCAGCCAACCCGCCCAGCACCTGCTTGGCTATTGTCTCCATACTCTGGTATTCTTCAACCCATTCCTTACTCACTAGTTCGTCGCCATAGATGCGATCCAGCCATTTTTCCGTTTGCGCCTCGTCAATGTCTGTATCGTCATGCTGGCGCAATACTTCGAGCGTTACACGAACGATATGTCCGCGTTTTTCTGGGTCACGAGACTTGCCATACACGCCTTGCCCATCATCGGGGCGCTGAAAAACGTGAACTGGACAGACTCCTTTTGTCCCCTGCCGGTTAATCCGTCCGAATCGCTGCAGCAACGCATCGAGAGGAGCTGGATCGCTGTACATCGTGTCTAGATCGATATTCAGACTTACCTCGACAACCTGAGTGGCCACTAAAATCAATGGTTCACCAGTACCGCCTACCTTGCAACGCTCGATGATGTCGCGTTCGAGGATACTCCGGTCTTGCGTCGCAAAGCGCCCATGAATCAACGTCACAGGCGGTTTGGCCTTCTCTTCTACTGGAAGCTGCGCTTTCAATATTCGATAGGCATCCTGGGCGCGCTGAATGGTATTGGCGCAGACAAGAACGCTCTTGCCCGCCTGATAGTCGGATAGAGCGCGTTCGATGCCCTCGCCCATCAAATCGCCATCGAGCAATTTGAGTCGATGTCGTTGGAACTTGGCATACAGCGCGTCTGATGCACTGATGACGTCAGAGTCGTTTATGCCGAGAGCAGCCATCAGACGCTCACGAATGATCGTAGGAAACGTCGCCGACATGACGAAAAAGCGCGCGCCATACTGTATGCGCAGATGTTTTATCAGTGTGAGAATCAACGCTAGCCTGGACGGTTCGTAGGCGTGAATCTCATCAAAGATAAAGGCCGCCTGGGCATAGTCCGTGAACATCGCCTCATAGCCACGAATCTGAAAGAGCGCTTTGAGCATTTGGTACGGGCTGAAGACGGTGACAGGCCTCGCGTGCATCGCGCTGATGTCTCGCTCGCGCGCGATTCGTGCCTGTGCCTGGAGCGGAGTCGTTTCATCGTCCATCATACGGGCATAGAGCGCCTGCGCCGCCCGCCCATGCTGCAGCCCAATAGCTTTGTCGCCAAACCCTTTCTCCGTATCGCGCAGGCGATCATACATTGCGTTCATGCTTGCTTGATAGGGCAGGGCATAGAACAGCCTCGGCACTGGCCGTGTTCCTTCTCCGAGCGCCCAGAAAAGCGCCGCCTCCGTCTTGCCGCTACCCGTTGGTGCGACGAGTAAAGCTGACCACCCGTTATGTGTGGAGCTGGCCCGTTGATGAGCGTAGACATGTTTGTGGATCAGTTGCTTTGCGCTGCCGTCTTCATCATCCTTTGCAAGAATGCGGTCTGCCAGATGCTGCCAGTCCTCGCGAACGGGTGGCTCTAGGTGCGTGACATGCGCCGAGGCAAGATGGTCAGCCGTAGTGGTCAGGCCGCGGAGCAGCGTCGCCAGTATTCGCTGGTTATGCTGCGGCGAGTCCCTCAAATCGCTGACCCACTTCTGATAGAGTTTAAGCCAGAGCCGCATCTGTCTGGAGCCATCTCGTAACACACTGGCTACAGCCTCGTCCTGCGGGAGCAGTTCCATCAGTGGCTCACCGGATGTGGCGAAACCTAACAGTCTTGCCCATGGTGTGGCGAACTGGTCTACCCACTGCCAGAGCCTTTGCAGCAACCCAGCATTCAACTCAGGAACCAGCTTCATCAATGGGTCTGGATCAACATCCGCGTACTTTTCGCGGATGTACATGTCATCACGGTGGTGCGATGCAATGGCTGCAACGATGGCGCGCTGCTCATCTTCACTGAAGTTCTGAGCGATCCAGTGGAATGCGATCAGTGAGAGCACTTCATGGCGTTCATCCCATCGCTCTTTCGTCTGAAGCATTTGTTGAAAGCCGTGCGCTGCCTTGCCAAAGTCATGGAATAGGCAGGCCCAAAAGAGCGTGCGCCAGAGTCTAGGCATCTGGGTAAGGGCTGGTAGATCAGGCCTGAGGTCTCGCAACCGGGCTAGCATGGCCAGCACATCACCTGTATGTTCGGCCAACGTCTCGCCACCACGATCCTGGCTTTTGGCATAGATGTCAGCCAGGAAGTCTGGCATAGGAAGTTGATACATTCTCGTCTCCAGTGAATGTGTGGAAGACAAGACCAAGTGGCACATTCTCGATTCGTGGCGCTTGAGGGTCTGAGAAGAAGGAACGGTTCTCTTGACCGTATCTCAGCAATTGCTGGCTCGTCACCCGGCGCTCCAGCAGCAGATAGCGGTCGAAAGTAGGCGCGCGTTGTCGCTCATAATCGAGCCAGCGCGGCATCAGTGTGACGATGCCTACGGCGGTCTGTGTCGCCATCTGGTATGGGAGCAGCGTATGCTCAAGATACACACTGTCCGCCTGCTCAAGCTCTATCTCCTCGATGCTCGTGTAGGAACACAGGTCTTGCGAACGTCCTAGTGTCACGGCATAACGGGGACTGCGAAACGCGGCGGCCCATTCAGGTTGGTTCAGGTAGAGCGTCAGCTTCGGGTGGAACAGCAGCTCGCGGCGAAATGGATTGACATTGCCCTCCAGCGCCTTGGGTAGATTTGTGCCTGGCACCTTGCCGCTAGATGCTGACAGAACATGTACGTGTTCCAGATCCTCGAACACTGCATCATAGGTAAAGTGGTAAGCGAAGGCCAACCCATCAGGGCTCACCCACTCACCGATCGCACTACAGATGTGGCCATAGATGGTTGCAGGAGGAGGCATGTGGTACGTCGGCTGTACGTTCACCATAAAGTGTGGGTAGCGAAACGAAGTTGTGATGCCCTCTAGCGTTACTTTCAACACTCGCATGAAGCAACCTCCTCATGCGAGCCATGAGGCTGCGTTGCTCGATTCGGCCAACGCTCTGCCAAACGCCGCAAAGACCTCACGTGGATGGGCAACAAGGATTCGCCGACCACCAGCTGCATTATGCTGGTTCACGACCCCCATGAACTCCTTGCGCACGTCGTCGAGATAACCTTGTGTCCAGCCTATATAGACATCGGAGAGTAGTTCGCTAGCAAATACGCGCAGAGTCTCTTGCCACGCCTCCAGTTTCATCTCTAGCTTGCCCTGCGCGTTGGCTCCAACGACGTAGTTGAAGATGTGATTGCCACCACGCGTGATGGCCAGGATCACCAGCGATGGCGCAACATCGGTATAGTGAAGCGTCTGCTTGGCGCCACCCTCCAGGCGAGCAAGTCCCTCAAAGAGCGCTTGGATACGCTGCACTCGCTCTGCCAGTGGCAAGCGGTACGACTTCTCAACTTCCAGGTGTTCAAGCCTGCGCTCGATGGCCTGTTTGACACGTTCATCATCCAGATTGCGGAATCCCGTCTTGTCGCGATACGAAAAAGTGCCACTGGCATGCAGGTCTAGTGAGAATAGACCTCGCAGCGATGCACGATAAAACTGGTGCTCATGAGGAACAGGGTTGCCTTCATGGCGCGACATCGTCCCAAAGTCGTTGGTAATAGAGACTGGAGCGACTGAAACGAGTGTGCTGACCCGGAACGGTGCCGCCCGTGTAATCGTACTGGTTGTCTCTGTCTCGTTCACTCGTGAGGTATCTGCCTCGCGCTTTGTCCTTGCAGACTCGCGCTTCGACGGCGCGCGCATATACCCGAAGAGATCATCATCCCAGTAGATGATCGGGTTCGAGTCAGTGTACGCGATCTTCTCCTCACGGTAGATGGGGGCCGCTTTCCAATCCGCTATCTGCGCCTGAAGTGTCATGCGATGCCAATAGCGAAACGCCTGCGCAGAGACGTAAGGGAAATAGCCTTCCTTGGTACGAATATTCTTTACGCCAACCGAGTTGTCTTCGCGATCGCCAGGAATATTCCCAAGATTGTTGAGCGCCGACGCAGACGCGTCAATCACGAGCAGACCAGTTGCAAATGGCACGAAATGCCTCCTCTTGAGTCCTGCTGTAGACAAATGGAAGAGTAAGCCTCTTCACTTGGCGGTATCACTGCGATCCTCATTGTCGGGGATATCCTGATCCTCGGGGTTAGCGATCTCCTCTATGGCATCAGGATATTGAGTGAGCCAGCCCTTGAGCTGATCGATCATACGCATCAGCACGAGATCGCGGGCAAGGAGCCAGTCACTCCGGTACACCTCCTCTCCTTCCTCAAAGACATCGATATACGAGTACATGCTAAACAGCTCCGGTAGTTCCGGATCGTTTGCTCGGATCGTATCCAGGTTTGCCTTGATTAGCCTGCCACGCAGAAAATTTGGATTCCGCTCGATCAACATCATTCGTAGGAATCGTGTGCCGCCGCGCGTGCGAGTGTAGATAGCCAAGTTATCGCCGAATGCCTGGATTGCTTTGATGCGTTTCTGCTCCATGCCCATGATCCTTTCAAGAAACAACTCAACAAGTGGCCAGGAAACCAATGTCACTTCCTGTTGTAATGAGTAAGTAGTTCGTGGGTCGCCTTCCTGCTTGGTGCGATGGGGAATGCGCAGGAAGTATGTGCGGATAAACCTTGGGGCAGTGTCGGGCAGTGAAAACAGATCCTCGTATAAGAAGTTGTGGTGCGGCTCTCTAGTGGCCGTCTCGGCTTGAGCGCCTTTCGTGTTGCCCGATGTGATGATTTGCCATCCACGACGAACGATTTCGCTCCACGTTGCCTTGTATGTTGAAGTGTTGGCAACACGCAGAAAGTCTATGACCTGCATTGGCAGGTGATAGAGTTGCAGATCTGGAGTCTTGCCGTTGTTGAAGTTGTACGCAGTAACCGATGCGGGAGCTTCTCCTTTTTGCTGCAACCGCCGCTCATCCTCGATCTCCAGCAGAGTTGCAATCAGTAGCGTCTTGAGCGAACGGACGGTGCCAGCCATTTTCGTCTCGCCGCTACTCTGCGCTAGCGCAACGTCTTTGTCGTTCTGAATCTTGAATCGGTTCGCAAAGCGAAATGTCAGATCACTATCTTCTGAATGAACTGCCAGCAATCCAATGCCGGTCTTCGCGCAGCCAAGCGGTAAACACTGTAGCGCCAATAGTGCGACCCCTGAAATCGGGATGCCGGAATTGCCATTGGTAAAGAAGTTGATTGAGTCATCCCCCTGGAGGAGGGGGATCTGAGCACGACCTGCGCGCCCTTCGGGCAATAGATTAGAGAGAACGGTTGTAACTGCTGGCAGACCGGTAAAGACACAGCGTTCAGTGGTGATACCTCCATCAGTGCGCCACTGGCGTAGATGGCGTCCTCCCCACAATTCACGCTTTGCGAGAGCGGAAGCTCGCTCTTCTGGTGTCAATCCTTGCCGCTCCGGGTCATATGCAAACTGCGCAAACCAGGCGTTAGCCGTAAACGCCATTGTATAGGCTCCCTTTAGTGGTGCCTTCGTGTAGTTTTGCTCGATAAAATGGGCAACATCTTCGAGATTAAGTGCCGTAAGTTGACGTGGATTGGCTTTCCCTGCAAACGCGGTCATTACTGCCAGCCCTACATCAACGAATGGGTGACCAGTATAACTGAAGCCTAATCGCTCGTCGTCCATACACTGCTCCTTAGCTCGGATTTCAGGGAGGGGAGATAATCCCTTCCCTCACCAGCTCGCCACGTCAGACGGCAACCGGTCGGTTACAGTTATCCGTATTGCCGATCTTTTCAGTTGATTCGAACATGAGTATGCAGAAAGCTTACCTGGAAGTGCATGAAAAGTCAAGTATCTCAGTAATGCATGCTTAGCCCGCATAGGAAAAATCAGATCTTCAACGAATGTATATACGGTTGAGTTCCTTCGGGAAAGATGGAAAATCATGCTCTGCCCCGTGATGCGTGATAAAATGGGCATAGCCGCGTTAAGCGGACTGAAAAATGCGTGCGAAACGTGCCTTACCATCCGTTTCCCTCGATCCATTAGAGGATACTGAACAAGTGCCGTCTACTCTCCATAGATGCGCGCCGTTGCGCGAGCCTCGTCGGCTATTTCGTCGCGCAGGCTTTGTGGAGTCAATACCTCTACATCTGGACCCCACTGGCGTATCCAGGGCTTCAGCTCCAGAGCGCTGCCAATCTGCACAGTGAATAGGCAACCACCGTCGGGCAGATCTGCGATCCTCTGGCTGGCGTGCCAGGTCGTTTCACGGACACGGCGGCTCACAGTGTTCGTGAATCTGAGCCTGACCTCAATAGGATCACCTTCTCCATAGTTGATGCCCCAGGCGTTCTGGAGCCGGGCGACACCGCCGAAGTCGCTCGGGATCGTGAAGGAATCGTTGGTGAGTGTCGCGGCGCGAATACGTTCCAGCTTGTAGGTGCGTAAGGCCCCAGGTGGATCACTATGCCCGATAAAGTACACTGTGTGGCCAATGCCTGACGGTTCGAGCAGATAGGGAGCGAAGCGGCGCGTATACTGCGGTCTGTTGGGCGGTTCATAGGTCAATTCGACGATACGCCCACCAAGCCATCCCCCGCTGAGGGCTTTGAATATAGCGGTTGCATCTTGCCCAGCGATCTGCGGTGCAGCACCCTCCACCATCGCTTCAAGATGCATATTTAGTGGCTTGGGAAGGATAGAAATGAGCTGGAGCAACGCATCGCGCACCGTGTCATTGCGCTCATCCTGTTGTTGCCAGAGCAGGCGAGCCGCGGCATAGAGAGCGGCGCCGTCGGCATAGTCGAGGTGGAGCGGCTCCAGCGGAGGGCGATAGTCTGGGGAGAGTTCCCAGGTGAAATTGGCGGTAGACCCAGAGCTGATGAGCGGCAGTGTGCCATCGCCACTCATATCTCTGAGATCGCGAGAGACCGTATCTTCCGAAACATTGAGCCTCGATGCCAGTTCTTTCGTGCGCCACTTGCGTCCGGGCTGTGAGACAATCAATTGCCGCAGCGTCAGCAGGCGCTTGGCACGGTTGGTGGATTCCTGAGCAGGCATGGCAACCTCCATACTCACAGTGGATCTATCAGTGATCCTGGCAGTCTGTCTCTACATCAGCAGAGTATCTGCAATCGAATCGTCCTGTATAGGTCCAACACCCGTTTTTGCTAGCTCTGACGGAGAGCCTGGCGATTCCGCTTCCTCATTAGAGAACGCCCAGAGCCGCGATTCCACCAGATCCGCCAGGTGAACGAGCCATGCCTCGACGGTATGCGGCTCGTGGGCCGCTCCCCACTCCTGCCTGCCGTGATGGGCAAGGATGGCGTGGAGAAGCTTATCGAGCCGTTCAGAAGGGACCGGGTTGTCGAGCAGGTTCGCTGCGTGCTGCACCGCCAGGAGGCTGAGGGTTACATGGTCGTACAGGCTGGCGTCCTCAGGGATGGCCGCACCTGCTACAGCGGGGAGTGTCCGCAGTTTGCCGATGTCATGCAGCAGCGCCGCCGTTACTGTGAGTGAGCGGTCGTACTCCAGTCCATCGATGCCGTATGCTTCTGCCATTCGCTGAACCAACTCAGCAACCCGCAAACTATGAGCGAGCAGGCCGTGGCGCACGGCTCCGTGGTAGCGATTTGCCGCTGGCCAATCGCAGAAGTCATTCAGGATTTGGTTACTGAGGACTTCCTGGACGAGGGTGCGCATCTGATCGTCGAGACTCGCGCAAACATCACTAAGCTCAAGTCGCAGGTCAGCGGCCGACCTCCGGGTCGTCTTGAAGAAGGCACTCAGGTTGACCGTCGGCACCTGTTGGGCACTGGTGATACGGAGCTGGCGTTCGCCATTGAATGCGTCAACATAGGCCGTGATGCGATACACCACTCCTTGCGCGGGGCAGTCGCCTGAAGAAAAGGGAAAGTGCCACCAGCGTGCCTCGATAGTTGCTCCGCCTGCGCATTGGAGGGTCATAGCGATGTAGGGTCGGTTGCTCCGATCGGTACGCAGGTCGGCGCGTAGGATCAGCGCATCGCCGATGATTTGAGTATTAACCGCCGCATTCTCGATGTAGGTGCGCTGAAGGATCGAGCTATCTGCTGCGCTGTGATCGGCGAAGGTGCTGAACCCCTCAAGCTCTTCTGCCATGTGGCTTGGCTGATACATAAGTACATTATCCCTTCGGCTGGTACATCCGAAGCCTTGCAATGGCTTCGCATTCAAGCTTCACTGCAAGATTAGCTGGATGTTTCCGCAGAGATTGCGGAGACTCACAATGCAATTTGGAATTTGCGCTATTGGCAAATATTCGCCAGTGCGATGAACAGCGATCCGCGCCAGCACGAGATTGAGAATGCTCAAGGGTACTTCGCGGTGCAGACGCGGGGGATGGAGCAGTGGGATGAGCTTCGTGAGGCGCTGGCTGAGCGGGTTACTGGAGGCGACGACCGGATTCGAACCGGTGATGAGGGTTTTGCAGACCCTTGCCTTACCACTTGGCGACGTCGCCTGAAAAAGAAAGTAAGTTGCCGGATTCCCGCTGTGAGAATCGGGTGAATTATCAGCCGTGGCCCTTGCCCTAATAGGGCGCACTAGAGCAACGATCTCTGCCCGAAACCATACGACATAGGATCAGAGAACGTCAAGATGAGACCAATGATAGGACGAAAGGCAAAGGTTCTCGCCTGTCGGGCCAGAAGGCTAGCGCTTCAGGGGTCGCTCCAGTAGAGGCGCACCGGTGCCAGTGAGAGCCTCTGTCATTTCGCCCAAGCTACAAACGCGCCCAAACGACTGCAAAGTATGACGCAGTCGTTTGGGCGGTCCATCCAGTCTATGGTGTAGCGAAGCCCCGTGAGAAGTCGCCACATGGAGCGGGAGACGGGATTCGAACCCGCGACCTTCTCCTTGGCAAGGAGATGCTCTACCCCTGAGCCACTCCCGCATTCTGCGGTGCCGGCCGCTCCCGGCCAGCCACTATACTATAGCGTATACCCGCCGGTGTGTCAAGCAACGATGGAGCTGTCTCTATCCCAATATACCCGGATTCATCCACCTTATCCCGGTGGCCAGCCGAGCGGGCGCCCGCCAATCAGATGCAGGTGGAGGTGGAAAACGCTCTGGCCAGCATCCGGCCCAACATTCCACAGAAGCCGGTACCCAGTCTTGGCTATGCCCTCGCTCGCGGCAATCTGGTTGGCAACACTCGTCAGAGACGAGAGCAACTGGCCATTCAGAGCCTCTGGAGCATTGATACCAGGAATGTGCCGGCGGGGCACCACCAGCACGTGCACTGGGGCAACAGGATTCCGGTCGCGGAACGCAACCACGGTATCGTCGGCGTAGACTCCACTGCTGGGGCTAGCTCCGGCCACAATGCGGCAGAAAATGCACCTGGGATCCGACTCTAGTGCCATGTACGGCCAGCCGCCATTTCAGCGTACCATTCGCAAGAACTCATTGGGTGTCGTGCCAAAGCGGTCGTGGAGAAAGGCGCGACCTGCCTGGGTGAAGTAGATACGGGCGCCGGTAGCGAGACTCCTTTGCGCGCGTGCCAGAACACGCGCCTCACCCCAGATCGGATGGATGTGCTCCCGCAGCAACGCAAAGGCGCGGCCGGCGGTCAGGAGGATTACCGGAATCACCACGGCTACAAGACGAGACGTAAGATTCGGATTCAGGCCGGTGATGGGTGGCGGCACGATAAGAAATAGGTTGATATAGACCAGCACCGTCAGGGCTAGCGCCGCGGCGCCAAGTTGGGCGAGAATACGTCTGGCAGGCGGCTCGCGCAATGAGGCGACCGTGACCCCAAAGGGGCCAACGCTCCAGAACACAAGCGAGCGGTCACGCGCGATGGCCACGACGCCGTAGACGACATTATAGAAGATAATCCAGACGGCGATTACTGATGCCAGATATAAAGGCTGTATGCGAATCTCCACCAGTATCTCCTCCAGGTTCGTGTGCCGGGTTCACGTGATGCTCGATTACAGTATACTATGCGACTCGTCAATCCCCAAGTGCCATATTGACGATCTTAGTAGCACTGCGGATATAGCGGCCCTGGTGTCACATTTGCCTTGTTACCGCCCCATTTCCTCGGCTTGAGTTCACTTGCCGATGCAGAACTCGGAGAAGATGCGCTCCAGGAGATCATCAGTGGCGGTTTCGCCGGTAATCTCGCCGAGTGTTTCCAGGATGGACCGCAGATCGATAGAAAGAAAGTCCAGCGGAAGATCGCCGGCAAGGGTCTGATCGGCGGCGACCAGATGCAGCATCGCCCGGCGTAGTGCATCGGAGTGGCGAACGCTCGTCACCAGGGTCTCGCTCCCACGCGCCTCTCCCCCCAGCACCAGGAGATAGATCGCCTCCTCCAAGGCCGCCATGCCTTCGTGGGACAGAGTGGAGCTATGCACCAGCGGAGCACCTTCCCAGAGCCGCTGTGCCGCTCGTTCGTCCAAGATCCTCGGCAGATCGGCTTTGTTGAGCACCAACAGCACCGCCGGTACTCCAATCGTGGGGCGCAGAGTACCGTCCTGCGCAGCGTTCTCCGAAAACAGCGCCTGAAGCTCTGTGGCTGCGGTCTGATCGAGCGGCTGAAGCGGTTCTCCGGCATCCAGGACAAAGAGCAGCAGATCGGCGGAGCGAGCGGCCTGGCGTGAGCGCTCAACTCCTATGCTTTCGATGGGGTCATTGGTTGTTGACAGGCCAGCTGTATCCACTAGCTGAACTGGAATGCCGGCAATTGTGGCGCGTTCTTCGATAGTATCACGAGTAGTGCCGGCAAATGGTGTCACAATGGCACGCTCAGTACCTAACAGTGCATTCAGCAGGCTCGATTTACCTACGTTCGGCCGCCCTACCAGGGCCACGCGCAGGCCCTCACGCAGTATTCTTCCTCGATTGGCTCCTTCAAGCAACCGTTCGATCTCATTCCGGGCTTGGGCCAGTAGGCGAGCTAACTCTCCTTTTTCAGGTGCCGGCACCTCTTCTTCAGGAAAATCTATACTGGCTTCAATCTGCGCCAGCGCGCCCATAACGGCACCCCGTGCCAGCGCTATCCTACGGGACAGCTCTCCCTGCAGCTGCCGTAACGCCACCCGCCGTCCAGCCTCGGATTCAGCGCCAATAAGCGCCATCACCGCTTCAGCTTGCGCGAGATCCAGCCGGCCGTTGAGAAACGCTCGCAACGTCATTTCGCCTGGCTGCGCGGCCCGTGCGCCGGCAGCCAGGGCCAACTCGAGTATGCGCCGTAGAATCAACGGGCCGCCATGTGCCTGGAACTCCACCACGTCCTCGCGTGTATAGGTGCGTGGCGCCAGCATAAATGCTGCCAGCACCTCATCTATTCGCTCGCCGGTGGCATAGTCGACTACATAGCCATGGGTGAGCAGATGCGACGCTAGGCCGGAGCCATCACTCTCCGGCTTCCCTGATTTCCGGAAGAGGGTATGGCCAATGGCGATGGCCTCCGGCCCGCTTAGACGCACGATGCCGATAGCGCCGGCTCCAGGTGGTGTGGCCACGGCGGCGATGGTTTCGTTGCCGGTCCCAGTCTCACTATAGGTGGCCGGCCCGGCTGCCTGGGGTTCTGGTGATGCGTCCCATATATTCATGGGTTAGGCGTCACCAAAGATGGTGTAATGCCAGCCTTTGCGCTGATCACCGGTGATATCGAGCATCACATGCTTGACCTCGGTATAATCCTCGAGTGAATAGAGCGACATGTCTTTGCCGAAGCCGCTTTGCTTGAAGCCACCGTGTGGCATTTCAGCTGCTAACGGCAGGTGGTCGTTGACCCAAACCGTACCAAATTCCAGCGCTCTGCTGACCCGTAACGCACGCTGCACATTGCTGGTCCAGACCGAACCGGCAAGACCATAGCGTACTGAGTTTGCTTTGGCGATTGCATCGGCCTCACCTTCAAAAGGCAGCACCACTACCGCTGGTCCGAAGATCTCCTCCGTGACGACCGGAGCATCGTCCGCTATGTCGGTAATGATAGTGGGCTCATAGAAGAAACCATGCTCCATGCCGGGGATCGCCGCGCGCTTACCTCCGGTCCTGAAGGTGCCGATGGCTCGTGCGGTCTCAATCAATGATTCGACCCGTTGCAGCTGAGCTGCCGATACCAGCGGCCCCATATCGGTGTGCTCGCTGGATGGGTCCCCGACCCTGATACTACTGACCAGTTCCAGGTAGCGCTGTAGGAAGCTCTCATAGGAGTCGCGTTCCACATACACTCGGGTGGCCGCGGTGCAGTCCTGGCCAGTGTTGACGAAACCGCCACAGACAGCTCCCTGGGCTGCCGCTTCCAGGTCGGCATCATTAAAGACAATGAAGGGCGCCTTTCCGCCGAGCTCCATGTGTACGCGCTTCAGCGAAGCGGCGGCGGCGCGCATCACTGCTTTACCGGTCTCGGTAGCACCGGTCAGCGAAATCAATCGGACATCGGGATGGTCTACCAGCGCAACACCAACGTCGTCGCCACCAGTAACGATATTGAGGACGCCAGGAGGCAAGCCGGCCTCCATCGCTAAGTGTCCCAGAGCCAGCGTGGTTAGCGGAGTTTCGGGAGCGGGCTTGAGCACCACGGTATTGCCGGCGGCCAGTGCCGGACCAATCTTCCAGATTGCCATCATCAATGGGTAGTTCCAGGGGGCAAGCTGGCCTACCACACCAATCGGCTCGCGACGGATAACGCTGGTGTAGCCGGGTGTATATTCGCCGGCTGCCTTCCCTTCGAGAGTACGGGCGGCTCCGGCAAAGAAGCGCAGGCAGTCGACAGCAAAGGGCAGATCGCTGTCATGAGCCAGCTTGATTGATTTACCTACATTGCGGGATTCGATGGCTGAGAGCTCATCCAGATGCTGTTCAAGCAAGTCTGCGAGCTTGTAGAGCACACCGGCACGGGCGCTGGGGCCAATCTGCGACCACCGCCCATCATCGAAAGCCGTTTTAGCGGCGCCAACGGCACGCTGCACATCTTCAGCGCTTCCTTCAGGAACGCTGTCGGCCTCGGCACCGGTGGCAGGGTTGGTCAGCGTACGCTGACCGCCCGCAGCTGGGTCAACCAGTTCACCATTGATGAGCATTCGGCGGTTTGCGGTTGTCGTGAGAGCCATAAGATTCTCCTCCAGTAGAGCTATACCCGAGCGGCATGTCGGCACGGTAGCTCGGCATCGGTGATGGCAGCCATATTCTCACGGCAGTATACAAGGCAAGTGCCGGGTGGCTCAAGGTATGCCAACTCGTTGGGTTGGCTCTGATTTGGCAGTTGTCACTCTTCATACGACCGTGGTACAATATTCATCACCACTAGTTAGTGTATATTGTACACTCAACACTAAGTCGACGGTGGTTACGGCTAGTTCGCGGCGTATTCCGCAAGAGGAAACAATCATGGCTCGGCGGCTTATCTCTTATCCGCCGGTTGCGCACCACACTGAGATCGACAATGCTCCGGTCGTTGCCTGTGATGTCGCAATTATTGGCGGCGGTATCGCTGGTCTATCAGTAGCCTTGAGTCTACCCTCTGACTTGAGGATAGTACTGGTGACTAAACACACTCTTGGAGAGAGTAACACCCGCTACGCTCAGGGTGGCCTGGCTGCTGCAGTCGGTCTGGACGACAACCCTCTACTTCACCTCTCTGATACCCTGGTCGCCGGGGCTGGTCTGGTAGATGAAGCGGCGGCCCGCATTCTCGTCACCGAGGCGAGCGAGGCGGTGGGCTGGCTGATCGAGACCGGAACTCAGTTTGACCGGCATGGCGGCAATGACTCAGACAGCCAAGCTGGCGAATGGAGCACAACGCGGCCGGAACCGGTAAGCCACCCATCAACTGATCTGGCCACTGGCTATGACCTGGCGCGTGAAGCCGCGCATAGCCGTCGCCGTGTGCTCCATGCTCAGGGTGATGCCACGGGTGCCGAGATCGAGCGTGCGTTGGTGCAGGCAGTTCGCCAACGCCCCGCTGCCCATGTTCTGGAAGACACCACGGCGTTGGATTTGCTGGTCTCTGATGGCGTCTGTACCGGGGTTACGCTGCGGCATATGGGCCGCGGGCTTCAGGTGACGGCCAGACGGGGCGTAGTCCTTGCCAACGGCGGTGCAGGCCAACTCTGGAAGCGCACCTCGAATCCAAAAGGCGCAACCGCTGATGGTTTGGTCCTGGCTTTTCGGGCCGGCGCTATGCTGGCCGATCTTGAATTCGTTCAGTTCCATCCGACGGTCCTGGTTCCTCCGGAGGAAGGTCATGAACCGTTTCTGGTTTCGGAAGCGGTACGGGGCGAGGGCGCGTATCTCCGCAATGCCGCCGGCGAACGTTTCATGCCGCGCTACCATCCTGACGCTGAGCTGGCGCCGCGTGACGTCGTGGCACGCGCAATCCACCATGAGCTGCTGGCGGCAGGTGCTGCCAGCGCGTTCCTCGACCTGCGGCACCTTCCGGAATCCGAGGTGCGCCGTCGATTCCCGACGATTGGCGCGGTCTGCCATCGCTATGGACTCGATCTGGCACACGATCTCATACCAGTTGCGCCTGCCGCGCACTATTTCATGGGCGGAGTTGCCGTAGACGCCTATGCTCGTACGACCATTCCCCAACTCTATGCCGTAGGCGAGGCGGCCTGCACCGGAGTACACGGCGCCAACCGGCTGGCAAGCAATTCACTGCTGGAAGGACTGGTATTTGGCCGGCGCGCGGCCAGGGCCATCGCCGGCTCGATGGGTGTCTCGCAGTGGCCCGAGAGGCCGGCCCTTACGGGAGTAGAGGTCGACTTAGACGATCTCGCCCTACCGCGCCTCAGCCTGAATGCGCCGGTGGCCTCTCAAATCCGCGCTACTGTGCGCACGGTGATGTGGGAGCAGGTCTCGCTCATCCGTGATGCCGCCGGATTGCGTTCGGCGGCGGCAAAGCTACGACAACTGGCTGGTACAGGTACCGTGGATCCAGAAACCGCCAACATGCTTTTCGCAGCTCAGGCCATCACCGCCTGTGCTCTGGCCCGGAACGAGAGCCGCGGAGCTCATTACCGACTGGACTATCCCAGCAGTGACCCCGAGCAAGCCGGACGGCACACTCTTCTGTCGGTAAAGTCCACTCGTGGAAAGACCCAGCTAACCGAAAGGCCGGCAAGCCATGTCCAGGTATAACTCACCGGGCATGCCGGGATTCGAACGATTCTTTGACGTGGAATTAGTCCGTCGTGCTCTGGCTGAAGATATTGGCAGAGGTGACATAACCACCGAAGCCACGGTTCCTGCCGGCAAGACTGGCGGTGCCGGTATCGTCACCCGCGAGTCCGGTGTGGTTGCCGGTCTGCCGGTAGCGGCCACCACTTTCCAGCTACTGGACCCTGCGGTGATATTTGAGGCGCTGGTAACCGATGGAACGCCGGTTACCGCGGGCGTAACTCTCGCGCGCATCACCGGCGCGGTGCGTTCGATTCTGGCTGCCGAGCGCACTGCCTTGAACTTCCTGGGACGACTCTCGGGTATTGCCAGTCTCTCCGCTCAGTGCGTGGCCGCGGTTGCCGGCACGGGAGTTACTGTCTTAGACACTCGTAAAACGTCTCCAGGGTTGCGTGCCCTAGAGAAGTACGCAGTTCGTATGGGCGGCGCTCGCAATCACCGTGCTGGGCTCGACGACGGTGTTCTCATCAAGGATAACCACATTGCGGCGACCGGAAGCATACATGAGGCTGTCAGGCAGGTTCGCAGCCGCGCTTCCCACCTACTGCGTATCGAAGTCGAATGTGACACCGAAGAGCAGGTTCATGAGGCGGTCGAATGCGGAGTAGAGGCCGTTCTTCTGGATAATATGACGCTCGACCAGCTACGCCAGTGTGTTATGTGGATACGCGCACACGCGCCGCGAACCATTATCGAGGCTTCGGGTAACATCGGCGTCGACGTTGAGCGGCTGGCAGCGGTGGCGGCAACCGGCGTTGATTTGATATCGCTGGGTGCATTGACCCACTCGGCCCCTAATTTCGACGTTTCTCTGGAGCTTGATCCATTTCCATGAGCCGCAGCCGCGCGACTTCGCCAAGTTGATAACGTTGGTATCGATCCCTGAAATGATCCGAGTGATCGATGCCGGTTAGGAGCGTATATCATGTACACCAAGTTACAACATCTGTCTACACCTGCCGTCGTCTCAGATTGTGAGGAGAGCCAGGAGCAACGTATCCTGCCGGCTCTGGCGGAGTGGCGTGTCAGGGAATTGGACAGTCCTGCCGATGAGGAGCGTAGACAGCATGCGGGCGCTGGACGGGCCGACTCTATTCCCCGCTGGTATGCGCTCATGGATGGCGAGGAACTGGACCGTCGTATCTCAGACGCCAAGAGAGAGCTAGGCCGGAGGCTGGTCATTCTTGGGCACCATTACCAGAGAGATGAGATCATCCGCTACGCTGACGCCCGTGGAGATTCATTCAAGCTGGCGCAGTTTGCCGCCGAACGCCCCGAGGCCGATTATATCGTGTTCTGTGGCGTCCATTTCATGGCCGAGAGTGCTGACATCCTTAGTGGACCTCACCAGCGAGTGATACTCCCCAATCCGGCCGCCGGCTGTTCAATGGCCGATATGGCCAATATCACTGAAGTAGAAGAATGCTGGGAGTGCCTAGATGAGCTCTTCCGCGACGAGACGAGTGGTGGTGAGGCCGCTGAACTGCAGCCAGTGATTCCAGTTACCTATATGAACTCTGCCGCTGATCTCAAAGCCTTCTGCGGACGTAACGGCGGCATCGTCTGCACGTCGTCAAACGCCGAGCAGGTATTACACTGGGCGTTTACTCGTGGGCGACGGGTGCTGTTTTTCCCAGATGAGCACTTAGGACGCAACACGGCCATCAAAATGGGCATACCCCAAGATCAACTGGCCATCTGGAACCAGCGCCTGGATTTTGGCGGCATCACCGATGATGACCTCCTTAGAAAGGCCAGAGTCATTCTCTGGAAGGGCTGGTGCTCCACTCACCAGCGCTTCTCCCCAAGTCAAATTGCCGAAGCTCGTCGGCGCTATCCTGACGTGCGTGTGGTAGTACATCCAGAGTGCAGCCACGAGACGGTTGAGGCGGCTGACCTGTATGGCTCAACTGAGTATATTGTCAAGGTAATCGAAGAATCGCAGAGCGGAAGCGTCTGGGCAGTCGGCACTGAGATCAACCTGGTGAAGCGACTGGCGGTAGAGCATCCCGACAAAACCATCTTCTGCCTGGATCCCATTGTCTGCCCTTGCTCCACCATGTACCGTATTCATCCCGCGTATCTGGCCTGGGTACTGGAGGAATTGGCTCTTGGCCGCGTCGTCAACCAGGTGAGCGTGGACGCTCCAACCGCGAGATGGGCCAAAGTGGCTCTGGAGCGCATGCTAGCTAACAAAGCGTCGTAGCACTCATCAAGAACCACTAAGGCTTGACCCGGGATAGCATGAGCGAGTTCCCCCAAGTTAAAGGTAAGCGCTCCGCCGCTCTCGCCGAATCACGAAGCGGGTAGCATACTCCTGTTCGCTGATCGAGGCAACCTTGTTGTCTACGAGATCGGTCGCAAGCGCAGCCGCCTGCATCGCCTCCCAACCAAGCGTGGTGCCGCTGTTTTCGGCGAACGCCTTCTTGGGCATCACCACCCAGATGGCGCCGTCGGGCAAGATGCGCCATTGCAGGGCGGCGAACCGCTCCACCAGACCGTCCAACGAGCGCGGCCAGAAAAAGATAAGTTCACAGCGTGGGGAATCTTCCTCTTCAAACGACAGGTCGACCCCCGCAGGAGCTATCAGAGAGAACATATGTATCGCAGCCTCGTGCGCCTCCAAGAGGCGCACTGACTGCCCTGGGCGTAGACCAAGCTTGGTCGCCAGACTTGTCATAGGTCGTAGTCCACCTGGTTATTAGCCGGAAATCGTGTTGGTCCCACTGGTCCCAAGCGCTGCGTGGCGCTGCCGGTAGGCGACCGATTTTTCCATGCGCAGTATGGCCAGCGGCACCGCCGACAGCACAAACATGGCCGCCACGAATGGGAACATCGTGGAATAGCTATACGCTGCGATGAGCACGCCGGCGAGCCCGGCCGAGAGCGGCGCCGCTATGGACGTGACCAGGCTTTCGAGGCCGACATAGAGCCCCATCTGGTCCGCCGGCACGATGCGCGTCATCAATGGAAACGACGCGGCGGTCTGGGCAGCGTTCCCAATACCCGCGACAGTCACGATGACAAAGAGCGGTACCATCTGGTACGTGAAGATTCCCGCGACGCTCGCGCTGGCCAGACACACTACGCCGATCAGGAAGACCGGTTTGAGACCGATCCTATCGCCCAGCAGCCCAAACGGCCAGACGAACACCGCAGTACTGAGCAGCAGGATCAATACCAGTAGAAATGCCTGGCTGTTATTGAAATGAGCCTGATGTACGGCGTACAGAGTCAGATAGGGAGTGATCGCGTTGATACCGAACCACAAAAACGCCTGATTGGCGAAATAGAGCTGAATCTGCGGATCGGCGCGCAGCCCATTCCAATAGTCACGTATGGTATAGCGATGGCTCACGGAGGGGCCGGCAAGAGTGCGTGGCTCGCGAATGCCCAGCACCGTTGGGATGAAACAGAGAATAAGCGCGACTCCACAGAAGACGAAGAGGCCGGGAAATCCGCCGATGAGTCCGAAGAGGAACGCGGCGACGATCAATATGCCTGTCTGCCCAAACGAGCCAAACGCCTGGAAGACGCCGTTGACACGACCGCGATAGGCTTCCGGCGTAATATCGGCCAGGAGAGCCTGATAGGGGTCGTACATGATATTGAACGTAAACGTAAAGATGAAGATCGAGACCCCCAGTGCGATCAAGACAAAGCGGGTCTCGGGGACACTAAGCGCCTGCTGAATGGCGTGAAGTGGGCCACTTTTGGCCCATCCTGGGATGAACCCTGTAATGATGACGAAGAAAGCCGCGATAGGCACAAAGCGCACGATGAAGATACGGCGACGGCCGAACCGAGGATTCCAGGAACGATCGCTCCAGACTCCTACGATTGGCTGCAGTACGGCACCTTCTGCCGACCTGGTGCTCGCTAGTAGGCCGATCAAGGGCACCGGCATCCCGAGTGGGCCGAGAAACAGTGGAAGGACAAAATTGTTCAAGGCGTACCAGGCGCCGGAGCCAAGGTTTCCGCTCGAATACACCAGCGACTTGCCAATCGAGGTCTTCTGGGTCTCCGGCACGCTTGCCGGATGCTCGCCAGCCGGTGGCACCTCCGGCAGTGCCGACCCTCCACCCTCGAATCCCGGGCCTAGGCCACCTACTCCCGGTTGTCTACCGAGGCTTCCCGTGGCTTCGCTGAAATAATCATGTGCTTCGCCAGAAGTGTCGCTCATGAGTGCCTCCCAACCGACTGTAATATAAGCGCGAGGCGATTGCGCAGAGTGTAGCAGACCAAGGTAGGCACTGCAATAGCGCCTGATCCGATTCTCATGGCTCTCTTCGTAAATAGGAAATATACCCAGCATACCCAAGAATCTGTGATGAACGCCATAGTTTGCATAACGTAGTTCGAGCTACTATTGATACAAGAGATACAGGTGATGCTTTTAATGCCTTGGTACTGCTGGTGCCGCGAGACGATGAGGCCGAAAGGCAGAGCAGTGTGTACGGTCGCCACGTTAGAGGTCGCAGTTGCAACTTAGACCAACTCTATACGTAGTTATGTAGGGAACGCGTCTTGGAGCTGAGCTGGAGCCAGAAGAGCTTAGAGTGAAGCCGCGCCAAGACCTGTTTCTCCGTTGCGGAAGCAAATGCGCAAGTCTCACCGCCGCGAATTCCGGCCAATGGTGAGAAGTATCTGCTACCGTGCAAGAAGGAGGTACGGGGTGGGAACGAGTGGAGCCGCTCTGGTTGCCGGTAAATCCCTAGGCCATGCTATTGGCGCGCAACGGGTCTCCGAAGGAGACAGTGCCATTCGTACGGTTGATATGCAGGAGGACGTGACTCTGGTCCGCCGGACTCTCGCCGGTGACCAGCAGGCATTCGCGGGCCTCGTGGAAAAATACAAGGACTCGGTCTTCAATGTGGCCTATCGCATGCTTGGTAATCCCACCGAGGCAGAAGATGTGGCCCAGGAAACGTTCGTGCGAGCTTACACTCAGCTCCACACCTATAAAGATTCCCATCGCTTCAGTACCTGGCTTCTGTCCATTGCGTCTCACCTTTCTATAGATCAGCTTCGTCGCAGACGTTTCCTTGCGCTCCCTCTCGAAAACGTCCCCTTTCTCGAATGGATCGCCGATCTTGGCCGCGGCCCTGAAGAAGCGGTTTTGGTGGGCGAGGCGTCAGATGAGATGCAGCGCATCCTGAGTATGCTGCCTGCAAAGTACCGTGCAGTTCTGATTCTGCGGTACTGGCATGATCTTTCATATGAGGAGATTGCCCAGGCGCTTGATCTGACACCGCCTCTAGTCAAGGCCCGCCTGCACCGCGCACGCGAGTTGGTTGCGCGCAACATCAAGGCAGGTGGTCTGGACCTACAGTTGAGCGGAGATGATTCTAATGAGCTGGCGTCGCCCAGTAGACACGAGGAAAGCCATCGCCCGGTGGCAGAGTAACCGCGAGCCACATATCGCCGACGACCGGTTGGCCACTTTCGGGCACGCATTGGATCCAGTGCGCGTCGCTGCGCCTGAGTTGTTTACCGCGCGAGTAATGGCGCGTATCGATACGCAGCCGGCGTCCGTGCAGTCTATAATTGAACCTCGCCTGCGAGATGGATTGGTTGTGGTAGTCGCGACGTTGACCTTCTCTATGCTCATTGTGCTGGCTTCGGCGGGTGTCCTGGCGCTGATTGTACCTATCACTGCCCTTATGCTGCTTGGCGCACTGGTCAACGGACTCGTCTCGTTGTTTAGCGTGGGAGGTAATATTGCTGTGTGGATGAGCAGCACAACCGCCAGTCAGGTCATGCTGGCTTCCCTAGCCCTCATGGCTACTGTGAGCCTATTGGTTCGTGCCGGCATCGTGCGTTACTCTACGCACGCTACTCGCGAAGCATAGCAGGGTATTGCAGGTCCATGGTTGCGCCTACTCAATCCCCCCAACCCCGGCAGGCAGCAGACTCGACTCCGGGCTTCGCCATCTACAGACCATCCGAGCAATTCTCAGGCTGGCTTTCACTCCTGAGTATGGGCGCGCTGGTTCTGGGTTTGCTGGCTGGGTTTATCTTGTTATCGCCTCTCGGATTCTCTCTTCCTTCCCCATGGCAGGGTAGCGGTCGACCCGCCGAGACCGGGCCGAGTCAACCATCAAATCCAGTAGGACTAGCGCCTACACCTTCGGCGGGCGCGTCCACGAGCACAACACTGATGCCGACTGTTCCCTGTACAGCGCGTGACACGGGAGCATTCAGACAGAACGTCACTGTGGGTGCGAACCAACACGTGTGCGGCAATGTAGTAGTCTTTGGCGCAGACGTGACTATCGCCGGCGTCGTGGATGGAAATGTCACACTGGTTAGCGGTACGGGATTCATCTCAGGTACCGTAAATGGCAACATTACCGCAGTGAATGCTAACATCAACCTTCTGACTGGTGCCATCGTAGGGGGGAACATTCAGTCGATAGGCGGATCGATCCGGCGAGCCAGCAGAGTCTCGGTTGAGGGTTCAATACAGAAGGGGATCGATCCGCGGCGTATCCTGCCGCCCAACTGGCAAAATTTCGGCACACCCTATGACTTTCCGTGGTCCCATCTGCTCTTCTGGTTGCTGGCCAGTATTGCCGTCACCGCGCTCTTCCCAAGACACGTGGCGCTGGTCCGTCGCGCCGCGCGTGATTCATTGCCGTCCGCCTTCTTTGTTGGCGTTTTGTGCAGTATCATTGGAGCTGTGCTGGCGTTTGGCCTGATTGTCACCTGTATAGGCATACCGCTGGCGGTGTTGGTCGCAGCTGTCCTGCTGGTCGCTTCGGTCGTTGGAACCATCGCTCTGGGGCTCTGGCTGGGTGAGCGTCTGCTTGGGCGATCAGGCACAGCCCGCCGTGCCTCGATTTTCCCTGCCCTGGTAGGTATAACCCTCATAGCGCTAGCACAAACTGCTCCATGTGTAGGCGTGATCGTTACCATACTGACCAGTTGCGCTGGACTTGGCGCCTCTATCCTTGCCTTGCTTTATGCACGTCGTAGAGCGGTCTGGACACCACAGGGTCTGCTGTGAATGATCCTGCGACTCATTGCCTCTTCGCCGACGAAAACTGCCGGGCTTCGCGTCCGGCCATTTTCTCCATGCGCTTCTGGCCGAGTTCGGCCACCATATCCGTGAGTGTGGCGGTTGCCTCGGGCAACCCCAGAGTACGCGCCGCATTAGCCATTAATGCGCGGCGTGGAGGACTTTCCAGCACAGGCACCAGAGCAGCCAGCAGCGAATCTGCCGTCAGCTCCCTATCCTCGATGACCTCAGACGCGCCAGCCTGGCGGAACATTGCCGCGTTGATAGCTTGCGGCGAGCCGGTAATACCTGGAGGCAGCGGAACCAGAATGCTTGGCCGGCCCATGACCGCGAGTTCGGCGAGTGTCGCCGCCCCGGAGCGGCACAGCAGTACATCGCTGGCAGCCAGCGCTTCAGGCATGCGGGTTGAGAGATAGCCGCGCAACATGTAGCGACCGCGCAGTTCCGGCCGCTCGGCGAATTGCGGCTCTGCCATCTGGCGAGTCTCCTCATAGTTGTGCTCGCCACTTATATGCAGAATTTGGCACCGTGGCAGCAACCTTGCGAGGGCACCTACTACTACATGATTCAAGTGACGGGATCCCTGGCTACCACCAGTTACCAGCAGCAAGGGCTGCGCCGGATCAAGATTAAATGAAGCCTTGTATGGCTCCGGCGCCTGGTTGGCGACTCGCAAAACCTCCTCGCGGACGGGATTGCCGGTAAGAGTAGTTTTCCTACGGTACCGATGGAAGTAGCGGAGTGACTGGGGGAACGAGACTGAAATCCGGGTTGCTCTTGGCGCCAAGATACGATTAGCTAAGTTGGGCGACACATCCTGCTGATGCATGACCAATGGAGCACCTGCGCTTCGAGCACCGAAGCCGGCCGGTACCGAGGCATATCCTCCGCTGGTAAAGGCTGCGTGTGGCTGAAAATCCCTCACGATTTCGCGAGCCTGCCGTATACCGAGTGGAACGTTGGCCAAGTCGGTGAAGGTCTGAGGTGAAAGGTAGCGCCGCAGCTTGCCGGCAGTTACGCCAACAAAGCGGATTCCCTCACGAGGCACAATGTCGCGTTCCAGGCCATTCTCATCGCCTAGAAACATGAGCTCCGCACCATAGCGATCGCGCAATGCGTGGGCAACCGCAAGCGCTGGATAGATGTGTCCGCCGGTGCCTCCACCCGAAATCAAGATACGCATAGCCTTATTCTACCGCCTCCGTCAAGCGGGCCAGGAAACAGTGTCGCAGTGCCTTTGAATTAAGGAATTGCGACAATTTTCCTGGCACAGCTACCTACCGCGCTCTATCGAAATCGCGCAGTTGACACCAATTTTGACACCAACGCGCGAAGTGCTCGATATAATGTCATCCAGCGAACAGCTTGTCTAGCGCAGCCGTTGCTTCACGCTGCATATCAGGCAGCACATGACTGTACGTGTCAAGTGTCACGCTGATTTGACTATGTCCCAACATTTCTGCCACGACTTTGGGATGAATACCTTGACGTAGCAGCAGCGTCGCAGCAGTATGCCGCAAGTCATGGAACCGAATGAGCGGCAGCCCGGCTTTCTTCAGCAGTGGGTGCAAACTACGCCGTACAAGATCAATACGCTCGATAGGCTTCCCAATGGTGTTGCAGAAGACAAGATCAGAGTCGTGCCACACAGGGCCGAGCAGCAATCTTTCTTCAACTTGCCGAGCCCGATGAGCGCGCAGCGCTTCGACAGCGAGCGCCGTTAGGGCGACCTTCCTACGCGATCGAGCTGTTTTAGGCTGGGCAAACTGGAACTTTCCGTACAGCTTGTACAGAGTCGCGCGGACCTGAAGCATGCCTGCTTCCAAGTCTACATCGTGCCACCTCAGCGCCAATAGCTCCCCTTCGCGCATGCCTGTTGTGAGAGCCAGCACATACAAGGCTTCCAGACGAGTGCCCGACGCCGCAACTAACAAGGCCCGCGCCTGTTCGGGAAGCAGACTCATCATCTCCCTCGGGCGCTTACGTGGCACATCTGCCCGCTCTGTGATGTTCCGCTGCACGAGCCCCAGCCTCTGAGCAGCGTCAAGAGCGCGATGCAATACGGCATTTAGCAGTACCACACTGCCCGGCGCCATGCCAGCTTGGAGCTTTTGGCTATACAGCGTTTGCACCTGTTGGGCGCTTAGGCGCCCGATAGGCACCTTACCAAGAGCCGGCACAATATGGAGATGTACCTGATCGCAGTAACGCTTGAACGTTCGCGGCGCAACTGTCGGCTGTATCATATTCAGCCAGTTAGCCAAGTACTGTTCAAGTGTCTGTTTCTCGCCAACGATTACTAACCCTTTGTCACGATCTCGCAATGCTTCGGCGAGCCGGCGCGCGGCCTCTTGGCGTGTCCTGGCATAGAAACTCTTACGTTTGCCGTCAGGGAGCGTGATACGCGCTTCCCAGCGATCGTCAGACCGTTTGATTATCGTCCCTTCGCTGTTTCCGCGACGAGTTGACATCTATTTCTCCTTAGCCGCTGGCCAGTTGACGGCTCACAAACTCATGAATGGAGGAAAGAGGGATGCGACGAGTACGGCCAACTTTGATGCTTCTCAACTCGTTACGTCTGACGAGATCAGCAATCATTGTCTTTCCCACACTCATGACAGCCGCAGCCTCATCGAGACTAAGCAGCACTTTCATTTGCAGTACCGTTTGGGTGTTCCGCTTGTGCATTGCACTATCTCCTCTATCCAACTAAAAGCTTATTCGGAAACCATGTGAGATACTGAGAGGAAAACCAAACACTTTCTGTGGAGGGAACACATGCCAGATCTTGTGTGTGAACTCATCACCAGTCTCGACGGCTTTGCCCGAGGTCAGCGTTCACCTGCGTATTATGGCTATTTTGGTCCCGATTTTGCCGACTGGATCAAGACCAACACGGCGATTCCGCATCAGATGCTCATCGGACGTCGGACCTACGAGGCTCTGCAGGGACTACCCGCCGAGGTGCGGGACGAAGGATGGCAAAGGACGACGACAACGCCGGGCTGGCTGTTCTCGCGCACCCTGGAGGCGACAGACTGGCCGGGGCTGAAAATCGTCCGCGATGACCTGCTGAGCTTTGTGCGCGAACTGAAGCGCACTGACGGTCCCGAGTTGCGCACCCTGGGCAGCGTGTCACTGGTCCAGCAACTACTCGCGGCTGGCCTGGTGGATCGCCTCAAACTCGTCGTTTGCCCCCTGGTTCTGCCGCAAACAGGCAGTGAGCCGACCTTTGAAGGGCTGCCAGACACCGGCTTCGACTTACTCTCATCCAGGGTTCTTGATGGGCGCGTCCTCCTTCTAGAGTATCGGCCAACAGGGGCGCCCCCATATAACTCTTAAAAGCTTAGACCTGATTCGGAGACTCGACTGATGTGCGAGAATGCGAGAGGTGATTGAGCGCACAAAGCGAGGAGCCAAGCGAGATGGCGCGGACGAAGCCCTGGGAGTTGAGCGCTGCGGTATGGAAGCGCGCGGAGCCATTGCTGCCGCCGCCGACCCCACACCCGAAGGGCGGTCGGCCGCCGTGCGACAACCGGCAGATGCTGGGTGCCATGCTTTACGTCTTGCGCACGGGCATTCAGTGGAATGCGCTGCCACGCGCGATCGGCGCCTCGACTACCGTCTATGATCGCTTCCGGGCCTGGGAGCGCGACGGATTCTTCGCACGCCTGTGGGCCGCAGGATTGGGGGAGTTCGACGAACTAGTGGGCATTGAGTGGGAGTGGCAAAGCCTGGATGGGGTCATGACCAAAGCCCCTTTCGGACGCGCCGCGACCGCCGAGGCGGAGGGCATCGGGCACAACCCGACGGATCGCGGCAAGACCGCAACCGCGCTTGACGGCCGAGCAACGAGCCCAGATTCCCGTCCTGCTCGCTCGCGGTGCTCCGGTGTGGGGCTTTGTGGGCGAGGTATGGACCTGCAGACGGGTGGCCGAGGTGATCCGGCGCACCTTTGGGGTGAACTACCATCGGGCCCACGTCTACAAACTGCTGCTCCGCTTTGAGCAACGGTGCTCAGCGCCACTTTCGAGTTGTCGGGGTCCTCGACCACAAAATGCCAGTACTCAGAAGTGTGCCCGGTGCAGGTGGTAGCCTGCTCCATGTCAGCCAGTCTCGCCCAGCGCCTCAGCGACCGCCTCCTCCAGCGCGAGCGCGTGGCCTTCTGCAAACGCCGCCGCCCACGCCTCCTCGCCTAGCGCCGCCCGTGCCGCTGCCACCGCCTTGTCCACGTCCGCCTGCTCCGGTGCTGATTTTGGAGTGCCGAGCGTCTCGCGCACCGCTAAGGCTGCCCCCAGGAGCCGCGCCGCGCGCTGTCCCTGCCCCGCTATCCCGGCGGTGCTCGCCAGCTCCTCCAGGTCCTCGGCGCATCGACGTGGGTCACCCCGCCCCCAGTCCAGCGCCAGCGCCTCGCACAGCAGCGCCGCCGCCTGAGCTACCTCGGCGCGCCTCCGCGCCACCCCTCCCAGGCTTTCGAGGCTGACAGCGCTGCTATACCGGTCGCCATCCTGGCGGGAGAGCGCGAGCGCTTCCTGGAGGACACCCGCCGCCCGCTCCAGGTTGCCCTGGTACATATCCGTGATGCCCAGGTTCGACAGCGCCGTGGCGATGCCCCGCCGGTTTTCCACCGCGCGGTAGAAGGCGAGCGCCTCTTCGTAGCGCACTTTCGCCCGCTCCAGGTCGCCCTGGTCCCAGGCGTTGTTGCCCAGGGCGTTGAGGGCATCCGCCGCCGTCAGCAGGTCGCCCGCCGCCTGCCCTAGCGCCGTCGCTTCTTCCAACCACCGCTCCGCCACCACGAAATCTCCCTGCCGAGTGGCCAGCCTACCGCCCCCTGTCAGGGCCCGTGCCCGCACGCCCGCCGCCACTGCGGGCTCCATGCCAGCCGCGCCACCGGAGGTCTCACTCCCAGGCTCCAGCAGCTCGTCCATCCACGCTCGTCCCTCGCGCAGGTGGCCGCGGGACTCCCAGAACCGCCACAGCGAGCCCATCAGCCGCAGCCCCAGCTCTGCCTCTCCCTGCTCCCGCGCCCAGCCCAGCGCCGCCCGCAGATTGTCATGCTCCCGCTCCAACTGGGCCAGCCATCTCCCGGCCTCCGGTCCCCGCAACTGCGGCTCCGCTCGCTCCGCCAGCGCCAGGAAGTGCTCCGCATGCGCCCGGCGCAGCGCCTCCGCTTCACCGCTGGCAGCGAGGCGCTCCAGCGCGTACTCGCGAATGACGTGGAGCATCCCGAAGCGCGGCTCGGCTCCCTCCTCGCGTTGCTGCACCAGGCTCTGCTCTACTAGCTCGCTTAGCCCGTCTAGCAGGTCCAACCCCAGCGGCTCAGTCTCCTCCGGTATGACGCAGACCGCCTCCGCCGCATCCAGCGTGCCGCCCCCCACAAACACCGCCAGCCGCCAGAACAGCACTCGCTCGGCAGGCGCGAGCAGCGCGTCGCTCCAGGCAATTGCGGCCCGCATCGTCTGCTGTCGCTCGTCTGCATCGCGCGCCCCACCGCTGAGCAGATGGAGTCCCCCCGAGAGCCGGGAAAGCAGCGCTTCAGGCGGCAGCACCTTCACCCGCGCCGCCGCCAGCTCCAGGGCCAATGGCAGCCCGTCCAGCCGCGCGCAGATCTCGGCAATGCTCGGCGCGTTGGCGGCGGTGACGGTGAAGTCTGGCTTGGCGGCCTGGGCGCGCCCGACGAAGAGAGCCACCGCCGCGTACTGGGGGAGGTCTTCGGGGGGCATCCTTTGGCCGCGACCCGGCAGCGGCAACGGCGCGAGCGGAAACTCGCGCTCGCCGCTGAGCCGCAGAGACAAGCGACTGGTCACCAGCACGCGCAGGCCGGGACTCGTCGCCAGCAGGTCGGCTACCTCACGGGCCGCCCCGACCACCTGCTCGAAGTTGTCCAGCACCAGCAGCAGGCGCTTGTCGGCCACGTGGGCGCGCAGCGTCTCGGCGATGGGCTGGCTCCCCTGCTCCTGCAGGCCAAGCGCCTCTGCGATGGTGGGCACCACGAGCGTGGGGTCTACTAGCCGCGAGAGGCGGACGAACCAGACGCCGTCGGAGAAGTCGCCCACCAGCTCGGCGGCCACCTGGAGCGCCAACCGCGTCTTCCCGATGCCCCCCGGGCCTGTCAGCGTCACCAAGTGCACACCATCACTCCGGAGCAGCATGCAGAGGACGGGCACTTGCTCCTCGCGGTCGAGCAGCGGCGTCGGCTGGATAGGCAGGTTGTGGCGGTGGGTGTCTAGCGATTTGAGCGGGGGGAAGTCGGCGGGCAGACCAGGGAGGATCAACTGGACGAGATGTTCGGGCTGCTGCAGGTCCTTGAGGAGATGCGGCCCCAGATTACGCAGGGTGGCTCCGGCTGGCAGGTCCTGCTCGATCAGCATGGTGGTCGTCTGAGAGAGCAGCACCTGCCCACCGTGGCCGGCGGCGGCGATGCGCGCTGCCCGGTGCACGTCCAGCCCCACATAGTGGTTGCCCACCAGTTGCGGAGCGCCGGTGTGCAGCCCGATGCGGACCCGCAGGGTGCTGCCCTCTGGCCAGGCGTGCTCGGCGAGGGCGCGGGTCGCGTCGGCCGCAGCGGCGACCGCAGCAGGCGCCGTGGGGAAGGCCACTAAGAAAGCATCGCCCTGGGTGTCGACCTCGACCCCGCCGTGTGCAGCAAACGCAGCGCGCAGCAGCGCCTGGTGCTCACCCAGCACGCGGGCGTACTCTGGTCCCAGCCGTTGCAGCAGCTTGGTGCTGCCCTCGATGTCGGTGAACACGAAGGTGATCGTGCCGGTGGGTAGTTGGCTCATGGTGACCCCTCCTCGGTGTGACAACGCCAGTATCGTACCATTGAGGTGCGCATCGCGGAAGGGGGCGAACTGTGTGGCTGAAGGTCAAGGCGAGAGTGACGGAGATATCGCGTTGTTTCCAGCCCTGCTCTTTAACGTGCCCAGGCACATCGCCGCCGTCCTTCACACCACACCATTGGGCTCCGGTTTTGCGTATGGCGCCAACGCATCACGTGTTTAGTAGTCCATGCAAGTATCAGTAACACGCACAGGCGTAACGCTCAGCTACACCACTACGTTGCTGTGAGCGGAGAACGCGTCTAGAGATATAACTGTGGCACACAGTGGTCATTTTTCGTGGCAACTTGCATCTGCACTCTCAATTCTCTATGTGATTGCACTTAGTGTTCAGTCCAGTTGGATTTCTTCATTGCGTTCCCCGTCCAACCCCGACTCGCCGGTCCAGCGTCACTAGGTACCCAACCAGCCAGCGACTCCACATAGCCCGAGTGATTACACATCGCCGCATGCAAATCGGCCAGTGAGGTGTTGAAACCGTTCACGGGAAATGTGGTCATACGATAACAGGTGTTGTCATTTGTAACCAGAGCAGTTCTTTCCGTTTGCTGGTGGCTCGAAAAGAAGACATAGAGAGAGACAGCGCCAGGCTGTGATGGAAGGGGAGACACCTGGTTTGCCTCTATGAGACTCCCCATTTTTCCCCCGGCGAGGGAGCGTATGCAACTGGTTGAGCAGCATGTGATCGACAAGGCCGACCCGCGCTTTGCCATAATTGATGCCGCCGCGTTTGCGGCCAAGAACCTCTACAATGCCGCCTTGTATGAGGTGCGGCAAGCCTACATCTTTGATGGGCGCTATCTGGGAAACTCGGAAATCTATCGCCGCATGAAGCACACTGACGCCTACCGCGCCTTGCCCTGCAAAGTCTCCAATGATGTGCTGCGCCAACTGGATAAGACCTGGCGAGCCTTCTTTGCGGCCCTGGAGGCGTGGAAGGAAGATCCCTCCAAGTTTGTTGGGCGACCCAGGTTACCGAAGTACAAGCACAAGACCAAGGGGCGATACCTCCTGACCTATGATATTCAGGCCATTTCCCGTCGAGCTCTGGCACGGGGAATACTTGCTCCCTCTGGGCTGCACATTGCAGTGCAGACAACCCACCGCCGTATCCAACAAGCCCGCATTGTCTCACGCATCGGGTTTTATGTCGTGGAAATCGTCTATGAGCAGCTCGAGGCTGCTCCTGCTGGCAATCCCGCTCTCTCCGCCGCTGTAGACTTGGGAGTCGATACGCTCGCCGCGATAACTTCAAACAAAGTGGGGTTCGCCCCACGCCTTGTTAATGGTCGCCCGATTAAATCGACTAACCAGTTGTACAACAAACGCCGCGCAGAGTTGCAGGAAGCGTTAGGCCATCCTGGGACAACCACCCGCATGGAGCGGTTGACGACGAAACGCACGCGCCGTATCAACCACTACCTGCATGCGGCCAGCAAAACGATCATCGCCCTGTTGGTGGCAGAAGGCATCGGCACGCTGGCCATTGGCAAGAACCGGCTTTGGAAGCAGGAAGTGGAGTTGGGTGGGGTCAACAACCAGCATTTCGTGCAGATACCGCACGCCCGCTTTATTGATATGCTGCGCTGCAAGGCGGGGCTGGCGGGCATTCGGGTGATCGTGCAAGAGGAAAGCTATACCAGCAAAGCGAGCTTTCTCGACGCAGACCCGTTGCCGGTCTATGACCCCAAGCAGGAAGAGAAGCCAGTCTTCAGCGGCAGGCGGGAAAAGCGCGGGTTGTATCGGGCGAAGAACGGGCGGCGCATCCAGGCGGATGTGAACGCCAGCTACAACATCGGCAGAAAAGCACTCCCCAACTCCTTCGGGCAGGGGATAGAGGCCGCCATTGCAGTACGGCCAGTAGGATTGTCGATTGCTACGGTCATCCGGTCACGGGCACGGGATAGTGCGACGGTCCTGCAAACGCGAGCATAGTTGTCTATGCTTCATGATACTGTTAGACTTTAGCTGGTGGGCGTATCCGACTCGCGTGCAGAGTGGGCTGGAGGTGCGGTATGCGTACTGGATATCTGGTGTACTGGCTCATCACCGGCGCTCTGCTTGGACTGGGCGTGGTGGGATACCCGGCCTGGGACCTGGTCGCTTGGCCGATCAGTTTAGTCCTGCTGATAATTGGGCTGTTCGTCCTCCGAGGTCGCGAACAGGTGGCAGGGGTGCTGGGTTTTGGTTTCGTGCCCGAGGTTGTCTTAGTGGTGCTAACCGCCAGGAAGTTTCCTCCGAACGTGCCGCCGGTGTATCCGCCTGTCTTCATCGCAGCGGTGCTCATTTTCGGCATGATTACGGTGGTTGGGTTAGTAGCGCTGGTAGTTTTGTGGCGGACCAGTCGGCGCGCATCTGGCCCACTCCCGCTCTAGGATCCCCAATCGGCATCAGTGCGGTCGGTCTGTATGCCAAAGTGCAGCCCAGAGACTAAGGACCGGCTGAGGGAATGGCATGCTGCACCTCCTGAGCCGCCAGGTTTTCGTTCGGTCTTCTCCCTTCCACAACATCTAAGCTCGACTTTGTACAATTTTGGGAGGAAAAACACGGCATCACCGTCTTGGGAATAAGACAGCAGTTGCCAAAGGTCTATCTTCTAGCCCAGGAAAACGCTCACGCCGTGTATCACACAAATCCCGCGCTTTCTCTCCTGGGCAGGGATTCTCCGACGGGTTCAGCCTGCGAGCGGTCGGCAGACTCCCTCGTCAGGAAGAGCGAGACGGCAACGGCAAATGCCAGAACTTTGGAGATGGCGTTGCAGGCATACGGTATGGGGGTCGACGCATACGTAAAACTGAACACCGCCCACACCGCGAAGATGAAAAACATGCCCGCCAACAGGAACAGGGTGAGTCGGGACACTCTCAGGAACGGGGAGAACGTAAGCATCGCAAAACTGGAGATCTCGACGAGAATGAGCGGTAAAAAGTAGAGCAGGATGAAGAGAACGTGAGGCGTAGGAGAGTACACCCGTCCCATCACGATGAGATCGAAGGGCAGTTCGAAGATCAAGGGCGCCGCGATCGTCCCCACGATGGCACTGCCAACCGCCACCCAGAACTGGCGCTGGCTGATCGGACTTGTCCCTCTTGAGCTGGTCAGGTACACGATAACGAAAAAGGCCACGACTCCGCAGGCGAGGGTAATGGGAGTGATGTGGTTGGCCGGTTCGGTGATCGTCCCCCCTCCGAGCTGCTTGATCAGGGTCAGCGCATAGACAAACTCGGCCACTAAGAACGCGATCCCAGACACCAAAAATATCACCACCAGACACACGCCGAGAAACAGTCCGGGTCGTTTGGTGGCAAGGGGATGATGGATGCGCGTTCCGATGTAGAGCAAAATGCCGGTGATGACGAACAGAACCGTCGCCAGTACGATGGAGCCGGTCTGGGTAAGAGGACTCCAGGGTACGATATAGTGCGTCATGGTGACCTCTTCATAAACTCTCTCGTGAGCGAATCAATCGGACGAGAGACGTGTGCTTCTACCCTTGGTGCTTTCCCTGTAGTGTTCGTTGCCTGGCGGACCCGTTAGGGATACTGTAACATGGAGAATCGTCCTCCCGAGACCAAAAAGGGCTGAGTAGTGCAAAACCGAGGATAACTGGCGCAAAAACGGGGTTGATTGGTCTGCTAGAGCCCTGCTGCTTGTGAGGCAATTTTCGTTTTCCTGTCGTCCCGTTCTGACGCAGATGTCGTTTTGTTGCCACTTTCGATGCTCGCGCAGTTAGCTCATGCTGCGTGTTACTGATGAATAACGTACAAAGTCGAGCTAAGTAGACTGAGTACTAAGTACAATCAGACTGGTAAAGAATTGCGGATGCAGATGCAAGTTGCCACGAAACATGACCACATTGTGCTGCAGCTTTGGCCGCGACCAATGGTTCTAGACGCTAGAGGGGAACACAGGTAGCGGGCCACGCTTGGAAGCCTGCTCCGCCCACGATACCGCGGCGGTGTCGCTGAGCGGTACGTCTCTCGCGTGTAAGGAACATGAGAGCGACACGCGCTGTCTGCACCAACGAGTTTCCAAGACAGCACGTCAGAACGAGGAGGCGGCCCATGGTGGCGGTGTCACGGCCAGGGCAGGGGAAGCGGCCCCGTACCGAGCGCCCTGTCAGCACTCCCCTAGCAACCACGACTTCTGCGACCCTGCTCATCGTGGTCCTATTGGTAGCCAGCTGCGGGCAGTCGACCACGCGGGCCGGCAGCTTGAGACCACACGCGACCGCCACGCCGACCAACGACGCGGTACCGGGACCATCACTTTCCTGGACAGCAGGTAGCCGGCCGCCTGGTAACCCCATGGTAGGTGGCTTTGGGTTTGAGCCAAACACCATTCTCTCGCTAGTCATCTCTCCCACTGATGGCAACACCGCCTATTCCTGTATGTGGCCTGCGTCGGCATCTGTGGGGCCAGATATCTGGGTGACGCACGATCGTGCCCAGCACTGGACGCTGGTCGCCCCGCTTCCACCAGTCCACCGTCAGTTGTACGTCTGCGGACTCCTCCTCGACGCAGCAGACCCCTCCATTGTGGTGACGTATGTCTCCTGGATGACGCTCAAAGACCTTCAGGGGGCACCGCCTCAGATTGAACTCGCGGCGTTCACGGACTTCGTCAGCTTCGACGGCGGCGCCCACTGGCAACTCCTGCGTGGCCCCGGGCTGTTCATGCCGTACTGGGTGGCCACCTATCACGGCACCACGGTGGCCGAGCTCGAGACCGCTGACGGAAGCGTCAATCTGTGGATGAGCACTGATCAGATGCAGAGCTGGCGCAAGCTTGACCAGGCACCGAGTGGGCAGTTATATATCAATCCGTCAACGGGCGATTTGCTCATGCTTGGTGGGGGTAACGGCAATCCGGAGCAGATCTACGAATCCAGCGATCTGGGCCAGCACTGGACCTCGTTCCCTATGCCCCTGAATTACTCTGCCGAGTACCAGCTCGTGTCCTACTCAGTGGGGGATCCATCCTGGCATATCTGCGGGAGTTCGACCTCAGCGTCCACCAAGGATATGTATATGTGCACTATGGATAGCGGCCGGACCTGGACCCCAAGGCCAATGATGGTAGGCACTATCGACAATACCGACAAAAAAATTAAGCTTCCCCAGGGGGGCGCTGACATAGCCTTAGCCTCGGACGGCACCATATACGACGACGTGCCGCCCGAATACTGGCCCGCCACGATTCCCCCCGGACTCTACCAGCTACTGCCCCAGAGTAATCGATGGCAGTCACTGAACTCGCCGCCACCCAGTGATGCGGTGGATGTATTGAATATTCCAGTTACGATAGATACCACGGAAATACCCGGAGCAGGGATTCTCTGGGCATATCCAGGCGATCCCGCGGCACCCCCGGGCGAGAATGGTCCAGGATTCAGTGGAGTATACCCGGCTGCTGGCGCGTAGCAGCCGGAGGCTAGCTGTGTCTCCTCCGGTAGTGACGTCATCACCCAGAGGAGCGTCCTCCAGAGGACTAGCCTGTTCAGAAAGTGATGCTCCTGTGCCGGAGCGGAGGTGACGCACAAAGAACACTTCCAGAGGGTCAAGAGCCTGCTCGCGGCTGCTCGGGACTTCTTTGATCGTTACAATCGGGAACCCGCTTGCACCCTCTCGGTGATTGGCTCCCATGCACAAAACGTATTCTGATTGTACTTAGGCGCACGCAAACAGATCGGGAGGAGCAGAGACTTTATAGAGCCTGGCGAAATGTGCATCGAGCACCTGGCTTAACCCGCCTTTCTGCTCTGCTTCCGCTTCTAGATCATCAAGGTGCTGCAGGAGCAAATCGGCGACGTTGTAGGCTGGCTTCAAGTGCAACGGCAGCACGCCCCTGGCAGAGAAGATGCCGAGCAACATCTGCACCCGATGCCGCACCTGTTCGACTCGCTCGAGCCGGACGCCCATGCCCTGCTCAACCCAGGCAGGCACCGAGCCATACTTTTGCTGGCAGCGAGCCCGTCTCGTCTGGGCTCGTTCCGCCTCTCTCGCTGCCACTGTCTCTATCCAGCGATGCAGGCACGCCAGCGAGGCCGCTGCGGGCGAGGCGTCCTCAACTTCCAGTGAGTCCACGACGCCCAGCAGCATGCGCCGCAGCAGCCGACTCTTGCCGATGTAGCGCGCTCCCCGGACAATCTGCTGTCTGGGCTCATCCAGCGGCGCTGCGTTGGCGAGTGGACCATAGTGATCGTGGAGGAGCGTCCAGGCCGGATCCATGGGCCAACGGGACCGGTTGGCCTGCTCGTCGGGAACGACCAGGCGGAGCCAATGCTGGGTCAGATGCTGCCACAGCGCCTCTTGATGGGTGAAGAAGCGCGGCAGGGTCCCGATGTGCTCCAAGTCTTCAGCGGAGAGTTCCGCGTTGATGACGGCGTCGTCATCGCCGGCGTCTGGTTCTGAGAAGAGCTTGAATCCCTTGATGCCTTCCCGCCGGAGCTGGAACTCCAGCCGCCAGACATCCTGCTCCACATCGAACGTGTCGGGATTGCGTTCGGCGAGCAGGGCAAAGTAGGCATCGTCGAGCTTCTGTGTGGCTTGATGGCTCTTGTTGTAGATGCGGGCCAGCACCGATCCCGAGCCGAAGACAAAGCCCGTGAAGGTCGTACCATCAGTAAAGGCTTGCCATTTGACTCGAGCCGGCTTGATGAACCGGTGGATCGAGGAGGCATCCCCATCCAGTGCTGATGGGGTCCAGCCTCCTTGCCAATCGATATGCAGGTCCACCCGGGAGAGGCGTGCCGCCTTGAACGAGGCCCAGGCCTGCACATAAGCCGGATCACGATCGGCGAGCAGGTGCTCTCGGACCCACGCGAGCACCTCCTCACAGGCACCAGCCGGTCCGTTTGGATGCGTATGGAGGAAATGCGAGCGGAGCTCGATGAACAGCCCGGGTCGGTTGGGAATGCCCGACCCCAGGAGCTTGACGCTGAAGTTCTCGGTCTCCAGGAGCAACCCATATCCGCCTCGAGCTCCGTGCGGGAGCACCTGGGCACCTAGCCAGTCAGGACAATGCACCGCATTGATCTTATCCGCTTCTTGGGCCGCCGTTTTCTCAGTCTCGAGTTTGGCCCGCAGCTCATCACTAATCCCGAGGTCCAGCGAGAGATGGATGGTATCGGGTCCTGCGAGCAGCACCCGCGCTGCAGGTACGCTCGTGTTGTCACAGATGGTCATGTAGTAATCACCTCTGGTTCTCGCCGATGGCATCGGCGGATAATCCTTGGCAGTCGATCGTTGATGCTGGCCGCTCTCCTCCTGTCTTGCCGTAGTCCGCGGCTGCCGCTATACTGACTCGAGAGTCGGTGGAGACGTCGCCCCAGAAGGCCGTCGTGATGCAGCCGACTGGGACAGGGTGCTCCAGGAATTGTGGGTGCGGACTGTGTGTGCGCAGGCGTGGACACAAGCGGTTCGGACGTAGTACAACGAACACGTCAACACCATCAAGGAGCAGCATCATGAGCGAAGATTCATCTGCCAACCAGCTCGAGCAACTCATGGCTCTTGCCGTCAGTTTGCATTCGGGCCAGGCCGACCTGAAGCCGCGCCTTCTCCCTGGCAGGATTCCCGAAGACTGCCCACTGCAGATCCCGGTGCCGCCGCACACTCGCCTGCTCGGGACCCTGGCCCACGACAACCTCCTTTATGTGATCATGTTGCAGTGCAATCTCCCGCTGAGCGAAGCGCTCAGCTCGTATCGCACGCAGCTCGCTGCCCTCGATTGGAAGGAACGTGTATTGTCGAAGCAGCGACCGACAGATGAATCACCCCAGAGAGGCTATCGCCCAGCGGTCCTCCGACTCATGTTCTTTCATCCCCCCAACCGTGCCTGGCTGAGTCTCGTGGAGCGTGAGGACGCCACCACCCTGGTGCGTCTGGAGGTGTATCTGAGTAAGGAAGGCACCCCCGACGCTCAGCCAGAGGAGCCGGAGCAGCCGGCACCACGAGACTTTCTCGGGCCTCGTCACCGCGCTGTGCACCTGCTGCCGACGCTCTTTGCTCCAGCGGACGCACAGCTTCGATTTCAGGATAGCCACGTCGGTCCAGAGGAGGTTGAGATGACCTCAGAGGTGGCTACGCCGCTTGACCCCGTGGCCCTGGCTCAACATTACACCGAGCAATTGAGCCGGGCCTGGACGCAGACGGAGGCTGGAGGAAGAGGACCCTTTGTCTGGTCGACGTGGCAGTTTACCAGTACCGACCCTGAGCCGGCGCCATGGAGCGCGCTGTTGCTCATCCTGAAGATGCCGGACAAACCCATACCTGACCACTACACCCTCAAGCTCTGGGCTTTCCGGTCCAAGCCGGAGGCCAGTCAGTAAGATCTGTTCCAAAAACACCGGTCATGACAAAATCGCCAAGAGGCAATCACGTTACATCACCAGACGTTCTCACGGTAAATGAGGAGGGCCGTGTTACACCACTCGGCCCTCTGTGGCCGGCGGGGGCATCCTACCCCCGCCGGCTGCCCTGTTCGGGTCTCTGCCCATCGCGTATACTGCCACTGGGCCGCAATGGCACGGCCTCAGCTCGTCGAAGGGAGCGGATCTATATGGGTAACATTGATGCGGTTAAAGCTGGACAGGCAGCCTGGTGTGCTGGCAATTGGGATGCCCTGGCTGCCTTGTTAACCGATGATTTCGTGTTTTCAGGGCCAGTGCCCCAACCACTGAACAAAGAGGCCTTCCTTGGTCTGGGCAAGGCCTTGCTGACCGCCATTCCAGACTGGGACTTCCATGCACACGACTTCCGCGAAGAAGGTGACAAGGTCTACGTCGCCGATGCGGTCACCGGGACCCACACTGGGACCCTTGCAGTCATTCCCGGTGTTCCCCCAGTCGCGGCCACGGGAAAAAGCATCAATCTGACCGGGGGACAACAGATATATACCTTCCGAGGCAATCTCGTCAGTAACTTTGAAGTGCAGACCTCTGGGGGCGTGCCTGAGATCTATGCCCAAGTTGGTGCCCCCCTTGCCTGATGCTGCAAACATTCTGAGTGGGGAAGCTTGGGCCTGAGTCTGCTGATACGGTTTCCTTGACGGTGCCTGTAATATAGAGACGTGCGCAGACCGGTACCGACCGCCTACAGGGGTAGATGCTAGACGGGAAGGGGAGTTTAGGTAATGTCCGATGCCTCTCACGCGCCGTTGACGCAGGCTCGTCGTGTAGAAGGGGCCGCTGGCATACTCGC
>JBKQTH010000244.1:0-10049 GCA_052143275.1 Ktedonobacterales bacterium | reverse complement strand
GTAAAAGGCGATACGTTTCGGGTCAGTTGCTCGCATGCGATCGGCAATGAGACCCAAGGCCTCATCCCAGCTGACACGGGTGAATCCCGGCTCACCGCGGCGGCGTACCATTGGATACGGTAGTCGCCCAAGATTACGTAACTCGGTGCTAGAAAGTCGGCGGAGATTTTCCAGGTCGCTGACCAGGCGCTGCCAGGGCATCGCCTTCATGGTATTCAGTTTCAGCAGATTCAGCCGAATGGTGCAGAGATGGATGCCATCCATAGTCCAGTCGTGCATGCCGGTGGTGCCCAGAGCGCAGCCATCACAACACCCATTGTTCAGAATATTCCAGGCATACAATGGGTGGCCGCGATTCTCCCAGGCGGTCTTGACGATCTCTGTGAAATGGTGGGGCTTGGTCTCCCCAAGCCCAAACGGTTTCCAATCCGCCCAGAGCGAGAGCGATTTCGTTTTCTTCGCCATCTAGCGCTTCACCTCTTCTTCGTGGTAGACGCAACTATGGATCACAGTGGAATGTTGCCGTGTTTCTTCGGCGGATTGGTATCGCGTTTGTTCTTGAGCATATCCAACGCCACGATGAGCTTCTCCCGGGTGTGGCGCGGCTGTATGACTTCATCGAGGTAGCCGCGGCCGGCAGCGATGTAGGGGTTGGCAAATTTCTCTATATAGTAGTTTACCAGCTCCTGGCGCCTGGCGTCTGGGTCCGGCGCCTGCTCAATCTCGTCTTTGAAAATAATGTTGACTGCACCGTCGACTCCCATCACTGCAATCTCGGCAGTAGGCCAGGCATAATTGATGTCTCCGCGTATATGCTTGCTGCTCATCACGTCATAGGCGCCTCCATAGGCCTTGCGGGTAATGACCGTCACTTTGGGTACCGTGGCCTCGCAGTAGGCATAGAGCAACTTGGCGCCATGCCGAATTATGCCGTTGTGCTCCTGAGCGATACCTGGTAGAAAACCAGGCACATCTTCAAGTGTCACGATCGGGATGTTGAAGCAGTCGCAGAACCGCACAAACCGCGCGGCTTTGTCTGAGGAATTGATATCCAGTACCCCGGCCAGCACGGCCGGCTGCTGTGCCACAATGCCAACTGAGCGGCCATTCAGACGAGCGAAGCCGACGATGATGTTTTTGGCCCAGTGCTCCTGTACCTCGAAGAACGAGTGCCGGTCTACGACTCGACGTATGACATCTTTCATGTCGTAAGGGCGGTTGGGGTTATCAGGAATAATCTCATCCAGCTCTTCGTCGGCGCGACTACTCGGGTCATCACCAACCATGACTGGGGGATCATCAAGGTTGTTGGAAGGTAGGTAGCCGAAGAGGGTACGCATGGCCTGCAGGCACTCGGCCTCGGTGGGCACAGAGAAGTGTGCGACTCCGCTACTAGCGTTGTGGACACCGGCTCCGCCCAATTCCTCGAAAGTCACCTCCTCATGCGTGACGGTCTTGAGTACGTTTGGGCCGGTCACGAACATGTGGCTGGTGCCCTCGACCATAAAGATGAAGTCAGTGATGGCTGGCGAGTAGACTGCTCCTCCAGCGCATGGACCCATGATTGCCGAAAGCTGTGGCACGACACCGCTTGCCAGCGTATTTCGGAGGAAAATGTCCGCGTAGGCACCAAGGCTTACTACACCCTCCTGGATGCGAGCGCCCCCCGAGTCATTCAGGCCGATCACCGGCGCGCCGTTCTTCATAGCCAGGTCCATTACTTTGCAGATCTTTTCCGCATGGGCCTCGGAGAGCGAGCCGCCAAAGACAGTAAAGTCCTGAGAAAAGACATAGACCAGCCGGCCGTCGATCTTGCCGTATCCGGTGACTACGCCGTCACCCAGCACCTTCTGATCAGCCAGACCAAAGTCGGTAGTACGGTGGGTGGCGAACATATCAAGCTCCTGGAAAGATTCAGCATCGAGCAGCAAATCGATCCGTTCACGGGCGGTTAGCTTGCCCTTTTTGTGCTGGCTCTCAATGCGCTGCTTGCCGCCACCCAGGAGCGCAGTCTCGCGCAATTGGTGGAGTTCCTCAAGTTTCTCGCGTGTTGTCTTCATGAACTGGGGCTCCGGTCGGTAATCTTCATTGGTAACCTATATAGACACAGAAGAGAGATGGGGTCACGGTGAGCGCTGTATCAATTCCAGCAAGACGCCATTGGTGCTCCTTGGGTGAAGAAAAATGCCGCGTCCTTCCGCTGTCGGACGCGCCTCGGTATCGAGCACCGCCACACCGGACGCCTGCAGCTCTAGTAGCGCTCGGTCGATATCCTCCACCTCCAGGCAGATATGGTGCATGCCCTCTCCATGCTTCTGCAGAAAACGGGCAATACCAGTATCAGAGTTGACTGGTTCGAGTAGCTCGATCTGACTGCCCTGTGAGCCTCCCAGGGGCAGGAAAGCCATTTTGACGCCCTCGCTTGGAAAATCTTGCACTTGTGTAGGAGTAATCCCGAGAACATCCTGGTAAAAGTGAAGAGCTGTCTTCAGGTTGGCTACCACGATGGCTACATGGTCAATGCGCTTAATTTCCAGAGTTGACATTCGCGGGTTACCTCCCGGCTACTATGCCACGAGTAGCAGGTGATACTTTTTGCCGGTGCGCAAAAGAATAGCTTGGCCGAAAAGCGCATCAGCTGTGGTAAGCGCTGCATCAGGATCCGTCCAGCGTCGATCGTTGACGTAGAGGCCGCCCTGCTCGATAAGCCGGCGTGCCGACCCCTTTGATTCTCTCGCGCCGCTGGTGACCAGCGCGTCAAGTATCGGCATTCCACCGGCCAGAGCGGAGGCCGGTATCGTGGTAGCCGGAACCGCGCCGGCTAAATGTGGCAACACTTCCGGCGTCAGCTCCTGGGTGCCATCGCCAAAAAGCACATTTGAGGCAGCTGCCACTGCCCTGGCCGTACTTTCACCGTGAATGAGCTTGGTCAATTCGAAGGCAAGTCGCTTCTGTCCCACGCGCTGCGGAGGATGCTCGGCATGCTGTTTTTCGATTTCTCCAATCTCCTCCAGCGAGAGGAAAGTGAAGATTTTGAGATAATGGCCTACGTCGCGGTCATCGGTATTGATCCAGTACTGGTACAGCGTGTAGGGTGTGGTCATCTCGGGGTCAAGGTAAAGCGCGTTGCCTTCGCTCTTGCCGAATTTAGCGCCCGATGCCGAGGTTATCAGTGGAGTGGTCAGAGCATGCACCCGCGCCTCGTGCTTGCGACGAATCAGCTCCACCCCGGAAATGAGATTGCCCCACTGGTCATGGCCGCCGAGCTGTACCGTAGCATTGAACTCCTCATACAGATGGAGGTAATCGATAGCCTGGACAATGGTGTAGCTAAATTCGGTATACGAGATGCCCTGGTCGGAATTCTCCAGCCGGCTCCGCACAAAATCTTTGGCGATCATGCTATTGACCGTGAAGTGCTTGCCGAAGTCCCGCAGGTATTCCAGAAGGGTCAACCTGCCGAGCCAGTCGGTATTGTCCAGCATGATGGCGGAGTTTTCACCCTCGAAAGAGAGGTAACCGCTTAGCTGAACTCGAAAGCGTGCCACATACCCGCGCACCTCTTCCTCGCTCAGCAGTGGCCGCTCCGCAGATTTGCCGCCCGGGTCGCCCACCAGAGCGGTACCTCCACCAAGGACAATGATCGGGCGATGCCCCAGCCGCTGGAAGTGGGCCAGCGCCATGACCGGAACCAGGTTGCCTACATGCAAGCTGGGTGCAGTCGCATCGAAGCCGCAGTAGACGCAGAGGGGCCCACGTGCCACGACGCTCTGCAGGTCGCTCTCGGTCATTTGTGACACCAGGCCACGTTCTGCCAGCACGTCGATGACATTCTTCATCATCGTCACCTCGTCTCGCCATCGTCATCGAGTATGCGCATGTCCACCAGTTCCATACCCTGCAACCGCAGTAAACTTTGGATCACCGGGTCGGATCGAACTTCCACTTCCAGCTGCGCTCGCCTGGGATCGCCAGGCTCCGGTGTCTCCGGGGAAGTAAACACGGCATCAGGCTCCACTGGTTGTACATTATGTCGAATAGGGGTGATATTGTTACCTGGTGCCGGCCGAGCCGAACCATTTACGGCAGTACCTGGCATGGTCACTGGGGCTCCGCCCCCGCGCCCGGCGCGCTGCGTGCCGCCGGCGGTAAGGCCTCCACCCCCAGAGGTACCGGGGCGTCCACCGCCATTGTAGCCGCTCGGGCCACCCGAATTGGAGCTGCCTCCAATACCGCCGCCGTCGTGGCGCAGGGTGAGCTTGACACGTACTGGTTGGTTGAGCACCTGCTCAAGCGCCCACTCGACTGCCGCCCTGCTTTCCGGCTCGCGCAGCTTGTCCAGGTGGAACTGGTAGGCCGCCTCGAGCACGAGCACTGTGAGCTCTCCCGGCTCCACGAGGACTGGATGAGCAGAATGGAGCAGCGCCGCCACACTACGGCTCCGCTGCTTGCATACCTGCTTTACTAAATCCCACTGATTCTGCGCTTGTACCAGCGTTTCGCGGAACTGGTCACCACCGCTGCCGGTGACTGGCTCGGGCACGGCGTTTATTGGGATCTCCGGCGGATGACCATCGGTAGAGTGGGCCGGATAGGTAGCGTCCAGATCCAGCTCTTCCGCTCCGTCCCACGCTGCCGGCGGCGTGGGCGCCAGCACCGGTGGTGCGTGAGTCTCGGGTTTAGGCGGCAATGGTGGCGCACTTTCACCGTAGGGTGCCTGCATGGTGAATGCTTGCTGGATCGTTCCGGTGGTCCGCTCGGCGCGAATCTGGATGCAATCGAGCAAGGAGAGCTCTAGTGCCAGCTGAGGCACCGGTAGACCACGCGCCGGTGCCTCGTTGCGCGCAAAGACGCGCGCGCAGGCGGCCAGCTCAGCGAGTGAGAAGCGCTGCGCCAGCGCGCTGATCTGGAGTACCTCATCCTGATTGCGCTCCATCAGCCGGGCGACATCAGCGCCTGCCCGTGCCAGTAGCAGAGCGCGCCACTCTTCGCCTAACTGGCTGTTCAACTGGCGCAGGTCCGCACCCGACACTACCATGTCGTTGATGACGTGGAGGCCGCAAGCAGCGTCGCCGGCGGCAACCGACTCGATGAGAGCCACAATCATGCCGGGATCAGCAAGTCCCAACATAGCCCGAGTGCCGGGAAGGTCGATTTGGGTGCCGCAGAAAGCCATTGCCTGGTCGAGCAAGCTAAGTGCGTCCCGCATGCCGCCCTGAGCCGCGCGTGCCAGCAGTTCGGTCGCGGCCGGCTCCAACTCCAAGCCTTCCTGCCCAGCGACATACTGTAGGCGATTCTGCAAATCTTGCAGCCGGAAGCGGCGAAAGTAAAACGGCTGGCAACGCGAGACCACGGTTGCCGGCACCTTATGCGCCTCGGTAGTAGCCAGAACGAAAATGACGTGAGGCGGCGGCTCCTCCAGGGTCTTGAGCAGCGCGTTGAAAGCCTGAGTGGATAGCATATGAGCTTCGTCAATGATGTAGAGCTTATAGCGGCCACCGACGCCCAGGAGATTCACGTTCTCACGCAGGTCACGAATGTTATCTACTCCCGTATTCGAGGCAGCATCAATCTCGATCACATCAGGCGAATTCCCGGCCGTAATTTCGCGGCAGGATAGGCACTCGTTGCAGGGTTCGCCATCCACTGGCCGGGCACAATTGACCGCCTTAGCAAGTAGACGAGCGGCACTTGTCTTTCCCGTGCCGCGTGGCCCGCAGAATAGATAGGCATGAACCAGACGGCTATCCCGCACCGCATTGAGCAAGGTTCGAGTTACCGCCTCCTGACCGACGAGATCAGAGAAGGTCTGTGACCTCCATTTGCGATAGAGAGATTGTGATGCCATTCTTCAATAGCCTTGATAATAGCTTCAATGCGAACCCGCAAGAACGTTCACCCTCATAGACGAGGCAATGCTCCGTGAGGGAGCAGGGGAAAGTACGTGGGGGAGGAAAGATGATCGTGCACCTACCTCCGATCCGCACTGCTGTCTCCGGGGGACGCTCCAGCTCAGACCCGGCGACCCCGCGGCACCCAGAGAGGCCCACTTACCGCTGCTTACTTCCGTACCTGACGGGGTTCGCAGGCATCTGCCGCGCGGGGACCGAATCCTCATAACCTTCGCGTCCTTTGGAGCCGGCTAGCGCAAAACCTCGGGCAGGAGTTCAGTCCCGCATAAAGAGCGTTTCGGGTATAGGGCAGCCCCAGCTCCCCACCTAGCACGACCTCACCGTATTGTATCGTCTTCGTCCGGCGGAGTCAAACATGGTAGGCTGCTCGGCGTCCACAGCTGCTTGCGAAGCATGTAGCCTTAGTATTGGTCTTCTGCAGTACCTGCCTGGGCCGAAGCCACTATCGCCGGGCACACGTGGTACAGTAGGAGGGCTAAGACAATAGACCGTATCCACCTACATGGACGGTAGACGTAATTGACGCAATTAGGAGCAAGTCAACCGTGGCAGGAACGGATCTGGTGCTGATACTGCGCACCGATGGGGCGTCGCGAGGAAATCCGGGGCCGGCCGCCGCCGGCGTGGTCATTGAATCGCCAAGCGGCGACCTGATCGCCTACGGCAAGAAGTACCTTGGTATCATGACCAACAATCAGGCGGAATACCAGGCGCTGATTCTGGGATTACGCGCACTTGCTCGCTACCGGCCGGCAGAGGTGCAGGTCCGTATGGATAGCGAGCTGGTAGTCCGCCAGATGACCGGAGTGTACCGAGTGAAGGACGACGCGCTGCGTCCCTTATACGAGGAAGCACGGATGCTGGTACGGCAGTTGCCAGTGGTAACATTCCAACACGTCATGCGCAGCCAGAATTCCCGCTCAGATTCGCTTGCCAATGAGGCGTTGGACCAAGAAGCCAAGCGGTCAAAAAGCTAAGCTCACTTGCTGAAAGGCAGTGTGGAGGTTAGAATGCGTGCCAAGTGGGACGAGCAGCAGAATCCAGTGATCTGGCCGCTACCTGGCCAGAAGCGAGCCAACCGCCAGGGACCCACCGCCGAACTTCATACGGGGCATACTTGGCTTCGCCGGTTGCAGGGACTGGTGATCGTGCTAATAGTAGCTGTCCTGATTTTCCTGGCGGGCTGTGGGATAGCTTACTGGCGACTCTCTGCCACGGTCACCAGTTATTCGGGTGAGCATTTCAATCTTCATCAGAATGGGGTCTGGCTCGAACATTCCTGGGCCGGCCAGGCTCACAGCGGAGCGGAGTATGACGCACTCGCCGAGCAGCTTGCCGCCGAGCAGATTAGCTATGTGTACGCTCATGTGGGCCCGCTCAACGCTGACGGAACTATTCCGGCCGATATAGCTCCCAATGCTGCCACTCTGGTAGCCGAGTTGCATGCGCGACTCCCGCACCTGCATGTGCTGGCCTGGATAGGTCAGGTCGAGGCGGCCGGTGGTGGCCCAGGAGAGGTCACCGTCAATCTAAATTATTCGCAGGTACGCGATGCTATTGCCGCAACCGCGGCGCACTTTGTCACCGATCTCGGCTTCGACGGTGTTCAGTACGATATCGAACCCATTATCAACAACAATCCCCGCTACATCGATCTTCTCGACGAGACTCGAGCGCTTCTGCCGGCGGGCGCGATCCTGTCGACCATTGGGCAGAAATGGGCGCCGGACGCTCGCGCGGCCGATTTTTTGAGAAGCCAGGGCAAGGCCGATGCCTGGTGGACCTCGTACTATTACGCAGCGGTCGCCGCTCATGTCGACCAGATAGTGCCCCTTATCTACAATAGCGCAATGCCGACCGGCGACGCCTATGAGTTCTTTGTGCAGCAGGAGACGGAGCATATTCTGGATGCGGTGCGCAGCGCCAGGTATCCGCCACAGGTACTGATTGGAGTGCCAACCTATACTGGAGACAGCTTCTGGTTCCATGACACCGCCGAGAATATCTCCACCAGCCTGACGGGCATAATCACCGGCCTTAACAGCAACCGTAATACCGCTGCCTTCACCGGCGTCTCGTTATATCGGTTTGCTACCACATCCAGCCACGACTGGTCGATCTACAACTCGATGTGGCTGGGAACTACTTAGGTGACTTAAGAGCGCTCTAGCGCTCGTCAAGCATCGCCAGCACAGCGGCGGCCGCATCCCCCAGGGGAACCGCCCGCTCGATGCGGCTGGCCAGATCGTGTAGCGTGACAGTTCCGGCGGCAATCTCGTCAGGACCAATTATGGCCGCCAGCGGGATGCCTTTCTTGCCGGCGAAGCTGAGTTGGCGCCGCAGTTCACGTGGCTCAGCCGATATCTCAGTGCGAATGCCAGCCGACCGTAACTGGTGTGCCAGCGCAAAGGCGGGAGCCAGCGTCTCTCGCGAGAAGAGCGTCACCAAGGTCTGCGTGACGGTCGTAGCCCGCTCGTCGTGTAATTGCTGCTCACGCAGCGCGTCAAAAATGCGATCTACTCCAAAGGAGACGCCTACGCAGGGCAGGTCGCGTCCGGTGAATTGCCCAATCAACCGGTCGTAGCGCCCGCCGCCGCCAAGGCTGCCGAGCTGAGACCCGGTGAGCACGGTCTCGTAAATAGTGCCGGTGTAGTAGCCCAGGCCACGTACCAGCGTCAGGTCAAAGGCGACGTTCTCCGCCGAAACGCCCATGAGGCGAGTATACTGGAAGACCTCGGCAAGATCGTTCAGCGCTTCTCTGCCCTCCGTAAGGTGCTCCACCGCCGGACGCAGTTTCTCGAGCATGGTCTCGGGTGAGCCCGAGAGTTCGATCAACTCGAGTAGCCGGTCGACTGCCAGGTTGCCGAGCTCCAGGCGGCCAAGCTCGCTCTCTACGCCACTCCGGCCGATTTTGTCGAGCTTATCTATCGCCGTTAGAGCGGCTACTCGCTTGGGCTCAGGTATCTCGCAGACCGTCATCAGGCTGTTCAGCAGACCACGGTGATTGATTCGAGTCTGGAAGCCGGTGAAGCCGAGCCGGTTGAACACCTCTACGTGTATGGCAATCATCTCGGCGTCCAACGTCAATGAACTGCTGCCGACACAGTCAACATCGCACTGGTAGAATTCACGATAGCGCCCACGCTGGGGCCGTTCAGCGCGCCAGACCGGCTGCATCTGGTAGCGCCGGAAAGGGAAGACCAGGTCGTTCTGGTGAGCGGCGATGACCCGGGCAAAGGGGACTGTCAAATCGTAGCGGAGTGCCTCATCCGATAGAGTGCGAGAGAGTGAGGCGGCGGTGTAGGCTTGCGGAGCGATATCGGCGTGCAGTGATCGTGCCGACTTCTCCAGGCTCTCGCCTCGTTTGAGGATGCGAAAGAGCAGTCTGTCGCCCTCTTCACCATATTTGCCTTCCAGCACGCTGGTGTTTTCGACTGCCGGCGTTTCTAACGGCTCGTAGCCGTGACGCTCGAACGTCTCGCGCAGCAGGTTGAAGACACGGTTGCGTTGCACGAGATCTCGCGGCAGGAAGTCACGAGTGCCCTTGGCGTTGACGGGAGCAATACGAGCCATTCGTCTTCTCTCCTGGAACCATGTGGATGCGTCTAACGGGTTGACGCGGTAGGCTAGCCTTGCCCATCGCACTGCACGAGGGCAGACTATACTGTAATCTAGGATACCACATCATTCTGCCCGGTTGGCCTGGTGGTTGGCTGGTTGACTGCGCGGCTACGGTAGCCCGGGTGGGTGTCTCGGTAGCCGATACCGCCTTCGATGTGACAGCCTCGAGGTATGTGGCGGCAATCGTCGCCGAGGCAGGTATCATACGGGGGCCGTACAAATCTTGATTGCTGAAACAATTGGTGTGAGTTTGGGCTCAGAATTGCTGGATAGTTTGGCTGATATCAAGCTGTCGAAATGAGGAGGCGCTGTGGCGATTACAGTCGTGGGTTCGGTTGCATTGGATACTTTGGAGACGCCTTTTGGTAGCGCGAGCAATGTCTTGGGCGGTGCGGCGTCACATTTTTCGCTAGCCGCTTCCTACTATGACCAAGTAAATCTCGTCGCGATTGTTGGTGATGATTTTCCTGATGAGTTTGCTTGCTATTTCCGTACAGCCGATATAGATCTACGTTG
>JBKQTH010000243.1:0-6926 GCA_052143275.1 Ktedonobacterales bacterium | reverse complement strand
CCCCTTTCGTCCAGGTGGGCTGGGGACACACGTCAGCAGGTGTACTGCAGGCTGAGATTGGTGTCACTCAGGAGGGCCGGCTGCTTGTACACAGCGGTATCGGCGGTTGGTGTGGTGAATCCCTGGGGCGTACCGTAGACGTGCGCGCAGGAGGGCAGAGTCAGCGTCACATCCAGCGGACGCGTATTGATACCTGCCTGCTTCTCGATGGCGTACTGGTACAGCCATCCGCCGCCCGCCGTCTGGACCGCCGCATGGGGAACCGTCCAGCTAGTCGAGACGGTAGATGTTGCAAATCCTATAGGGAGGTAGAGGAGACCCTGGATAACCGTCATATTGAATGCAGTGGTTTGTTTCGGCGCACCGCCCAAACCATAGTACAGCTCACTGCTGCTTGGCGCGTTGATGCTGGTAGAGTTGGAGGGTATATAGATGCGAAGCCAGTCCTGGTAGCACACTATGGCTGGACACCCCCTGTTAGCCGCTGCCGACGGATATGAGTTGGCAAGGGAACCATCTGCACCCTCTGTATCGGGATAGTCATAGGTCAGAGTTAGATGGTGGGTGGCATTACCCGAGGAATCAAGGCTTACCTGATCAACCCAGGTATAGTTAATAAAGTTGTTGGCCTTGATGCCGTCTACATTGGCATCCACTACCATCAGTCCATCCCCACTCTTGGGCGCGTTCAGAGCCGAGGCCAGATCGTGATGCAGCAGCAGCGCCTCCGCTCCGGGCTCGGTGAGGTAGATTTGAAGGTCCTTGGTATGAATCGAGCTTATCAGCAACTTGCCCAGCGGGCCAAAGTCAGTAGAGCTAAATGTACCCAGCTTCTTCAGGAGAGTATAGAATAGCGACGCGGTAAAGCACTTGCGATACGTGGTCCCATGGCAAACAGGATCGGGATCAATCAGGGTCTCGGATCCGCTCTGGCTAGGATTGAGCTGATAGTAGTGGATCTGATCGGTCAGGTTCGTAGAGTTGACCATCGTGGTGGCACCGTGAGCAGTCGTCACGGTGACCGGTCCAGTAATTTGCAACATGTTCTCGATCAGCCAGGGGGTGATGGCGATAACTCCCTGAAAGGAGGTAATCCCTTGCCCAGAACTCGTGGTTAAGTATTGCGAACCATCGGCATAATTGTAGGCCTGTATCGCCCGCTGGGCATTAGAAGGGAAATCGGGGTCCAGGTTAGAGTCCTGCAAAAGCAGTGTGGATGGGCATCCTGAGGTGAACCAGCTAAACTGGGAGGGTAGCTTGATGCCTAAGCTGCAATTGTCGCCGCCGTCGATGAGGTCCACGTCTTTGATCTCCGGCGTGCCCTGCATCCGGCCGCCGCTCAGGGTGAGGTCGCCGATATTGCCCATAAAGCCCCCGCCGGGGCGCAGCTCGGTCGAGTCCATCACCTCCAGGAGATAGTTGGCCGGCTTGCCGACTCCCAGCAGCTGGGGCAGCACCGCCATGAGACCCTTGGCGTCCTGCAGCCCCTGTTGAAATTGGGGTAGGTTGGTGCTGACTGAAGCCAACAATGAGCCCAGGCGTGGATCGAGGCTGGCCGCCGAGGGCGGTAGCTGCTGTACCTGTTGCAACATGGTAGATGCCAGCGAATACAGTGTGTTGAAGTCGGCGTCTATCGTGCTGATGTCTTGGCTGTTCACGCCGGCAATGTTGGTGGCCAGTGGATCTTTGAGCTTGGGAGCCAGTATCCCCAGAATCTCGCAGCCCAGCACCCCAGCTTGAGTGGCCTCCACCGCAATTGGGCCAATCTGCAGGACGGCGCTCACGTCTGACCCAACTATCGGTGTGAGCCCAAAGACACCGGGAATGTGCTGGATGCTATCGTTCATCTGAACAAAGGCGACGTTGGCCTGCCCCAGTTCGTCCTGGGCCTGCGTAATCGCCGTCGTATCAAAGGGGTTGGTCTCGAGCGTCTTTAAGTCGGTCTCGGCAGCTTTAAGGTCGGCTAATGCCACGGTGGCTTGAGACTTGACATGGTGATACTCGGCATACGCCAGCCCGACCGAACCCAGAGCAGCCAGTAGCAGGCAACCCACTACCAATGCCGAGATGATGCGCCCACGGCGAGTGCTCAGGATGCGCTTCCGTTGGTTTACTGCCCACACGTAGCCGGTCTGGCCCAGGTCGCCGGCTCGCCTACCGAGCTCGGCCGAGCGCTCCCCAAGAGCGGCCATCCGCCCGCCGCCACGCGCTCCTCGCGCCGCCCTTGGTTTCGCCGGTGGCAGCCCGTTCTCCTCGTCCCAATCATCCCAGTCATCCCGCCGGGCGCGGCTCCCACGTACCGGTTGGTCCGGTCGCTGTCCCGAAGGCGGCTGGTCGCGTTGCCAGGCCGGAGCCCAGACGCTATCTTGCTGCTCGAAGTGCCCAGCTTCGTCGTCGTCCCAGGAGCGCCAGCTCGGTCGCTCTCTATCTCGCTCCGGCTCCCGGCCTGGCTCCCGGGCACGCCACTGGTCATTCGAGCGACTACGAGATGGCGGTGAACCCTCGAACTCCTCCTCATGGACAAGCTGCCGGATCGGTACGCCGCCTCCCCTGGATCCGGGCAGCGGCCTCTCGTCTCGGTCGCGATCCATGTCGGAGCGCTGTCGTCTTGGCTCGGCTCGTCGCTCCTCGTCCTCCCAGCTGATATCGTCTTGCCTAGACCGTGTGCGTCGGCCCTGTGGCGATCGGCTCTCCGGTGGCGGAGGTGTGGGACTGCGGTGGCGCGACGGTGAGACAAGCTTATCCCGATTCGGAGATTGGTCTCGGCGAGAGCCACTATTGCTTCTGTGGCGGAGTCGAGGATCTTCGTTACGCTCGTCACGAGAGCCTCCGCCTCTATCCCGGTAAGACGCTCCCGGCTCCCCGTATTCATCACGCGCAGAGTCCGGGGAACGATCGGGAGGGAGACGCTGGCTCGGGCGCTTGGAGCGAGAAAGCTGATCTCTTGGCTCAGGATCTCTTGGATTATTGGAGGGATTGGGGTGATGTGTCCGCCTACTACGATCCGACCGCTTAGGTGGTAGCCGCCAGGTATCCTCAGAGTCGTTATCCCTGCGATTATCGCTCATCCGCTTATCACCTCGCCTAGCTCTCCTTGGTTCTAGCTATTCGCTGCATAGTAGTTGTATGTATCACTAGACTGACAAACATCATTCTAGGTCAGCCGTGGCACTCTGCACCCTTGCCAACCACACTGTTGGGCCTCGCGCGAATGTGCCGACTAGGCGCTAGGTTCATCGGCCACTTATACTTTGGGGAAGCGCGGCAACTGCGGCTCTAGTATAAACTAGGGTAACAACCATTAGCAATTCGCCGGGATATATGGGCGTGACTCCCGGCATCCCGCCATTTGTAGACGGAAACGGTAGTTAACGATAAGAATTAGGAGTCTCAATGGAGATTCGCTGGATCACTCACGACACTGCGCTCGACGGTCAGGGGGTAGTGATCGTCATCGATGTGGTTCGTGCTTTTAGCGTTGCCGCCTACGCCTTTGCCGGCGGCGCCCGCGAGCTCTGGCTGGTGCGCGAGGTCGAGGAAGCTTTGGCTCTACGCGCACGCGCGCCTGGAGCGCTCTTGGCCGGCGAGGTAGGGGGCCGAAAGATACCCGGCTTCGATTTTAGTAATTCACCCGCCCAGATGGCCCAAGCCGATGTGCGTGACCAGCTCATTATCCAACGTACCGGAGCCGGCACCCGTGGGGCAGTCAGCGCGACCAATGCCGCAGTGTTGCTTGCCTGTTCCCTGGTGAATGCCCGCTCGACGGCCGTCTACGCCAGCCGGCTTGCGCAGGAGGTGGGTGGCGTGATCTCGCTCTACCCGACTGCTACACTGCCAGGAGAATTCGCTGGCGCGAATGAGGATGACTACTGTGCCGACTACCTGGCGGCGCTTTTACGGAGCTCGCCGGATGCCGAAGCGGTTCTTTCGGCCAATATCGAGTGGCTAATCAGTCAGAATCGCTTTGAGATGTTCCAGCGCGGCTATCCCGACTGCCCGCCTGAGGACGTGGCCTCCTCGCTAGCCCGCAACCGGTTCTCATTCGCAATGGAAGGGCAACGCCAGCAGTGGGACGGCATCGACTATGTCAGGCTGTCTCGCGTAGATCCCGGACATCCTTGAGCGCTACACGTCACTCGTCATCCATCGCCATAAACAGATTGTTTAGGGATTCCGCTAGGGTGGGGTGAGCAAAGATGCCGTCGCGCAACTCGGTATATGGCAACTTGCCCATCATAGCCACCTCGAGAACGCTCATGATCTCACCGCCCTCGATGCCCAGCACCGCCGCTCCCAGAATCTGCTGTGTCTCGGCATGCACGATCGCTTTCATAAAGCCGCGAGTCTCAGCGGTCTCGACGGCACGCGCGACCGATGACATCGGCAGCTTCGCCACCCGGATCGGTAAGCCCTGGCTGCGTGCCTCCTGTTCGCTAAGACCGATGCGTCCGAGCTGGGGGTCGATGAAGACCGTATAGGGGACTGGCCTGCCGGTAATAGTTTCGTGCCGGCCATGCAAGAGATTCGCGCGCATAATACGGTAGTCGTCGTAGGAGATATGGGTAAAGGCCGGTCCACCTTTGACGTCGCCTAACGCATAGATACCGGGAATGTTGGTTTCCAGACTGGAATTGGCCACAATATGCCCGGCCTGGTCAGTTTCAATGCCGGCGGAAGCCAGATCCAGGCGATCGGTGTTGGGAGTCCGTCCGGTGGCGAGCAGGAGATGCGAGCCGTGAAGGTCCCATTGGCCACTGGAACTCTCGACGGTCAACTGAATATCATTGGCGCGGTCGGAACTAACGGACCCACTGAAATTCCCAGGCGCTACTGAGATGGGTCGGGTCCTTAGCCAGACCTCGATGCCGTCTTCTCTGAGAATCTTAGCTACCTCTTCAGCAACATCGTCATCTTCGCGGGCAAGTAAATGGCTACCATGGTGTATGATGCTCACCCGGCTGCCAAAACGGCGGAACATCTGGCCAAACTCTAATCCCACATAACCGCCGCCCACGATCAACAGATGCGGAGGTACCTGGTCAAGTTCCATGATGCTGGTCGAATTGAGGGCGGTCACGGTTTCCAGCCCGTCGATGGCCGGCACGCTTGGTCTGTCACCAGTATTGATAAGGATAGTATCGGCGGTAAGCTGCCGGATTTCGCCGTCTCTCAGCTGGACTTCCAGCGTCTTTGGTCCGATGAAACGGGCTTCTCCGAAGATCAAATCGACGCCTGGAGTCTCTTCGATGCGAACCTGGCTTCCATGGCTCCAGCTGGCTACGATGTCACGCTTGCGCTGGCGAACCACCGCCATATCGATGCTGACCGGACCGGTGAGTACGCCGTAATCGGCCGCGCGCTTTGCCATATAGGTTACTCGTGCGCTGGCAATCATAGTCTTGGTTGGTGTGCAGCCCTCGTTGATGCAGGTTCCGCCAACATGCTCGCGTTCGATGATCGCTGTCTTGCGCCCGGCTTTAGCGAGATCGGTCGAGATTGGACCGCCTGATTGTCCGGCTCCGATCACGATGGCATCATATGTGTAGGTTGGCATTGAGAGACCCCATCCTCATTCTTTGGCTTTTTGATTACCCTTTTGATTACCCTTTTGATTACCCTTTGGAGTACTCTTAGAATCGCCGGCGCGTGGGCGCGAAACGCTGATGGCCAAGCGGGCAAGGGGCGCGATTGCCTCAACCATCGCGTGACGTCCAGACTTGTGGATACGCGGAACTGGGAGCTTGGCGCTGCTGGCATCTCCAGCTCGTTTCAAGACAGGAAGCAGCACCGAGAATGTGCTTCCTTTACCGGGCTCGCTGGCGATTCGAATCTCACCATTGTGGGTACGAACTATCCAGTCGGCTATAGCAAGCCCCAGGCCGCTGCCGTGCTCATCGCGCGCGCGCGCCGAGTCGCCACGATAAAAGCGCTCGAAGATATGCGGCATCACCTCCGGCTCGATGCCGATACCGGTGTCGCTGACGCTGATAGCCGCCTGTCCATATTCCTCGCGTACCGCCGAGATACGTACCTTGCCTCCCTCCGGAGTATACTTGATGGCATTATCCAGCAGAATCATCATGACCTGACGCAGCTGTCCGGGATCTGCCATGACGGCCACCGGCTCCAAACGCTGTATGGCGAGCTGTAGTCTGGTCCTTCGCCCTGCCTGAATCTGGGCGCGAGCGGTACGGAAAATGTCCATTACCAGTTGGTCGAGCTCGACCAGTTCGCGGCGTCCACGCATTTGGTCGTCAAGCCGTGCCGCTCCGGAGCCTGGAGCGCCGCCGGCGGCGGCATCGGCTCTGGCGAGGCGCAGCAGGTCGTTGACCAGTCTGGTCATGCGCTCGGCTTCGGCATAGGCGTCTTCCACGGCTTCGCTGCGCGCCTCTTCCGAGGCATTGCGGGCCATACGCAAGAACTCCAGGTTGCCCTTGATCGAAGTAAGAGGCGCCCGTAGCTCATGCGAAGCATCGGCGACAAAGCGGCGCTGAGCGTTGGTGACGTGTTCAATGGAGTCAAGCATATCGTCGAATGTCCCCGCCAGCTCACCCACCTCATCCCGCGGGCCGCTATAACCTACGCGGCGTCCCAGGCCGGCGGCATGCGCGTTAACCGCAATCGCGCGGGCAATACGGGTTACTTTGGAGATGGGCTGCAAGCTGGTACCGGCGATGAACCAACTGCCCATAGTGGTGAAGATGGTAGCGATAATGACACCTATGACAAGTAAGCGGCCGAGCGTACTAAGCGAGCCATTCACATCATCTACCGTTTTGGCCACCAGAACCGCACCAACTACTTTATCACCTGTTGTGCCCATACACTCGTTGCTGGTTGGCAAAGGAGGTATGCTGCCGTTAGTGGTGCTTGAAGGATAGGTGACCGGGTACACATAGACCCGTAGCTGTGACCCTTTCTGGGAC
>JBKQTH010000242.1:0-6771 GCA_052143275.1 Ktedonobacterales bacterium | reverse complement strand
ACCTTACCCAGGAAGGTCAGAGCCTACCTCCGATGTCTCCCCAGAAAACGCTGAACAAGGGATCACCCTATGTTAGTAACTTCTGGGCCGGATATAATCACGACGAAACCAACTATCAGTTTGCAATTGCCTACTGGACGGTGCCAAGTCCCATCTGGCCCCAATATGCGGCAGCGGAAGCCCCTTGGGTTGGCATGGGCGGGTTTCACAACGACTTGCTCATACAGGCTGGTTCAGAGGATATAGTACAGTGGGAAGGGGCCTTCTTAGGGTGGGTAAAGTATCAGCACTTGTGGATACAAAACGTTGGCAACACGAACCAATACCCTGGATTTAACCCCGACTTCAACAACTTCGCATACTTTGGTTGTGAGAATACGAGGACGGGCGACACCATTTATGGAAACGTCGCCAACGGTACCGGAGTCGGCTTAGGACAGGCCTATATGTTCGTTGAGGACCAAAACACTGGCTGCGTTGTGAGTGAAACGTTTGGCCCAGGTGGTTTCAACCAACAATTCGAGTGCATGATGGAGAGGCCAAGCAACAATTGGCTGCTCGATTTTTCTGGCAGCCAACTCACGTACTCCCTCTGCAAGGCGTGGACATCCAACAACGGAGGTTTCTATGTCATTTTGGGGCATAATCCTGGGCACTGGACACCTTTCATTATGCAAACTGGATCTACTGTCTGTGCCCAGCCTGACGCATCAACAAATGGCAGTGGCGGCTATACTGTCACCTTTCTCGATAGATGTACCGACGGCCCTGCACAAAACCATCCATAAAGGAGGTGTGGGGGGCTAACTAGCAAGAGAGCAGAGATCATATCTTTGCTCTCTTTCGCTTCTGTTATATGATAACCACGTAGTCATTAGAAAGGGGTGTGACATGATAGGCATTAGACAGGGGAGTGACGCGAGGAAATGGGATGAGAAGGAAGATGTGTTGCGGTCAACTGCCATGAAAAATAGGTACAACCAGGAGCTAATAGAAGGACTCGTTCGTGTGATTGGTGCCACCGGTCCCACACACGACCTGATTGGCGAAAAGATACTTGTTGCTGCCATTCTTGAATTGGTCCAGCTGCGCACGACAGTGAGAAAATTACGGGGTGAATTGCCGGCAGACTATATCGACGAAGAGGCAAGTAAACCAGTCGATCCGGACTATCCGGGCAGCATAATAACTGAAGGGAACAAGGAACTAACACAAGCACTCGCTCGTGTGATACACACAAACCTGCCATTGCGTGATGTGGAGGCTGAGAGAATACTGCTCGATGCCATTCAAGAACTGCTCGACCTAAGAAAAGAGGAGAGAGCTTTACTTGGTCTACCTCCCTACGAGCCTGAAATGGTGTTTGGCAAAAAGATGAACTAGCACCTAAGATGTCCTAGACATTCGAAAGACTCCTCTCACCCATCTCTGTCTCTCCATTTTGCTGGTTGCCGTTGATATGAGGTGCTTACGCACCCCTTACTTCGTAAAACCCACTCATCATGCCGTAGATATGACGTGCTCTGCACGCTCCGCGAGAAATGCCTTATCAGCGCAAAGAATATTAATTGTCCAAAAATTTGGGAGTTATCTGACGACTTTTCAGGGCCGAATAACTCCCATTTGGGTGATTTTGGACAATTAAGGGGCATTAATCGTCCACTAATAACTGTCCTTCTCTGTACTCCTGCTCTGTGCTAGCTTCATGCCCATGTGAAGTGCCTTACTCGGTGGTGTCCAATGCGAGGAGACTAATATATGATGGCGTCCATGCCCTCTATTCCTACGCGGATGTTTTTACCCGGCCCACCTCTCGGCACCTACATTTGTCCACACTGAAAATCCACCAATCATCCAGAAAGAACTTCTGAAAGCATACATAGGCGATATTGCGTATATCCTGAGAGCAGTAATTTGCTGCAATTTCATGGGCGTGTTCAAGGTCGGTAGCGATGCCAATATTTCGGAAGTCGCTACAACAGTGAATAGCTGGATCTAGCTTACAGGCACCGACGACTACAAATCTCTCGTCCATACATACCCCATAGTGAGTGACAAGGGAAGCCAATATATAGCTTGTGTAGGTACGTCCAATGGTTTCATTATGCAGGTGAGGATTTCTGCATATTAGGATTCCTATGGCTTGAGTGGAATATATAAACTACATACTTTGTCGCTATGACCTCTCTTTCTTAGACTACACAAGCTAGGATCATTATACAGATCTTGCACCCTATGTCAAGCGCAAGGTAGTTATATCTCTAGTATATCTGTGGATGAATCAACGAGAAAGCCCCTACAGAATCGTACGGTCTTCATATCGTGTTTGAAAAACTACAGGTCTTGTCATCTTGTATAATAGCTAGTAGCCGATAGATTCCAGCCAGTCGGCAATTTGCTCTCGGGTCCAGTGCTGAACATCATTGAGATGTGTTATGACATGGAAGACTTCCCATGTTCCCATATCACGCTCAGAGACTGTTTGGGAACTGGGGAAAGAGGGGGAACGGCGGGATGAGATAGGCTAGGGTTTATGAAGACGCACACCTATCTCACCAACCTCACCGATGCGGCAGTGGGCCCGGCTTGAACCGCTGTTGCCAGTGGCACATACCGGTCACCCTCGACACCATAGTCTACGCACAATCGTGAATGCGTTGCTCTATGTCTTGCGCACCGGCTGTGCCTGGCGCTTACTTCCCGTCGACTGGCCAGCGTGGCAAAGTATCTACTATTACCTGAGAAAATGGCGCCGCGACGGCACTCTGGAGCGCATCCATACCGTTCTGCGCGAAGAGCTCCGGGTCGCTCTGGGTCGGGATCCCCAGCCGAGTGCCGGCAGCGTCGATAGTCAACCGGTGAAGACGACCAGCGTGGGAGGAGAACGGGGCTACGATGGCGCCAAAAAGCTGGTCGGACGCAAGCGGCATATTCTGGTGGACACCGAAGGATTGTTGGTAGCGGTCAACGTCCATCCGGCCAACATCATGGACCGAGATGGCATCAAGCGCGTGCTCGATGACGAGACGCGAGCGCGGCTCCCGCGGATGCGGCATCTATGGCTGGATTCGGGCTATAACGGGAGAGGTAAGGGCTCCGACTGGGTCGAGACGGTGGTGGGCTGGACGGTCGATGTCATGAAAGCCACCCATCGCTACAAGTATTACTGGGTGCCCAATGACATCCCACCAGACCAGATTGATTGGTCGAAATACCTACCAGCGCCAGGTTTCCATGTGCTTGCTCGCCGCTGGGTTGTTGAGCGAACATTTGCTTGGTTGCTATTTAACCGGCGACAGAGCCGCGACTACGAGCGGCTCTGTGCCACCAGCGAGACCTGGATCTACCTGGCCATGATCCGGCTCATGCTGCGGAGGTTGGTGCATCGACAGGAGTCCCTAAACGATCCCTGATCTCTCTGCCTTGGCGTCATGCGCCTGTAGACACGATGTGAACTAGAGCCTCGGCCAATTCGTAGAATTTCTAGCTCAGTACACGAGCTCACTGGTCGAGTTGGCAGAAGTGCGCACGAGATGGGGGCCATGTCATGAAGCAACCAAGTTCCACATCAGCACAACGTTTTGAGGACACTATGCCACAGCAGAAACTCCTCGTCAGCTCGGAAGAGGGCACGGTGGCACTGCTCAACACTCGAACGGGAGCCGTGATCTGGAAGGTCGCCTCTGGCCGAGAGGTAAGCACCTGTTCCCCTGGTAAGGAGCAGTTCTTCGTCGGATATGGGAGCCGTCGCAGCCTGATCTCTCAAGCAGGCCGCCTCCGCGAGACCACCGAGGAATGCCACCAGCGCCATGAGCAGATCCAGGCGGAACCCTCGTGGGTGGAAGCGCGCCGCACTCAGGATGGAGCGCTGCTGTGGCGCTTTGCGGACTGGAATCTCATTGGCCGTCTGGCGATGCACGCCAGCCCCGAGGTAGTGCTTGTTGCTTCGACGTCCGTCTACGGCGAACGGGCGATGTATGCCTTCGACTCACGCTCCGGCCGTCGGCTGTGGAGCGCTCCAACGGCCGGGGATAACTTCCATGTCCAATATGGCCGATGTTACCTCTATGGCATGGGACCTAAGGGTGGGCCTCGGGTCCTTGACGTTCTGACCGGCGAGCCCATAGAGGTTCTTGATGTGGGGGACACCATCCCGTATCGTCCAGATTGGATCTCCTCTCCCAGCGGTCAGGTGGTCGTGGAACAGCTCTGGAACCAGAACACACCATTAGTGCGGGTGCTCGATCCATTGACCGGTGAGCTCGTACACGAGTGGCCGGTTCCGGGTTCGGTTCGGGCCGTCTCCGATACTGGGACCATGTACTGCGCCGGAGCCAGCGTCGAAGACCCCGGTATCACCGCGATCCGGGTACAAGACGGCGTCGCGCTGTGGCAAGTGCCTGACCCACTGGCCTGGCAATGTGCCGCCAATGATGCCGCTCTCTACTCGACCAACCTCACCCCTCCCGGTATCGGGCACGTCTACGCACACGAAGCTCAGGCCGGTCAGCTGCTGTGGCACTGGCACACGCCTGACTCGGTACACTCCTTGCTGACCCTGTGGGGCACCAGAATTCCCTAGATGCTCACCGACAGTGGCCGACGTATTGTCGCAACGATTGCCGCCGCAATGGCCGAGCCCGCCCGGGAACGGCGGAATACTCTGCGGCATGAGATGCGCTACGGACAGTGGCGCAAGCCTTATGGTCTGCATGGTGCAGGCAATGCTATGTGGCTGCTAGCGAGCCAGGAGAGCGCGTTTCTCGGTACCCGACTAGGCGTATTTGCTCTCCGAGCCTCCGATGGGAAACTCCTGTGGCATGCACTCCCGACGGTCGATGTCTCGTTCTTCCCTCCCACTCTGTCGTAGCCGTGCGGCTAAGGGCATTTGCTCAACCGCAGTCAGGGGAGAGAGGGAGAAAAGACACGAATCGCGTGGCCGAAGGTGGGTCGAACGATGAAGCCTGAGAACGGTAGCTACATCTCCATAGTTTCCAAACGGTCTCTGATACGGATTTGGGTTGGGATGTTGTACCTCGCGCATCGCTCACCCCTGCGTTTGTGATGGACCTCGTGCCTGACGCTGAGCCGCATGACCACGGCCTCGGCACCTGGGTATCCTTCCCCATACGATCCTGCCTCCCCCCGAGCAACCTGGGTAGCCCGCGTGTCCCAAGATGGGCACCTCGCCTGAGGTGCCCCCTGCCCGGCGGCAGGTATGCTGTCCTTGCCTGGAAGAGAAGACGCGAATGGGAGCGCCATCCGGGCACAGGAGGAGAGGATATGTCCCGCTATCTCGTCGAGCGCACCTTTTCCGGTGGGCTACAGATCCCCTAGGCGCACCTCGGGCCATCGGCAGCGGCTACCTTCGGGTAATCTAGGGGTGGGAACGTCCTAATCTAGGGGACTGGAGGAGCCAAAAGGGGGGTGTTCCCCGATGTAACCGCGAGCAGTATCCAGGTACACTGTAGCTGTTGCCTGGAAGACTCCTTACCCGGCGAGCTCACCAGCGTTTGAAAGCTTGCCTATCACCCCAGGCAAGGAACAAATGGAGTAGCCGTTATGCCACGCTATCTCGTCGTGCGCACCTTTCCGGATGGCCTGCAGATTCCTCAGAACGAAGAGGGAGCCCGGATCTGCCAGACGGTGATCACCACCAATGCCGACGATCTGGTGACCTGGGTACATTCGTATGTCACCGACGACAAGACCAAAACCTACTGCATCTACGATGCACCCTCGCCGGAAGCGATCCGGCGTGCGGCGCGCCGCAACCACCTTCCGGTGGACACCATCACTGAGGTGCGGGTGCTCGACCCGTATTTCTACCGGTAACGTCTCGCGTTCGCCCTGCAACGAGCTGCCGTTGGCGTCAACGAGCTCCAGCCCGAGCGGTACGTCTCTGGTAGGCACCTGGGCATTGCCGCTCGCCGACACACCGCTATCCAGCCATACGCCTACACACGCATCAGCCTGAGGAGGAGAACATGTATTCCACCGAGCCCAGGAGGCCGCTTCCGCCTACCCGACCCGCACCAGACGTTGCACGTGCCAGCAGAGCGGCGGCCCCTAGACCGCTGAGCAGCCTCGCGGCGCTGGCACTCGTCGTTGTGCTGATCCTGGCCGGGTGCACATCGCAGATCACGTCCGCGTCTTCAACCTCCACCATGCCCCTGCCGAATCAGCTCGAGGTGCCGGCATCGCCGAAGACGGGCATAAACGCCACGGTCCTCGTGAAGGACGTCACGCTGCAGGCCGGTGAGACGCTGCGGGTAACGGATCAGATTGAGATCTCCCTCCAGCCCAGCACCAACGTGGAGGTCGACAACAACCTCGTCTGCCAACCCCTCGACAAGAGCCTCCCCAACAACCTGGGCGCAAGTACTACTACCGGCACCAACTACTACTCGGGTAACACCCTACAGTGGAACGTCTCGCAGCTGCTCCAAGACCAGACTGGGCAGGAGGCAACCTATGACTGCTATGTTCTGATCAGTTCAGACCCTGGCACGTACCATATGCTGGTGCTGCCGCCGACCAATGGCCAGACGGCGGACGGCACGTGGCTGCAGGTGGGCGCCAGCGACGAGGTCGGCGCGCACCTGTGGTGGTACTCCCCACTCTACTGCATGTCCAACGACACCGCGGGTAGCCCGGGCGAGTGCACCTATGTTGGAGGTTCGAACGCCTTCCCCGCGACCGACGTCCCCTTCCCGCCCCCCAACCCGACCCTGCCCCCAACCCCTGGTGTCTGGATGGCCGCGGACGACG
>JBKQTH010000241.1:0-3600 GCA_052143275.1 Ktedonobacterales bacterium | reverse complement strand
GCCACGCTGTCTGGATCCTCTCCCCACTGTTTGCTTGCCATGTTCGGCAATCTAAAGCGATCCGCTACATGGTTTTTCACCTATGGTCAGTTTCTCTGCCGCGCCAATAACGTTATGCTATGTAGAGTTCTGATAGAGCATTACCAGCGCGGACCTTACTGCTAGCACGGGAATTGCAATCTAGTTGTGGCTGGGAAGATCCGGGGCCGAGCGGCAATATTGGGCGAGCTAGCACAAGCTTAGGCAGGTTCGTCCCCCATTTGGGTCAAAGCGAAGGCAAAATGCGGGACACGTGCAGAGGAGAGGTGTACTCTGTGAGGTGTTGCTAGGTAATACTGGCGGTGCTTTTGAAAGGTTAAGAACAGGCGTATGCGTCAATCGCGGATAAGCAGCTTGACGAATCCGAGCGCCCCAGATCAGCCGCCACCTGCGGCATCCGAACCCAGGACGCCGCGGGGCGTTCTTCGAGGCGCGTGGAATTGGCTTAGCGAGCACGAGGCGGAACCGGCTCCCTACGACGCCGGAGTTCCGGGACGTATCGCGCTTGGGCTGGTTGCCTGTCTGGTCATCCTCTATATCGTGGTCATGTCAGGGTATGTGGTAGGCTTGCAGAATGCGTTCCTTACCAGCGCCGAAGATCTAGGTATCATGGACCAGGTGCTGTGGAACACCTCTCACGGCCACTTCATGATTCAGTCAATCTGCAACAGTGTAACCGACACCAATTGCCTGGGACCGGTGTTCTCGCGCTTTGCCATTCACTTCGAGCCGATTCTCATCGTGCTCTCGCTCTTTTATCTGGTCATTCCCAACGTCAACTTCTTGCTGGTTCTGCAGGTGGTGGTGGTCGGTACCGGGGCGTTTCCGGCTTACCTCCTGGCAACCAGACGACTGCGTAACGTGGTTTGGGGACTGGTGTTTGCCGGGATCTTCCTGATCTATCCCTCACTGCAGGCGGCGGTCATTTTCTCCTTTCATCCTGAGACGCTAGCAGCAACCACCGTCATGTGGGCGCTCTACTTCTTGGCAGTTCGCCGGTACCGTTGGCTCATACTCTTCTGCTTCATTACGCTGCTCTGCAAAGAGACCCTCACGCTTGATGTGATAGCCATCGGCGCCTTTGTGGCATTGATCCAGAGGCGTCCTCGCATTGGCCTTATCTTGATAGCCATGGGAGCGGGAATGCTGGCGCTGGCGTTGTTGACTATGCACATCGCCAGTCCGACCGGTGGGTCTCCTGTGGCGGGGCGACTTGGCAATCTCGAGCATAGTCCGCTGGCGACCCTTGCAGCTATGGTCAAGGATCCACGGCGCCATGCCTACCTGCTCAAGCTACTGGCTCCGAGCGGGTTTCTGGCCCTGCTTAGTCCGTGGATGCTCGCCCTGGCGGTGCCGTCGATCTTCCTCAATATGGCCAGCAGCGATAGCCTGATGTACAGTGGCCTGTACCAGTATAATACCGATATCGTACCGATCCTGGTAGCCGCCTCCATAGATGCGCTGGTATGGCTGGCTCCGCTCCTTGAGCGGTACGCCGCCTACCTGAGGCAGACGCTCGCCGAGCGTCTGCCTCAGGTAGCCAAGCGAGTAATCTGGCTGGTTCGTCCACAGCTGCTGGCGCTGGTAATCATCGCCGGCGTGGGTATAGGTGGGCGTACCTCCGTGCAGCAGACTTTCCATGTGGATGCGATGATTGTGCGTGAGACATTCCCGTCAATCAGCCAGCATGACCAGCTGGGGCAGCGCATTGCCGAGTCAGTGCCTCAAGGTGCCTCGGTGAGCGCTCAATCTACCCTGGTTCCCCATCTCAGCGAGCGCTACCGCATATACCAGTTTCCGTTCCAAGATGACCAGGCCGATTATGTGTTCGTCGATGTGACGACCGGCGACTATTATCCGTTCCCGGGAGCCTCCGAGTACGTCAGTGAAGTTCAGCGTCTTCTAGCTTCATGCCAATTTCATGTGGCCACGGCCCAGGACGGCTATCTTTTACTTCACCACACCGGCGCTGCCTCCACACCACCGGGTAAGACCTGTACGACGGTCTTGCCGGCGTCGTTTTACACCTTTGCCTATACCAATTCTCCCCCAGCCGGAGTTTCCCGGGCAGCAGTCGAGTACGCGGGCTCGCTTGAGCTGATTGGTTACACGCTCTCGCCATCCAGTGTCAATCTTGCGGAGGGAGTCACTACGGTTACGACCTACTGGAAAGTTCTCGCAAAAGTAAGCGAGCCGCTCACCATAGTGACGACGTTTACCCGGCCGAATGGTACACGCATCGTAATGGAGGATGCCTGGACTCAATCGTTTCTGCCACCGTCCCAGTGGAGGCCGGGTTCGGTGGTAACTGTGGTCTCCTGGCCGGAGTATCTACTGCCCAAGGACAAAGGCAACCTGCTCTTCGGTGTGGAAGTACGCGCCGGTGCGCCGCAAGATATTCCGAAATCGCAGACTGCTGTCCCCGCGACGCTGCTCTCCGCGGCCGGCACGGGTCCAGATGGGCTGCCTCGCCTGACCACGAGTGGAAACAGTGCCTTACTGGCTATCCTGCCGGTGTACTAAGAGTCAGGAAGGTAGGCAGGGAGGTAGCTCACCGGGTGCCGCAGACGCCGGATGAGTTTAGATTGGGAGATTAGATTTCATGGCGCGTATCTGTGTATTCTCGGGTTCCAGCGAGGGGAGACTGCCGGCGTATCGCCAAATGGCTGAGTCCCTGGGACATGAAATCGCTGCTCGAGGGTTTGGGCTGGTCTATGGTGGCGCCAGCGGGGGGCTCATGGGAGCCACCGCTGATGCCGCGCTGGCAGCTGGTGGCGAGGCCATCGGCGTGATACCACGTGCCCTCTTTAAGCGAGAGATAGCTCACGCTGGCCTTACCCGGTTGTATGAAGTGACCAGCATGCACGAGCGCAAGGCCAAGATGGCTGAGCTTGCCGACGCGTTCATTGCCCTCCCCGGCGGTTTCGGAACCTTTGACGAGCTCTTTGAGATCATCACCTGGGCTCAGCTAGGCATCCATAATAAGCCCATTGGACTGCTCGATGTAGCTGATTACTATTCTCCGCTACTAGCTATGGTGAAACGCGCCGTGGAAGAAGGCTTCGTCCCCCAGCCTAACCTCGAAATCATACACTATGCACAGGACCCTGGACTGCTGGTCGATGAGCTGTTGGCCGCGGAGCTTCACTCGGAGGTCGTGGGCACCAGCGGTCTGGTGTGATCTTTGCGCCCTCTACCGCTTGCTTTCGCGTACCCCCGCTCGCTATTCGTCATCGGCTTGTTCGTCGTCTTCCGGCTTGGCATCGCCCAGTGAGGCGAAGTCGATGTTGTCAAGCGAGAATAAATCAGAGGCGCGTAGGGAGCCTGGAGTGTGTATCGATTCGCCTGGTCCGGAACCGAAGTCGTCGGCGATCGCAGGCGGCAGCTGGCTCTCTGGCAAGATCGATGACTGTGATAAGGGACGCGTCGGCGAGGCTGGCGGAAGTGGTGGATCGCTGCCAGGCACCGGTATAGGAGTTCCAGCAATCTGCTGCAGTTGCTCAGCGTTGCTACGCACCGCCTCTAGCGCGGAGCGAATCCAGGCAATATTAGTATCGACGG
>JBKQTH010000240.1:0-15354 GCA_052143275.1 Ktedonobacterales bacterium | reverse complement strand
CGTCTCGCCTTCACTAGACCAGATGATAGCGTTATAATGGCTGGGAGAAAAGAGCCATTTCTTGGTGCTATAATGGGGCCATTTAGCATCTGGCCAGATGTTCCGAGATCGCAGGTGTTCCTAAATGCCCAAACGCAGAGCAGCCAGCAGACGTACCGAGATCGTCCTCGATCAGCAAGCGGCAGCTCCACTCTATAAGCAGCTCTACCAGCGACTGCGCAAGGCGATATTGAGCGAGCAGCTTGAGGCCGGAGCCCGCTTACCCTCGACCCGCACGCTGGCCAGCGAGCTCGGAGTGTCGCGCAACACGACGGCGATGGCCTACCAGCAGCTACTGCTGGAGGGTTTCATCGAAAGTCGGGTAGGCGACGGCACTCGGGTAGCGCGACTGGCGGTAATGCCGACGCCGCAGCGAAGAGGTGCCCAGGATGAACCGCGTCCACCGGGGACAGAAGCCGCCACCGCCGGTTTTTCACGACGGGGCGCGCTGCTGTGGCAGACGCCATACCTCAATGACTCAGACGAGATCGATTCCCCGGCGCGGCTGAGCGCCTTCCGCGCCGGACAGCCGGATCTCGACCAGTTTCCCTATGAACTCTGGGCCAGGCTGGTGGCACGTCGCGCGCGGAAGTCGCTACGAACGGCGGCGGGTTACCAGGGCGCTCCGGGTTACTATCCGCTGCGCGAAGCTATCGCCGCCCGGATAGGGATCACACGTGGGGTCTACTGCTCACCGGAACAGGTGATCGTTACCGCGGGGTCGCAGGGGGCGCTGGACCTGGCGGCGCGAGTGCTGCTGGATCCCGGCGACCCGGCCTGGATCGAGGACCCTGGCTACCTGGGTGCCCGTGGAGCGCTTCTGGGTGCGGGCGCAAAGCTGGTGCCGGTTCCGGTCGATCTGGAAGGAATGGATGTCGAGACCGGCCGGCAGATCAGCCGGGAGGCGAAGTTGGCATCGGTCACGCCCTCACACCAGTTTCCCACCGGTGTCACCATGAGTCTGCGCCGACGGTTGACGCTCCTGGATTGGGCGAGAGACGTGGGTGCCTGGATCCTGGAGGATGACTACGACAGCGAGTACCGCTTCAGCGGGCGACCATTGGAGGCGCTGCAGGGGTTGGACCACTCGGGGCGAGTACTTTATATCGGCACCTTCAGCAAAGTGCTCTTTCCCGCGCTGCGACTAGGCTATCTCATCGTGCCGGCGAAGATGGTGGAAGGCTTCCTGGCCGCGCGCCGCTTCATCGACGTGCATGTCCCGCTGCTGGAGCAGATGGCTCTTAGCGATTTTCTGGCCGAAGGGCACTTTGCCCGTCACCTGCGACGCATGCGGCGGCTCTATGTTGAGCGCCGTGAGACTCTGATAGACGAATTGCAGCGGACGTTGGGGGATATCCTGGATATTGCCGTACCCGAGGCGGGCATGCATCTGGTCGCCTGGCTACCGCCGGGCGACGACGACCGTACCGTGGCCGTCCAGGCGGCGGCTTGTGGCCTCGAGGTTGCGGCCATCTCTCGGTTCAGCTTGCAGCCGAAGGAGCGCGGGGGCCTGATATTGGGCTACTCCGGCGCCAGCCGGGCAGAGCTTCGCGCGGCGGTAAGGAAACTGGCGACCGTGATTCGGTCTAGTCGACTGAGCGTGTCTCATCGCTCGTCAAGCGACAGCCGGTAACCGAGTATCGCGTAGTCCTGGGGGCCGTAGAGCCGCTGTGCCACGGCTTCGATGAAGGGCTTCAGCTCACCGTCCATGGGTAGATCGTGAACCTGGCGCAACTGCTCCGTACGTGGATGGAGATGGCGCACTTCGATCGCTCCGAAGCCGTGCACTGCGACGAGGTATTCGAGCAGATGGGGAGGCAGCGGCGAGCGGTGCGTCGGATCGGCGTAGAAATCGCAGGCACCCATGACGAGGTTGGTCGGGTTAGGCGTCTCCAGCAGCAGGCAGCCCCCTGGCCGGAGCGCACGGTGGGCTGCTGCGATCAGTCCCAGCAAGTCCTCAGTATCCAGGTGCTCGACGACGTGGAACGACGTGACCATATCCAGCGTGGCGGGCGGCAGTTCCCAGAGGTGCCTGATGGCGTCGCCATGGATAACCATCAGCCCCTTGCTGTGGCAGACATCCACGAAGCGCGGGTGGGCCTCGACGCCGTAGGCCGGGATTCCGCGATCGCGCAGCAGCGTGAGCCACTCGCCGCGACCAGGACCCACATCCACGACACCGCCCGACTGGATGACCTGCTCAACGACCGGCAGGTACACGGACTGGCGTGCGGTAATCTCCGTTTCGGAGCCACGGAAGTGATCCTCGAAGGCCGGGTAGATGGCAGCGAAGCGCTCGCTCACGATCTCGCGAAGGCCGTCGGCGGGCGAGGCATGGCGTGCGGCTTCCAGTTCGGTCAGGCGCGCTAAGGCGCCGTCCAGGGAGCGCCGCGTCTCCGCGTACAGAGATTCGAGCGCGCGTACCCGCGCCGCCAGATCCTCGCCGTCTCCACGCTCGTATTCGGTCTCTCTGGTGACGCCGCTCATTAGACCTCAATTCCTAGGTTCCCGAGTATCGCCGGACGAGGTATATCGCGGCGCACCGCCGCCGGCACTCCCGCCACCACCGTATATGGCTCGACGTCGTGCAGGACCAGCGAGCCGACGCCGACCACCGCATTCTCGCCGATAGTACACGGGCCGACCACCGTGACATTGCTCGCGAGCCAAGCACCCTCGCCCACAACAATGTCTCGCCCCGTCCGCGGCACCGTGATCTGCCGCTCCCGGCCGAACTTGAGAAAGTCGTGGGTGCCAGTGTACAGGCAGACGTTGTGCCCGAAGAAGGCGTACTTGCCGATCGTTATCTCCCCCGACGAGAGATTGAACAGCGCATTGTTGATGACGGCCGTCGGATCGATGTGGAGCCTGCTCTGGTCGCCGTATATCAGGGGATGGAAGAGCGCGGGATCTTCGCCCTCCCATTTGCCTGCGAAGTACTCCGCCAACGATTGGCGCACCAGCACATCAACTGGTTTGGCAAGAAGTCGTTGCAGCATGCGATCAAACATTGACATCGGCAGCATTCTCCTGTGTCAGTTTTCTCGGTCCGCCCATGCCGTGCGAAGGCAGTTCCTGCGCGCCAATGGCCCGGGCAGGGTAGGGGTGAACGAACGATCCACGCACGAGTCCCGTGGCGGCCGTCGAGCCGGCCTCCTCTTCCAGTGTCTCCCAATACACCTCTGCATGCAGGGCCGCAATGTGCGGCCACTCGTGATGTGCGATCAGGGCCCTGCCGGCCCTGCGCATCCGCTCAGGCAGTGCCGTCTCCGTCAATACGCGCCCAATGGCGGCGACCAGTGCGCCCGTGTCTTGCGGAGGAATCCACAGCACCGCGTCGTCCGCGTGTGCATCCTGCCGATTGGTCCGCGTAGCGATCGTAGGGACGTCGTGACTGAGGGCAGCCAGCAGCGAGCTCGACTTCAGCGTCACGCCGCTATCGAACGGAAAGACAGCGACGTCCGCGGCTTGAAGCAGACGGGAGATCTGCGCCTCCGCCAGATACCCGGTGATGACGACGTTCGCATGGACACCGTGCCGACGGGCGGCGCCTTCCAGTGCCGCGCGCAGCCTCATGGCGTCAGCACCCGCCACGGAGTGGCTCTCGCACCCGCCCGCAAGCACGACTCGCAGATCGCGATACGTCGCCTGCAAGTAAGATGCCGCCTCGATTAGTCGCGGCAGTCCCTTGACCGGATGCAGGAAGCCAAAGAACACGACGAGGGCGGCTGTTGGCCCCGTACCAAGCTCTTCGCGCACGGCACGCCGGATTGCATCCCGGCTGACCTGCTCCCGCCGGATGTTCGGACCGATCGGGATCTCGATCATCCGGTCGCGGCGAGCCGGCCAGCGCGCCGCAAGAATCGCTGCGTGCTGCGAATTCGTCACTAGCAACCGGCAACCGCAGGGCACGAGCAGAAGGGCTTCACGATCCAGCCAGCCTCGCCGCTCCACAGCGGACCACGCTGCCGACCGCGCTGCGCCCAGGATACCCTGCGCCGTCCACGTCGCGTACTCGTGCACCGTGACGACGAGAGGCGGACCACCAGCCAGCAACTGCGGCATTGCCCCTACGGCGCGCGAGAACTGGAAGGCCGACGGTGCAAACTGCACATGCACAACATCCACATCCAGTCGCTGGATCGCCCTCGCGGCCTGCCAGATACCCCGCCACGCCCAGCTATCCGTGACCCCGATCGCGGGATCGCCGTGCGCTTCGGCGAGCCGAAAGGTCGTCAACGTGAGCGCGTCCACTCCTATGGTCCGCAGACTCTGGGCGAGCCGGCGCGTGTAATCCGCGACCCCGTCGCGCACAGGGTCCAGCTCACCACAGACCAGGCCGACACGCAACATCCGCATGGCCAACTCCTACCGGACGCACAATCTCTCGGCCCGGATGCAGCATGTGCGTGCGCCGACCGAAATCGCAACAGTGAAGATGTGCGGTGCTGGCTTGCTGAACTCAGTACACGGCCGGCGGGACCAGCAGAGAGGGGTCCCGGTCACCCGTTGACCAGAAGATCGGAGAAACAATCTCCCGCACCGGGCACACCTTGGCCACTGTGCGTGCGGGGCATGAGTTGGCGGAGATGCCCGAAGTCCACCCGACCATCGCTGCGGTCCAATGATGGTGCCCGCTGCGTGCACTCGCGCCCCGTGCAGACACTAGCATGCACACATAATTTTGTCAAGGATAGATGGCCTCTGCCTGTTATTATTATTCGACGCCCCACGCCACCTGAAAAAGAAGGCGAATTTTCTCACTTCCGCAACAGCCGGAGGCGTGAGACAATCCTCGCGTATGAGAGCAATTGCCAATCGTTAGGATCGATCTCTCAAGCTATCCACGGGCGTCGTGAGCTATACTTCCTGGCAACGGAGGTGGGGAGCTCTCTCGAGTTATCCCGTGAGCTATCCTATCGTGAGTTGTGCCCGCCGAGAAACCAATTACCAATCAGGGGAAGAACGAGAATGAGCATGAATCCAGAGCTAACGCCGGAAGTCTTGTCGGAACTGCGCTCCGCTCTTGAAGCGAAACGCGAGCGGCTGCGTACCACAATCACCACGCTGCGCGGCGCTCAAGATGAGGACCACGCCGAGATTCTGGACACCGGCGATGACCTGCGCGGCGAGAGCGCCGATTCGAGCGTCGAGCAGGAAGAATGGGACGAGAACCACCAGGAAGAGCTCGATGAGGACGCGGAGCTGGCTGAAGTCGAGCATGCGCTGGAGAAGTTCGACACCGGCACCTATGGGATCTGTGAAGGGTGCGGAAGACTGATACCATTGGCGAGGCTGCGTGCTTTGCCGGAGGCCCGCTACGATGTGGAGCACGAGGCCGAGCACGAGGACGCGCGCCTCAGACGTGAGCGGCGCGGATAGGGCCATTTCCAATAGTCGAATCGTTTCCACACGGGCGGATTGGCGCTGCGTACGAGGAGTTTCCCGCATGTTGTACCTGGTTGCCACTCCTATCGGAAATCTCGAAGACATCACCCATCGCGCTCTCACTACTCTCGCGGCTGTGGATATCGTCGCCAGCGAGGATACGCGCAAGACTGGCATACTCCTGGCGCACTTTGGCATCTCGAAGCCGCAGGTCTCCTTTCATGAGCACAATGAGGAGCGCGCCGGCCAGCGAGTCGCCGAGTTGCTCGCGGAGGGCAAATCCGTGGCATTGGTCACTGACGCCGGCACTCCCGGCGTCTCCGATCCAGGCTTCACTCTCGTTCGGCGCGCGCTACGCGAGGGCATACCCGTCACTATGGTGCCGGGTCCTACCGCGTTGATCATGGCGCTGGTGCTTTCAGGACTGCCACTGCATTCATTCACCTTTCGTGGTTTTCCCCCGCGGAAGGCCGGACAACGCCGGAAGTTCTTGGCGGTTGACCGGGATTCCCCACATACCCTCATCTTCTATGAGAGTCCCTATCGAATACAGCTACTGCTCCGCGATGCCATGGCGACGTATGGAGATCGCCAGGGAGCGCTGGCCAACGATCTCACCAAGATGTTCGAGCTGGTGCAGCGAGGCACGCTATCTGAGCTGCTCGAGGCCTGTAGCCAGAACCGCCCACGAGGAGAATACGTTCTGGTGGTGGCCGGCGCAGAATCGCGCGGACGCGAGAGCGTAGTCGAACCGGACAAGGGAGATGACGGCGATGATGAATGACCTACGCTGCCACGGTATTGACCTACCGCACGGAGCGTTGTCGTTGCCGGCTTTTCTGCCTGACGCTACCTACGGTGTGGTACGCTCGGTCGGGTCAGACGATCTGCGTGACTGTGGCATAAACGGACTGGTGATGAACACGTTTCATTTAATGCAGCGACCGGGCTCCTCCGTCGTGCGTGCTCTCGGCGGGCTGCACAGCATGGGGGCGTGGCCAGGGCCGATCATCACCGATTCCGGGGGATTCCAGGCCTACTCACTGATCCGCCAGAACGCCAAATACGGAAGCATAACCGAGAACGGTATCGTTCTACGTCCGGAGCGGCTCGACCGTAAGCTGCTACTGACCCCGGAGAAAAGCATACAGTTACAGCTGCGTTATGACACCGATATCGCTATTTGTCTGGACGACTGTACCCATGTGGACGCCCCTTTCGCGGTGCAGGAGGCTTCGACTGAGCGCACAATCAAGTGGGCACGGCGCTGCAAGGACGAATTTGATCGGATTGTGGGGCAGAGACGGAGCACCGGCCAACCGCGCCCACAGCTCTTCGCCGTAATTCAGGGAGGTGGCTACCGTGAGCTTCGGAAGCGTTGCGCGGAGTCCTTGTTAGAGATCGGTTTTGATGGCTTCGGTTACGGCGGATGGCCTCTAGATAGCGAGGGCCACCTGCTTGTTGATATGCTGGCCTATTCCCGCGAGCTGATTCCGCCGGAGTTTCCGATGCACGCGCTTGGCGTGGGTCACCCGCGTAACGTCGTAGACAGTTCACGGTTAGGCTATGCTCTATTCGACAGCGCCTTACCGACCAGGGACGCCCGCCACGGCAGGCTTTACGCGCTGGGGCCTGAGCCGTTGCCGGCTCGCGGGGTAAGCGCCTGGTTTGACTTTGTCTACGTCAATGACCCCAAGCACGTTAAAGCCAATACGTCCATTTTCCCGGAATGCACCTGCTCATGCTGCGCGGAGTACACGCTCGGCTATCTTCATCATCTATTCAAGTTGGGAGACGGTCTCTTCACGCGCCTAGCCACGATCCACAATCTTACCTTCATGGCTCGCTTGATGCAGAGGTTGGGAGCTCCGCTCGATGAAAGTTGGAAATGATCGCCAGCTCGATGAATTGGTGAGAGCTGTGGTTGCGAGCTCGAAGTACCGGCAGGTCTCGCTGGATCTGATACGTAGCGTTGGGGGCCAGGAACTGGCCAAGAGACGTAACGTGAAGGAAGCCATCAAGGCTACCAAGAACAAACTGCATCAGGTGGCCGCGGTTTACCTGCCGGCGGCGACCGACTACGCCGGTTGGCTGGCTGAGCTTGACACTAGCGCGAGAGAAGGCGACGGAGACATGGTGCGGATGGTCTGCCGCCGCATACTCGCGCAGCATGCCTCGACGCGAGAGCGTCTGCCCATTCTGGACCAGTTCTACTCGGAGACGCTGGCGGGGCTGGGTTCCATCCATCGAATACTGGATATTGCCTGTGGGTTGAATCCGCTGGCGCTGCCCTGGATGCCGCTGGCTGAGGATGCCGAGTACTACGCGTATGACATTTACGCCGACATGATGGCGTTCGTGTCGGGCTTCTTCACGCTGGAGCCGGCTCAGGGGTGCCGGCGCGTATATGGTCATGCCGCGGTGCTTGACGTCACCCGGAGTGTGCCCGAACAGCAAGTGGATCTGGCGCTACTACTAAAGGCCATTCCTTGCCTCGAACAGATCGAAAAGGAATCCAGCGCCCGGCTGCTGCGCGATGTTCGAGCCGATCATCTGCTGGTCTCGTTTCCGGCATACAGCCTGGGAGGCAGAACCAAAGGCATGTTGGAGAACTATGAAGCCAGATTCTATGAGCTGATCTCCGGCACCAACTGGCCGGTCAAACGCTTCCAGTTTGCCACTGAGCTGGCGTTTCTGGTTTCGAAGTAACGGTCGCCTCTCATTCCTGGCGTCTCTTCTACAATCCCTGGGTACGTCCATACGGGCGGATTCGTCGCCCAGTCGCCGCCTGCTAGCTTTCATTTGGCATTCGTGAATAATGATGTCGAGGGTGTCCCGTGCGTGCCACTGGAAACAGCGCTTCGAGCCGGGCCCACTGCCGCATCGGACAGGTTGGTGAGATAGGTGTGTGTCTTCATTTCCAAAAGCCTATCTCACCCCGCCGTCTCCCTTCTTTCCCCAGTTTCCAAACGGTCTATTAGTCAACAGCTTCAGTTCAGCAAATACCAGTCAGGAAATTGGGACGGTAACTATGCTGACGAGGATACACCTGGTCAGAACTATACCGAGGCAGATACCGATTACTATGTTGCCTGCACAGGTAACCATCCTTCCGATGGCAACGGCACCACGTACTCTGCTTGGGTCGGCCTTGGTGGCATTGGTTCGGATAACTTTCCTCAAGCAGGTACAGCCGAGATTCAATACATTGAGAACGGGAGCTACGTTAACTGGTTGGGTGCGTGGACTGAGAATTTGTCAAACACAGCCTCCCCATATTACGGAAATCCGGTGTATTGGTTTTATCCGCATTGTGGCGATCACATGTATGCCACAGCGTGGAACAGCGGTTCGACTGGCTGCAGTTACGTCGAAGATTTTTCCCAGAACGACGTCAATTCTGGAAACTACTGTGAGGGCAACGCCAGCAACGGGACAAGCGCTGAATTTATAGTTGAGGACCCTGTCTCGTCCGGCGCGTATGCCGGTCCAGACTTTGCCAACTTTGGTACAGAAACGTTCTATGGGGTAGGCATCACCGACAATGGCGGCTATTATGCTATGAGTAGCCTTCCCCATGATTATGATCAACTGTACCATTGTAATTTTAGAGGCATCGAGTGCATAAGTTACGGAGATCAGCTAGCAAAAACAGGGTCTATCGACAATGACCCGGGTGACATCCCATACGATGAATACAGCATCACCTGGGTGAATTACAAGTAACTCTGCAATGTCATTCAAATCAGGTAAAGCAAGTACCGCACGGTATTTGCCTGAGTACTGTACCGACGCTTAATCGCAGATCGGACAATGTAAAATTGCGAGTGGAGTGAACCCCTCTGACCGGTTCACTGCAGTTGGGTCGTAGAGTGCTATCGCGATGTGCCCCAAAGAGGAGACAGCCATGCTTCACATCAGACCAAGAGCTCATATGGTGCTCCCCGTGCTCGTAGCACTTGCGCTCGCTAGTTGTGGAACAAGCGTAGGGGCTGGCGCCGCGACCACCCCAGCTTCTCCGGACTCCACAGCCGTCTCCTATGGCTTGCCCCCTGTAACCACAATTGTCGGGCTCCATGTGCTGCGCATGAGTGCGTCTGCGCAGAACCGCGTCGCTCCCTTCGAGAAAACGTCAACCGATGTGGCCGAGGTGCAACGCTTCTATGGTGCAGTGCTGCAGCTGAAGTCATTTCCTCCGCACTTTTCCGCGGTCTGTCCGGTAGATGTTGGGGTGAGTTATCACCTTGACTTTCTGCGACATGGAGCCCCCGCAGTGCAAGCGGTATTCGCCGGAGGTTGTCCAGGAATTTCGATCGAGAAGCTCAACCTGCAAGTCGTCGACTACGCAGGCTTCTCCCAATTACTGGCAGAAGCCCTAGGGGTACCCGTATCCCAAGATGCGTTGGCGGGATCGACCATTGTCGACACTGCACCCCCGGGAGGACCCTTCGCCCCACCACCTCCCAACTAGTCTGACCATGGTACGAGCTGGGCAGTGTACCGATGGCACTCTGAGACCGTACATTCAGCGGACTCAGCCTACTCCGCTTCAGTCGTGGCAAGCACTGGCGGTGGTCATTGATGTCAACGCCAGTGCGTTCGTGGCTCCTGTCCACAAAGAGTGCTGCGATAGGTGGCTCCATCCCTGCCACCGCAGCGGCTCGAAGACCGCATCGCGAAAGACGTAGAGCACCGCAAACGCGGAGAGGTCACGAGGCAGGGAGGGGACCCGCTTCCCGCATGAGTGCCTTCCCGGCACTCGTGACGGGATTGGTGTGGAGCGGGTCATTGAAGGCAATCGAGATCGGCCCCAGGATCGTGCCATACGCGATCCCCACCCCAACGAATCCCGCGAGCGCCGGCACGAGGCCGAGAGCTACTACTGGATGGCTCCCACCGATCGGCGAGGATCACTCGGGCACCATACCAGCTGGCCTTGTAGAGCAGTTGCCGCTTGAACTCATAAAAGCCTACATCGCCGATGGCTTGCGCGAGCCGATGGTTCTTGCAGGCGCACAGCGCCGAAAGAACTGCTGGAACGCCGCATCCAGGTTTCACAACGCTTCTTGCGGGGCACACTTGGAGACGATGTACATCCACGGGACATCGGTCTTCTTGAGGGCATTGAGTTCGCGATGGAGGTCGATGGCGGTGGGGCTCCTCTTGGTCGCCTGGTAGCGTTCCTGCTTGACCTGCAGTCCCCAGTTGTAGGCCCACCGTGCGGCACCGGCATGCTGCTTGCAGGCGGTGACCTGCCGATCGTTCAGATCCAGTTCAGTTTTATAGGTCTGTTGCACCCGCATGCCGGTGCATCCTTCCCCTCCCCCAGAGCGGCGGTGGTGGTACTAGGGAGGTTCTCACTCCTCGATTGCTCGAACAAGTGTACCACACTCTCCTGCCGCGGTCAAGGGGGAACAGAAGGGTACACATGGGGACGAATACCTATATTGTCTGCATCTCGTTCTAACCCTTGTGCACGCCAGTGCGCTACTCCCAGCGGAAATAGCGAATCGCTATGAGTCCGAAAATGACCGTGTAGACGGCCATGGTGAGCAGCGCCGCATATGATCGGCTGCTGTTGAAGGCTGCATCAAGCAGAAGTTACAAATGTCACCCGCCGAACCGCGCAGTCTTCGTACGTCTCGACTGCCCGCTGAAGTGCGTATGCGCTATAAGGCAGTGCAGCAAGGTTATACCGAGCACTTTTTAGCTCCGGGATCCGCACACATGACCATTCCGCCTGCCCAGCCGGTGTGCTAGCGAGTGGAGACGTTGATGCTCGTGCCACACCCGCGGTCACATAGTGCCTCCCGTTAAAGCGCCCGTCATCGGCGGATGGCCTGCTCCGTATTCGCGGTGGTGTCCTTCCAAGGTCGGACCAGGAGCGCCACGGTGACCGCACACAGCCAGAGGGCATGACTCCCAGCGGACAGGCGCTCAGTAAGCCCGGTAATGGGTGCCAGCCAGGCAACATTTCCGGACGCACCTTGTTGGAACGCCCCCCAGAAGATCAGGATCAGCGCGAAAGTAATGTACGAGTACACAGCCCACCCGCGCCAATGACGTACGCGTACCAACTGGACCCCCAAGGCGGAGCAGCCAAAGGCCAGGGACAGGATGAGCCCCCAGGCGAAGATCGTATGCAGCGTCCCATGCACCGTCGATGCTGCCGGGGCAGCCCCGGGCGGGTAGCCCGGAAAGGGATCCACGGTAAACACCCCGGCGCCAATCAGGCACAGCCCGCTGATGGCCTGAAGCACTGGAAACCAGATCGCATCGCGCCCCGGCACGAGGACACGATACCAGCCTAGCGCCGATAGCAGCATGAGGATGCCGAAGACGACGAAATTGACCTGCTGTACCCAGCCGCCGGGACCAAGACTCAGGGAGCTGATGGGTTGTTGCCCGGCATCATAGCCTGGTCGCGTGACGCCTTCCAGCAGATAGGTGACCGTAAAGAGGACCGCACCGATCCCTCCACAGCTCACCAGCCCCAGCGTGAGCGGGGACAGGACGCCAGCTCCCAGGCCGGACGGGGACGTGGCCGGCCGTGTTGGGGTCGAAGATGGTTCCGAGACATTTTCCATTTGTTACCATTCCCTTCCTACCTAACCGATCTTGACGGTACTGAGGTAGATACGTAGGCTTCATCCAGAGACGATCCGCCAGCCGAGCCCGTCGAGGATGAGCAGCGCCGCCCCGACGCCCAGGGCCGGGCCGAGCGTCGCGGGGATCACGCTGAAGAAGAGGCACGCACCCGATCTCTGGCCCGGTCGCGAGAGACGCCCCTTTCAACCTGCTCGCTAGCCCATCAGCACCAGTTTCACCAGTGTTGAGAGGCCAGGCCGCTGCCCGTACATCAACACGCCCAGTCGGTACAGGCGCGCGGCAAACCAGATGCCGACGAGAATGGTCAAGAGCATCAAGCCGATCGTCAACACAATCTCCCACCAGGCCACCGTGCCCACAGCCAGACGCATCAGCATCAAGACCGGGCTCCAGAACGGAATATACGAGAGCACTTTCGTCCAGGTGGCATCGGGAGCAGAGACCGTGACAAAGAACAGCAGATAGCCACTCAGGACGAGCAGCGTAGGAAGGATGGTCGCACTTTGCACCTCCTCCTGCCGTTTGACCAGCGCGCCCAGTCCGGCATACAGCGTGGCATACAGGAAGAACGCCAGCAGAAGGTACACCAGGAACAGGAGGTAGAAGGGGATGGATATGCTGGTGAATTGCTGGATGAATCCTCCCGTGCTGGCCCCAAACAGCGCGGTTTGCAGCGGTGGTTGCAGTAGGAGTGCCCCAATGCCAACGACTACCACGCTCCCCATCTGGGTCAGGCACGCCGCCCCAATGCCCAGGATCTTGCCGGCTAGCAACTGAAAAGGCGTCGCGGCATTCACCAGGATTTCCATCACCCGGCTGCTTTTCTCTTCCGCCACCCCCGCCGCTACGATACCACCATAGGTCGAGACCGAGACAAAGAGCAGGATAACGCCGGCAATGGCCAGGAGATAGTCCGCGGTGCTCTCACTGCTCGGACGAGTCCCCTGGGTGTAGACGACCGCCACGTCAGCGGGAGCAAACAGGCTCCCGAGTTGTGACGAGGTAAGGCCCAGGCGATGAGCCACATCGAGCACGTTGAGTTGCTGGACCAGCGCCTGGATCGTGGGCAGATTGGTGTCATTGGTAGAACTGGCGTTGGTATCATAGGTAAAGCGCAACGTCTGGTTCGGCAAACGCTCCAGCACCAGCAGAATAGCCAGATTGCCCTGCTTGACCTGGCGTTGCAGGCTTCCGAGAGAGGTCTGTGGTTGGCTGCGTATCGCATAGGGAGCGTGGCTTCCCGTCTTGGTTCCATTCAAGGCCGTATTGATGAACGCCGCAAGTCCCGCCTCATCCAGGCCGGCGACCGAGCCCGCTTCATTCACCACGACGATATGGGTTTGCGCCGATGCACCTGACGTAATATACTGTACGATCGTCGGGATAAAGGGGGCAAGGAACACGATGACCAGGAGCAGAATGCTGGTGATGAGAAAGGTGCGCGCTTTCACCCGAGAGGTATATTCGCGTCCGATAATCAAACGGATATTGCGCAGGGTGTGCTGGGCAGCGGCACCACCTGAACTCACCGCACCGGCACGGTAATCCGGTTGTGGACCTGCTTGCTCTGGACGTTCCACTGGTATCTTTGCCATGATTGCCCATCCACCTTCCGAACCGGGATGATACCTACACGTCGTGCTCCGCGAGAGCAGTTCGGGTCAGTTGCCACTTTCGGCTCGTGCAGCGCCTGCCGAGAGCGCAGCTGAAGCCGCAGCTGAAGCTGCTGGCGGCAGCGTGGGCGTGCCCACCAGCTCAATGAAGATGTCGGTCAGGGAGGGTTCCACCATCTCGAACCGGCTGATGATACCGCCATGCTGCAGCGCCGCCTCCACAATCAGGTTGGGGTTAAGGTGGGCCTGGAGCTGCATTTCGATATAGTCCTGGCGGCGTGCGGTCACGTGGACACCGGACAATTCATCGAGCCAGGACGCCTCCGGATCGTTGTCGAGTGTGAGGCGCGCGACATTGCGCCCATGCTGGCGCTTGATCTCCTGTACGCGGCCCTGCACCACCACGCGCCCCTGGTTGATCAGCACCATGTCCTCACACAGCTCCTCGACCTGCTCCAACTGGTGGGTGGAGAAGATGATGGTCTTGCCGCGCCGGTGCAGCTCCACAAAGGCCTCCTTCAGCACGGTGGTGTTGACTGGGTCTAATCCGCTAAAGGGCTCATCCATGATCAGGATGGTCGGGTTGTGCAAGACGGCAGCGAGAAACTGCACCTTCTGCTGGTTGCCTTTGGAGAGGTCCTCGACCTTCTTCGCTCGATTGGCCGTGATCTGGAACCGCTCCAGCCACTCCTCCAGGGCGACGTGTGCGCTCTCTTTGGAGAGCCCGGCGAGGCGCGCCAGGAAGAGCAATTGCGCCTCGACTTCCATCTTGGGATAGAGGCCACGCTCCTCCGGCAAATAGCCGAAGGAGCGACGCGCGACGTCGCGCACCGGTACGCCGTTCCAGGTAATCTGGCCGGAGTCGGGACGAATGAGATCGAGGATCATGCGCATCGTCGTCGTTTTCCCTGCACCATTGGGGCCTAGGAACCCGAACAGCGCGCCTTCTTGCACGTCCATCGAGAGGTCGGTGATGGCCTGGACCTGGCCAAAGCGTTTGTTCAGGTGTTCAACAAGCAAACTCATCGGGATACCTCACTCATTGCAAGTGGCGCGGTCAAACAGCGTCACCAGTTCCTGCGCAGTGGACGCCACATCCAAATGCGGATTGGCAGCGAAGAGCCTCGCCGCCTCCCCCACCTTGAGCCGTGGAGGCAGTGCGCTCTCCTGCAACTGGACACCGACCAACTCTCTGATCTTGTTTCTGTCCTTCTGCGGAGAAAGCCCGTACACGCTGATTGATCCCGAATCGGGAGCGCGCAGCCCAGAGATGCACTCCACAGTGGTCGTTTTGCCAGCGCCGTTGGGTCCGATGATGCCGAAAATCTCTCCTTCACGTATGGAAAAGGACACGTCGTTGACGGCAATCAAGTGTCCGTACCTCTTGACGAGGTGTTGAACCGTCACCACTTCTGCCACGTTCCACAGTGCCCTCCCGCGGAGCAGATGGCCCAGCGGCTCCGTGTACGCGTCCAGTGCCGCGCGACCTCGTGTCGTCAGAGCTCCTGTGGTCGTCGACCTCATGAATCCACCTCCATCCCCGAGTGCTCGCTACCCGTGGCCAGTGGCCGACCTCGGCGCGGCAACGGGGCAGCATGCTTAGGCATCCTGCCGGCATCGGTAAGGGCTCGCCGCAGCAGCACCTCGATCTGCGCGTTGAGGCTGCGGAACTCATCCGACGCCCACCGACCCAGCGCGTCGTGCA
>JBKQTH010000239.1:0-14578 GCA_052143275.1 Ktedonobacterales bacterium | reverse complement strand
CAAACATTTGCACCAATGTACGGAGTGGGAAGTTCTCAAGGAGAGCTTACACACCTAAACTGAGGAAAAGGGAAAGAACACATGACAGCCGGAACACTCACCATTGTTGTACTTGGCGCAGGCAATGTCGGGGGGACGCTTGGGCGGAAGTGGAATGTCGCCGGGCACCGCGTTGCCTTTGGGGTGAGTAATCCCAAGGGGAAGAATGCCCAGGCACTGCGAAACGAGCTCGGTGACCAGGTGACTATTGATTCGGTCGCCGCCGTGCTGAGCACCAATCCAGACGTGGTGGTGATGGCACTGCCCGGCACGGCTATGGTGACCACGATTGCTGAGCATGCTCATCGGCTGGATGGCCGCATCATTGTTGACGCCGCCAATCGCATGGGAGGTGGCCCCATGAACAGCTTAGCGACCTTCCAGCAGCACACGCCACACGCTCGCGTCTTCCGAGCGTTCAACTCGATCAGTTGGGAAAACTTTGCCAATCCAGAGTATGACGGTGTCCGGGCGGACCTCTTCTACTGCGGCCCAAACGACGAGAGCCGCAGTATCGTCGAACAGATGATTACCGCTATTGGGCTGCGCCCGATGTACGTAGGTGGCGATGAACAGGTAGCTCTGCTCGACGCAGTTGCCGGGCTGTCGTTCGCGCTAGCCTTCGGTCAAGGCATGGGGCGTCATCTGGCCTTCAAGGTGCTCACCCGCTAGCAGGGCCTGTTCCCTCACAAGAGCCAGGCATATGCAGGTGGTAGCTCTCCACTCACACCCCCGGGATCACTTCCTTACGCGGCCCGCTTATCCCAACCCTCGTAAAACGAAAGCAGGAAGAAAGCGATCAGAAAGCGGCGATATCTACATCTTTCATCTGCAAAGTATCAACGATGCCCAAATATCAGGAACATGCTCGACTAACGAACGAGGAAATGATACCTCTATTTCGTAAGCAGTTGGCACCCTGAGCTTGAGTTTTAACCCGTCACAGGTCCACTAACCTGGTTACAAGAGCTCAGCGATGCATTACAAGGGAAGCTACGTATGCGCGCCTTTTACCCTATTCTCCTTAAAGGTCCTTTGACTAGCAGTTCGACAAGGCCTTGGCGCGTTTGGCCCCGTGAGAACCATGCAACGACTGTCCACCAGCCTCGATGCTCCAGTTCTTGCTCGTTGACAAATTAATGATCTTTCATTAATATAATGTCTATGGAGCTGCACCAACGACCGACGCGTCTCGGACGACCTCCTAAACAGGAGGCGCGCCATACCCGCGAGCTCATTCTCGATGCCGCGCTCGAACACTTTGCCGCTCAGGGCTTCGTAGGAACCTCTCTCCGCCAGATCGCCCAGGCGGTGGGGATCAAGGAGAGTGCGATCTATGCGCATTTCGAAAGCAAAGAGACTGTGTTCAGAACCCTGTGCGAGCAGATGGTCACGCCTGCCGTGCTGATCCAGGAGGTGCTGGGGTCCAATCTTGCCGCCGTGGCAGAGCGCGATCCCGAAGTGGTTTTGCGCGAACTCGCGCAGCGTATTATCGAGCTGTGGAATACTCCGCGTGCCCGCCTGTTTTTCTCCCTGATGATGCGCGAGGGGAAGCTCGGCAGCGACCCGCTCAGTACGCTGTTGCTTCCGGGTATTGAGCAGATAGAGGCGCAGCTCGGCCTCCTCATCCAACACTGGATGGAGCTGGGGCGTCTGCGGGGCGATTTTCCAGCGGACCACCTGGTGTGGGAATTTCTCGCTCCCCTGGCCAATATTCGTGCGCTCTACTGGCATGCTCAGGCCACAGAGGAGCAACGCGAGCTGGGGTATCGTCGGGCTGACCTGCATATCGAGTACTTCCTGTCTACCGCGCTTCTTCCCAACACCGACAAGACGCACGCATAAGGGCAGAGAGGAACTGGGCGCGCCATCTCTTCGGATACCGGACGTTCTTGGCACGCGCCTGGCCGCGACTGCTACGACGACGCTTCACGTTGAGAGCGTTGTTGTTGTGAACAATTCTCGTCACTCCGCCCTACTCGCCAGGCAGTGATCATCACGGCGACATCTCTCAAGAGAGGATGGGAAAGAACAGATGGCAAAAGCAAATCAGGCCCCGCTGTTTGTCCGTGTGAGCAATACGCTGACCGTGACCCTGCTCCGTGTGGGCGTCAAGCTCTCCGGACCAGGGCACTATCCGATGTATCTCCTCACGGTGCGCGGGCGCAGAAGCGGGCTGCCGCGCACGGTCCCTATCGTGATTTGGGAGCACGACAGCAAGCGGTATGTGGGGTCTGTGTATGGCATCGTGGATTGGGTGCGCAATCTGCGAGCAGCAAGAGAGGCCATCCTCACCCGTGGGCGTCGGTCCGAAACGGTCAACGTGACAGAACTTCCTCAAGACGAGGCGGCGCTCGTGTTGCGAGAGGATATCAAAGGTGGCAATCCCTTCGCTGGCCGCTATGGAGTCAGTGCCGACTCTTCCCTGGAGGAGTTTGAGCGGGCCGTGCTCACCCACCCCATCTTTTTGTTGGCGAGGAAATAGCGCGGATGGCTGCCTTTAAGTCACGAGCGCGAATACATCCTTGATTTCGATGGGCAACCTGTTGATTCATGACCCTAACACCCGCAATGCACGCGGAGCCACTTCCGTACACGGCCCCGATTGATGTTGCCAGTATCTGCATGCTGATGAGGACCGGAGGAGGGCACGGCATCCCATCCGATGAGCGCGAGCGGCTTGCGGGGGACGACGTCATCTTGCCCTACACCACGCGCCGCCCACTGGGTCAGGCGCTCGACCGCTCCCTACTCGGCTGCTTGGTCCCGTACCGTTGTGCCAGCTCCCGCCACCAGGCAAGCCGACCTATGAACCCACCAGCGAACTCCACGTGCCCTATCCCAGGGGAGATTCCGAGTGGACCCTGGATGCGCTGACCGCCATGGCCGGCAGCAGCGATACTGCGGGGAGCGTGACGGAGTATCGGGTAGCTGAAGCGATCATAGGGAGTATACGTCGCGAAAGGATCTCGCGCACTGTATGCTCAAACAGCTCACGAATAATCAAGATTTGCACACGACGGTCATGATAGCAACGGTTTCAGTGCAGCCCACTATGGTTGCCGCTGATCGTGAAGAAGGCGTTCCAAAGACGGCCTACAGTCTGAACCATGCCCTGCCTCCTCAAGGGTCTAGCACGACCTGGTATTATGGAGTAGAGCTCGCTCCGCACATTCGAGCTTCGAGCGGTGGTCAGTTGTCGTTTATCACCGGGCCGGGTACAAAGTATCCAGTTGCTGTTTCCCAGCAGGAGGAATTCAGTGGCACAGTATATCCATTTCGGCATCTTCTTGATTACTGTCCCCAATTTGATCATCATCATCCTCATGCTCCTCGTCTTCGCTGTGGCCATTGCGGTACCTCTGCCGCAGGAGCGCTCTGAACCAGCCGATCAGGTCTCCAATCGGCCTGCAGATCACACAGAAGGGGGTGTATGATGGCCAACAACTGGACGCTAGCCGTGCGCCAACGGCTCGCCAGGGATTTTCCTCCCGATCATGTTCTCCCGGATAAACAGCCCTCCTATGTCCGGTCGGCGGTGTATCTCTTTGGCGCCCTGACGATTGCCAGCTTCGCCATTATCATCGTGACCGGCACCGTCCTGGCCATCTTTGGTCCCCAGTGGTGGCACACTAATGGCATCGGCCACTTCTTCAACAGCATGCACCTGTGGAGTGTCGAGGCCTTCTTCTTCTTTATGGTGATTCACCTGTGGGGCATGTTCTATCTGGGCGCCTGGCGTGACGGCCGCGGTCGCACCTGGGCGTTTGGGGTCATCGCCTTTGTGGTCAGCATCGGCACCGCCTTCACCGGCTACCTCTCACAAAGCAACTTCGACTCTCAATGGATCGCCGTTTCTGCCAAAGATGCGATGAATGCCATAGGTATCGGCGGTTTCTTCAACGTGCTGAACTTTGGCCAGATGTATGGCTTTCATATCCTGGTGTTGCCGGTTCTCCTGGTCGCGCTGGTGGTCTTTCACATCGTGCTGGTCCGCTTGCGCGGTGTGGTACGCCCGTACCCTGCCAAAGGCGAAGTTCGGGAACCGTACCGGAAGGGCATGACCCAGGAACAGTATTACCGCGGCGTGCGAATGATCCCCTATGACCTGCTCCGCGAGGTAGCGATTTCGGGTGTGGTCGTGCTGGTGGTGGTGTTGGTGTTGGCTTCCGTCTTCTCGTCGCCCGACGACCGGCCCTTGACAATGCAAAGTGTGGCCCAGTCCGATCCAGTTGGGTTCGTCACCGTCTCACTCTCGGAGCTGGCCGGTAATAGTGTGATTGCCCAGTATGGACCACCCTACAACAACGGTACCGGATCGGTGCAGTTCGTCGGTCCCTTCTCGCCCCAGCAACTCGCTGGAGTCGCGTTTCCGATTGATACCGCAGCAGTCTATGTCCTCAACCCTCTCAAAACGGTACAGAATCCCGCAGTCGCGGCAGCGTTGCAAACTTTCAATTCGGCATCGGCAAACCAACAGACGACCTGGGAAAACAACTATGCGACCGCCCTGGGCAATGCCAACGGGTCTCTCGATGCCAATGGGCATGTCAAGGTGGCGGCGGGCAATTATGGACCCTTGCCGGTGATGTTTGGGGCGTTGCTGGATATATCGCGCAGTGGTGCTCTCGATGGTCTCTTGCTCACCGACGGTAGATTCTACCAGACGGATTATACAAAACCCCTGCTGTTCCTGAGCGAGGATGCCCTGCCCACGCGTGCCGGGCAACTGAATCTCCTGGGTAGCCAGTGGGGCATGATGAATGAGACTGGGGCATACCCAGGACAAGCCTGGTTATGGCTCTACACCTTCTGGTATCAACTGCCGTTTGGTCCCTATAATGGGCCGAATGGCGATATTGCGGTCTGGGTTACCATGGCCATACTGACTCTGGCACTGATCTTCGTTCCCTATATTCCAGGGCTTCGGCGTCTGCCGGAGTATCTGGGGGTATATCGCCTGATCTGGCGTGAGCACTACCGCGAGCTGCGTACCGCCACCAAGGCGTCGGTTACGGCGAAGACGTAGAGACACCATCGGCATAGCGTGTCGAGCGGTCGGCCTGGGTAGCTTCGTTATCCCCAGGTCCGGCGGCTCGACACGCAGCCAGTTCGGCGCGACCTCGCAACCGTCTATGGGCTGGCGAAGCAGATCCAGGTAACCCCACTGAGCCAGTGGCACCCCAGCCAATAGCACGCCATCGGCATGGCGTCTCTCGCTGACGCTGTAGTAACTGCCACTTACGAGGGCGGTTCCTACCTCATTCGAGCAGTCCTTCCCAAGTGTGAGCGAGAACACGTCGTGGCGAGCGGATGAGATCGGGGCGTCCGACTTGGTGCGCGGCCAGTCCGACCACCAAGGTCGCGGCGTAGGTCACGCGACCCGGGTTTCGACGGCGGTCCATCCTGCCAGCGGCGGGCGCTGGAGGCGGTAGGGACTGAAGAGCGAGAAGATGCGGCCAAAGAAGCGTTCAATGCTGCTGCGTTTGCCCAGTTCCGCTGCCGTCCAGGTCGGCGGCAAGCAGGTGCGGTTCTTTTGTCGCTTGGGATTCCAGGGGGCACCGGCGACGTGGCCAAACACGGCGTTGGAACCATGGGCTGAGCTCCTTGGCGAGAGGGCAAGTCTCGTCCATGTCTCAGCCTACCCCATAACTCCAGTTACGAAATGCTCTCGTAAGTACTGAGAATGGGGCAAGCGGACCGTGACAAGCCAAAGCTAGCGATGAGTCCACTTAGCCGGCTGATGAATCGTACCGCGACTGTCCGTGAGAGATGCGGGAAATTGACTGGCTTGCAGCACATTCACGCGTATACGCTTGGTAAAAGTTGCGTACTGGATGAGTTCGCGGCTTGCCCGTCGAGTCGTATTGAGAGGGGATAGGATGCCTACAGGCTTGCCAAACTCGTGACGTACGACGCGCAGCGGTTCTTGTAAATCGGAGTCGTTGCTCACAAGCACTGCTACATCATAGGCATTCTTAGCAGCATCGAGAACCATATGAGTAGCGATATTGACATCCGAACCCTTCTCTTCATTGTTGATAATGTCGACAAGTACGGAGCCCGTAGCAGGCGGATTGGCGAGCGGGCGCTTTATCACATGGCTGAGATATTGGCCAAACGTCACGGTCACTAGAGGCAGAGTAGCTAATGCACGCAAATATACTTCCTGGCGCACGGCTTTATCCGGATCATCTGCTGGTGGCTTTATGCGGGCGGTGTAATACTTAATGGCAAGAATTTGGTGATCGGGAAGTAAGAGAGTACACATCTGTTCGATATTGAGCCAACGATACGGGGTGTGTTTGAGACAGCCGTAATACAGGTTGAACGCATCAATGTACACGATGGTACGCGGTAGGAGCAATGTCGAGGAAGGTGTAGATTTAGCCTTGCGCGTAGGTTTGGACCTTGGCACAGTGTGGCCTCGCGTATAAAGCAGAAGCCGCCTAGCGCTCAGGCGGCTTCGCAGCCTGAATCCAGAGGACTCAGGGGAGTATGTCCCTATTTTACGATACACTATCGTTTTGAGTCAACATGTGCGGGTAGTGATAAACAGGTAGTGGTAGGCATAAACTGAAGTATTGATGATTTGCTGACACAATCCAGATTCACCACTACAATTGTAGCACTACCAACTCCAGGAGTAGTAAGTGTGGCGACTCTCCATTTGATGGTTGGGCTTCCTTGCTCGGGAAAAACCACGCTTGCGCAGAAGCTTGAGCGTGAGCAAACGGCCCTTCGACTGACAACGGATGAATGGCACGTACGTCTTTTCGGTCAAGATGCTGAGGAGCCAGAACATGATGCTCGGCATGGTCTAATTGAAGCGATGCTTTGGACCATCGCAAGTCGAGCGCTTGAATTGGGAACGAATGTAATCCTCGATTTCGGCTTCTGGGCACAAGAGGAACGCGAAGACTATCGGTCTCGAGCGAAGCAGCTTGGGGCCAGCAGCGAAGTACACTTTCTCGATGTATCGGCGGATGAGTTGATGCATCGGCTTGCGGTAAGAAATTCGCAGCCTTCGCAAACAAGTTTCTCTATTCCCGAAGCGATGATGAAGCCCTGGATTGTGTTCTTCCAACGCCCAACGCCCGACGAACTTGAGCGCCGAGAGTAGAGGCAAGAGGTCGCATTGAAAGTAACGGTGGCGACCTGCCAGTTTTCTGGGTAGTCCTCAAGGGGTAGAAGTGTAGAATGGCAGGGAGGCGAGAGGTGAGGAATAGAGGATGCCAATCTGTCCACGATGCGGATCGGATCATGTGATCAAGAACGGCCATATTCATACGGGAAAGCCCAAATTCGCATGGAAAGACTGTCGGCGACAATTCGTGGAAAATCCAGTCTGGAAGCCGATTTCGGCGGCAACCAAAGCGCGCATCGATACGTTGTTGCTGGAGCGGGTCTCGTTGGCAGGGATTGTGCGGGTGACTGGGGTATCGGCCCAATGGCTACAAGACTACGTCACTGCGAAATATACAGTCCAGCCTCAAGTCGCGGACATTCCCGTTCAAAAAAACGCAAGTTAGTCCTGGAATGTGATGAACTCTGGTCGTTTGTCGGCAGCAAAGCTGAGCAAGCCTGGCTCTGGTTAGCGTTGGACGGGAGATACACGCTTGATCGTTGGCTGTGCCATCGGGCCACGCGATAAGGAAACAGCAGAAGAATTGTGGTATTCCCTTCCGCCGGAATATCGTCAACAGGCGGTCTGTTTTACCGATTTCTATCAAGTCTATGCGCGTGTCCTGCCATCCAAACGCCACAAAGCTGTAGGCAAAGAAACTGGCAAAACCGCGCCTAGTGAACGGTTCAACAACACCTTGCGGCAACGTTGTTCCCGGCTCGTGCGTAAGGCGCTCTCGTTTTCCAAAAAACTCGCCAATCATATCGGTGCCATTTGGTATTTCATTCATGACTATAATGCCCGGATTTGCGCCCGTTTGGAGCCTATCACTACCTGTTGAGGACTACCCCCTTGACAACGCTCCCGTCTCGCAGCTATTCTCCTTGCATTAATGACTGATTTCATCAATCAAAAAGGAGTGAGCATGCCTCGGACGGAAGAAGCCAACCAGCGGGTTCGTGAGGCCCAACGCGCGAAGATGCTCGAGGCGGCCTGGAAGGTCTTTGCGCTGAAGGGCCGGGCGGCGACGATGGCTGATGTGGCTACGGCTGCCGCTGTCAGCTACGGCTTAGTCTATCGCTACTTTGAGAGCAAAGAGGCCATCTTTCAAGCCCTAGTCGAGCAGACCCTCCAATCCAAGGACGCAGCCTTCCAGCGCTTTGAAGCCATCCCAGAGACACCAGGAGAGCGACTGGACCGGCTGGTCTCATGGATGGTAGGAAGCAGGCGCGATCACCCCGAATTCTCGCAACTGCACTATCAGGTACTCAGCGACGCGGCGACGCCTGCTGACCTGCGCGAGCAGGCGCTCAGGTTCGGCCAGGCATTTCAAGATGTGCTGCGGCGTCTGATCGTCGAGGGCCAGGTCACCGGCGAGGTCCGCGCCACCGATCCAGATCAACTGCTGACTGCGGTGATGGCCGCGCTTGATGGATTAACCCGCCTGGCGCTCATCAACCCGGAGGGCTTCCAAAAGCATTTTCCTGATGCCAGCATCATCCTGGGCATGCTCAAGCCCTCTGCGCAGAAAAGCGATGAAATGAAGGAGCGGTCGCAATGAAACGCAAAGGCGTGACCTACGATGTCGGGAGTGTGATGGGTATGAACTGGCGGCCTGATTACGACCCAGAGATGGTCCATCGGGAGCTTGAGATTATCAAGAATGACCTGCACTGCACTGCTGTGAGAATTTGCGGCCATGATCTTGGCCGGTTGGCAGTTTCTGCCGAGGATGCTTTGAAGCAGGGGCTTGAGGTCTGGCTGTATCCGGAACTGTGGAATAAGAGCCAGGAACAGACACTCAGCTACATGACCAAAGCCGCCGCCAGAGCCGAACCACTGCGTGAGCGTTGGCCAGACCATCTCGTCTTCGTCGCTGGGGGCGAACTCACGCTGTTCATGCAAGGCATTGTAGCAGGCAAAACCTTCATGAAGCGGCTTCGCAACGCGCTGTCGGGAGAGGCCATCAAAGAGGGAAAACATAATAAACCGCTCAATGCGTATTTGAGCAAGGCGAACGCGGCGGTGCGGCAGGTCTTTCACGGTCCAGTCACGTATTGCTCGCTTATCTGGGAGCAGGTTGATTGGAGTCTGTTCGACTTCGTGGGTGTTGACCATTACTGGAGTGCCCGTATCAAAGACCGTTACCTTGATATGCTCAGGCCGCTGTTCGCCTTTGGGAAACCCGTCATCATCACCGAGTTCGGCTTCGGCACCACCAGGGCGGAACCTGTGGGGGGCGCCTTCGCCTTGGGAAACGTCGATAACAGGACGCGATTCTTAGACCAACTGCCACTGGTGGGGCGTTTCATCCGTCCACGGCTGAGTAAGATTGACGAACGCGACGAAGGCATGCAGGCGCGCAGGCTCATCGATCAGCTTACACTGCTGGACAGCGCGGGCGTTGATGGCGCCTTTATCTCCACCTTTGTCTTCCCACTCAATCCGTATGATGACACCCCGAAGTACGATCTGGATAGAGAGAGCGCCAGCTTAGTGAAAAGCTACACCGATGGCAGGCACGGCACGACCTACCCGAACATGCCCTGGGAGCCAAAGGAGTCGTTCAAGGCGGTGGCCGACTACTACGCAGCACACTGAGTACGAACGAAGGAAGTGAAGATCCTTGAATGCGGAAGGAACAACGAGATGCATGATTCTTCCTTGATCACTCGGCTTGTGCTGGCTGGCGGCGCCATTGGCGCGGTCCTGTTTATCCTGGTGTTCTTCGTCGAGGGAGCCATACGCCCCGGCTACAATGCTTGGCACCAAATGGTGAGTGACCTGAGCCTGGGCCAGCGGGGCTGGGTGCAGATTACGAACTTTCTCGTCTGTGGGCTGCTCATGCTCGGCTTTGCCGTGGGACTCCGGCAGGCGCTCCCATCAAGCCGCGCGCTCGATCTGGGCTGCTTTCACGCGTTGCCCACCAACCGGCGCCAGACCTACGTGCAAGAACTCGCGCGGATGCTGCGACCGGGTGGGCTGTTCCTGCTCTGGGCGTACAGTGGCGGCCATCGCGAACGACATCCTCTAGCGTGAACTGGCCAGGGGTGGCTCCATGCCAACCGTCGGTGCGCCCGGCAGGCTGGGCATACATGAGCTTGGATGAGTCGAGATCAGTTCGGTCGTGATGCAGCAAGCCCTGGCTATCTAGCATCCAGATCGACGCACGAGCCTCACCTGCTGAAAAGGCACTGCCTTTGTTCAACAACGGGTTGTCCAGCAATACCTCCCCGGTCAACGAGGTCTCGATCACCTCTTCGTCATCATGCTTCACCACCTGTGCTTGGGGTGTGATGAGCGACATCATGTCAGTCATATGCGATCTCTCATTCTCGTGTCCGAACCCATGTTCGATCGCAGACGACTTGTCGTCTGCGAGACGCCACCCGTTGTACTTTGCGCTACCATGCCACTACCAAGAGTATGAGCCTGGATCGTCCTCTGGCGGCCAGACGCAGCAGAGACCCCGGACAACTCCGGGGTCTCTGCTAATGGACTGCGCTCACCCGAGCGTTGCCGGATTAGTTGACCGAAACCGACTCCTTCTCGATCGCAACTACCTTAGTGGGCACAGAGCCGTTCGCCGTCACCACGATCGCCTCTACCGTCTCCTTGCCGCGTACCGCCTCATAGACCTCAAACCCGAGCGTCACCAGCATGATGAGCGCCGCTGCCAGCAGCACATAGAAGGTGACGAACGCGATCTGCCCAATGGTCCAGAAGGTCCAGGCGGTGTTGAGCATACTCTGCAAGGTGTCCCCCTGGAAGATCGTGGTGGCAGTGGCCTCATCTTTGGCCGCCAGCGCGGGGTTGGTGGTGGACCGCGCCAGCCCGCTCCAGTAGGAGTACGGGTGGCCCTGACCAATCTCGCTCAGGTGCAGCCCGATGAAGTCCTCAGCATAGGCATGCGCCTGGTCGCCATTGACCACTTGCTGGCCCGCATAGGCATCCAGGTCGGAAGGCAGCCCCTGCTTGGCACTGGCCGGGAAGAAGATCTGCTGGGGAGCGAGCTGATCGTGAATTTGAGTACTGATGAAATTGCTCGCGTAGAGCGATCCGCCGGCGGAGAATCCTAAGACGAGCACCATGACTACTTGTAGAGCGATGATGCGCCACCGCATTGCCTTTGTCATCTGAAATTCTCCTTCGTGTGTGATGAATTGCTGATATTGCTGGTACTGATGGAGAGCTGTAGGCTCTTAGAGCTGCGTGACCCCTCGTCACGACACAGCATATCTGCGGTTCATCACAGCAGTCTCACTCCGCGCACCGAACTCATCACAGTGAGATCACACTGTCACTTGGATGATCCAGATGAGTTATCAGTCTACTTTAGAAATCCGACGGTATTCACATAGGTCATCGGGTAGCATGAGCCGGGCACGCGAGGGCATGGGCAGAGACATCACGCCAAATATAAGAGAATGCAGCTTGCAAAGTCACCTCGTAACTGATCCAGCACGCTCCTGCACTCTTCTCCCTCCTCAGCAGGAGTTACGATGCCTTCTCAGCCTGTTCCTGCCAAGCAGTTGACAATCTTGAACCGCACTGGTATGAGTCTGACTGACTCAGTCAGTCGTAGACCAGAGGAGAAGAAGACCGTCATGCCTCGAACAGACGTTGTCAAAGAACACCTACGTGAAGAGCAACGCGCCAAGATCCTGGAGGCCGCCAGGCGGGTCTTTGCCCGAAAAGGTCTGGGGCGACGGTGGATGTTGTGGCCGCTGAAGCCTCGGTCAGTCATGGGTTGGCCTATCGCTATTTTGCCAACAAGGAGGCCATCTTTCGCGAACTTGTCGAGCAGGCTCTGCAAGGTGGTTCTGCCATATTACAGCGACTGTCGGAGCGATCGGGGACGTCAGGAGAACGCCTGTTCTTCCTCGTTTCAAGCCTGGTGGAAAGCCGGCGCAAGCACCGCAGCTGGGCAGTCAGTGGTAGCCCTCATCGCGGCAATCGGTGACTTAACTGCCGCGCTGATCATTGGGGTAAACTCTTCCAGGAATTCGCGTCGCGTACGACACTATGCCCAGACGGGAGAGCTTCCTTACGAGATTGCCTTTACTTCTGGCACGGAGTAGCGCTTGGCAGTGCCCTTCAGAGGTTCCATCAATCAGAAGCTCAGTGTTTCATGACGCCAACGACTACGTACGTACGAGTGGGAACACTCAGATCTGAAAATGCCGCCTAAATCGAGAAGTTGTGGACACAGACGAATAGTGACGGACACACCCAGCCGTCTTTCTAAAACCGGTCATCTGTTGTGACGTAGCACAGCACGTGCTTGTCTCTCATAAGAGACATCCATTCATCCAGTTTGCATCTTTCCAGCGTATGCTGCCTGGATTGCTAAGACAGACGCCTGTGCCAGTCATCATCAGGCCGGCTTCCTCGATCACGATCGCAACCAAGAGTGTGGCCAGTTTATGCGTGTAGAAGAGGCCTAGCAGCAGGTGAGCCAGTTCATGAAGAACGTGAATCGTTGGCTACTCCCTTCGCCGTTTTTCCAACGCTGCTTCACGCACCCATATGCCCATACGTGCGAGGAGGCGAACGGGAGGTGCGCTTACTAGCCGTCTGTAGACGTATCGGCAGCGTAGTCCAGAATGGCTCTCAGTTCAAGCATTCAGCTGGACAAAACTATGGACAATTTTCGAGGAGATGCATTCTCTAGGTAGTTAGACAATCGCGTTTGGGGTTCGCTAGGGCGGCCGACAGTGCTGCCTGATTCTCGCAGAGATGTCGCCGACAATGGTCGCCAGCGCCCTTCGTCATGGCCGTCTGATTCAAGATGCTACATCCAATTTCTACAGCTCGCGGGTAAAGACCCTTAACCACCAGAGTTACGCTCAGGTTGTCACTCCCCTCCAGGAGTGCGCAGTCAGCTAGAACTGTGCAGTTTTTTGTCCAGGCTTTTGTCCAGGAGTGCGCTTGCACCCGCACAGCGAGCGTACTATGCTCCTGGTGTAGAGCAGACTGCTCCAGTGCTTTCTATCACTTGAAGGCCTGTAGATGTATGATGCCGGCACTGAGGCTGGCTCATCTGCTCTTCGCGTCTACTCCCGTACAACGTGCGGATGGTGTTAAAGCCCTTCACTATTGATACCTTGACGATGAAGCTGCGCAGTGCAGCGACCTCCCGTAGTGCAGCCCCTTCCCATGCATACCTACATAGCGCGTGAGAGGTTCGTGCCCTCTCAGGCCCGGCTCCCGAGTACATCCGTGGAGTGCGTCGATCCAGGGCACGGGGTGCCCACCAAGCAGTCATCAAGAGTCACAGGCCGTCCCTCGGCGCGAGCCCAGGGGACGGCAACAAGCGAGGGGACAAAACCAATGGCGAACCTTCTAGCGTGGATCATTGTCGGGGGTATTGCTGGCTGGCTTGCCAGCCAGGTCGTACGGGGCACGGGACTGGGGATCATTGGCGACATCATCGTCGGGATCATTGGCGCGGTCCTGGGCAGTTTCCTGCTGACGCTGCTGCTGCCTGGTAGCTTTGCGTTCACGGGATTTAGCTGGGGCAGCCTCGTGATCGCCTTTATAGGAGCCGTCGTCCTCCTGTTCATTGTGCGTCTGGTTCGAGGCCGGACGGCGTCAGCCAGGACGTAAGATCAGGTACACCTTAGGAAAGAAGCGCTCGCTCGCACAGGCGAGCGGGCTACGAAGAGGAGAAGCACTATGGAACCCATGGAATATCGCCAACCCATCCAGCGTGGCGCAGCTGTCCAACCCGTCGAACCCGTGTACCAGGTAGAGCGCGTCGAGCGTGTCGCTCCGCTTCGGTCGCAGGCGGCAGGCGTACCGGTTTGGGCACCCAATCGCGTGCCGCAGATCGTCTACCTCATTGCTGGCATCATCGACACCTTGCTCGTCATTCGTGTAGTCTTGAAGCTCCTGGCCGCCAATCCTGCTGCCGGCTTCACGACCTTGATCTATGGGGTGACCAACCCATTCGTCGCGCTCTTCGAGGGTGTGTTTGCCAACGCACAGAACCAGGGCAACGTGCTCGACCTGGCTGCGCTGCTCGCCATCATCGTCTATGGGCTATTGGCCTGGGGAATCGTGCGCGGCATCGAGATACTGCAGCGGCGCCGGTCGTAGACGGTTGCCTGAGGCCTCCTCCACTCTTCGGATCAGGCCAAGGAGCAGTCTGCTTGTGGGCCAACAGATTGAACACCTGGAAGTGGAGGCTTTCTGACGCACGTGAGTAATCGGGTGGTAAGCAGGTGGTGAGCACAGGTTGGAACCCGGACGTCTTGAACGGCACCCAGGTGGGTTCGTGTATTCTGGAAGATCTCTTGAGCATCGGCAGCATGGGAGCGGTCTTCCTGGCCCGCCAGGAACGTCCCCGTCGCTCTGTGGCCGTCAAAGTCATTTTTCGGCACCTCGCCGGTGATGCCGAGTCTTGGCACC
>JBKQTH010000238.1:0-9500 GCA_052143275.1 Ktedonobacterales bacterium | reverse complement strand
CGTGCGACGCCGGTCGTTGAGTTGACAAGGCTTAAAGGTCGCTTTCGCCCATTGCTGGGCATCCAACAGCTCTTGGGTTTTCATCGTCCTATTCTAGCAAATGAAAACTTGTGTATAAAAGTCAGGCTTATACCCCAGGCGCCACCTGCTTCCTCCACGCGCCGGGCTGAGGGGAGGAAGGGTACTTAGCCAGGCGGTGCCAGTGCTGCCGACCGATTCCTGACGCAGCGTTCAGCGGTAGGCCTGGTAATCCTAGCTCTCCGAAAGGGGTTCGCGAGATGTCGCTCAAGGAGTATAGACCAGGGACCGCGTTTCCTGGAACCATCAGGCTGACAGTGGATCAGTCCAGCCCGGCCTGGCCCGAGCCCATGCGCGCCAGGGAAGGGGCGCCCAACGTCTTGTTCATCGTACTCGACGACACGGGCTACGGCCAGCTCGGCTGCTACGGCAGTCCTATCGAGACGCCGAACCTGGATGCTCTGGCCACGAGAGGCCTGCGCTACAACAACATGCACACCACTGCGCTCTGCTCGCCTACCCGCTCGTGCATCCTCACTGGACGCAACCACCACTCCAACGGCATGGCGTGCGTCACTGAGGGCGCCACTGGCTATCCCGGCTACAACGCTCAGATGCCGTTTGAGAATGGCCTCCTTTCGGAGATATTACACGAGCAGGGCTACAACACCTACATGATCGGCAAGTATCACTTGCTACCCTCTGAGCATGAGTCCGCTGCCGGTCCCTACGACCGCTGGCCTTTGGGTCGCGGCTTCGAGCGCTTCTACGGCTTTCTAGGTGGCGATACCAGCCAGTATTACCCGGATCTCGTCGCCGACAACCACCAGGTCGAGCCGCCCAGGACCCCAGAGGAAGGCTATCACCTGACCGAGGACCTGGTGAACAAGGCGATCCAGTTTATCGCCGATGCGAAGCAAGTCGCTCCCAGCAAACCATTCTACCTGCATTTCTGCCCCGGCGCTACACACGCGCCGCATCATGTGCCGAAGGAGTGGGCGGATAGGTACGCGGGCAGGTTCGACGCTGGTTGGGACGTCTATCGCGAGCGGGTCTTTGCTCGGCAGAAGGGGTTAGGGATCGTCCCACAGGACGCCGAGCTCTCGCGCCACGATCCAGATGTGCCGGACTGGGGAACACTCTCGCCTGAACAGCAGAAGCTCTACGCGCGCATGATGGAGGTCTTCGCCGGTTTCCTGACCCATACCGACTATCACATAGGCCGTCTGCTCGACTATCTAAAGAGCAGCGGTGCATTCGAGAATACGCTGATCATGGTCATCTCCGACAATGGCGCCAGCGCTGAAGGTGGCCCGACCGGCACCACCAACGAGCTGCAGTTCTTCAACAATGCGCCGGAGACACTGGAGGAGAGTCTGGCGAAGATAGACAAAATTGGCGGCCCAGAAACCTTCAACCACTATCCATGGGGCTGGACCTGGGCAGGCGATACCCCTTTCCGCCGCTGGAAGCGCGAGACCTATCGCGGGGGCGTCAGCGACCCGTTTATCGTGCATTGGCCCGCGGGCATCCGGGCAAAAGGAGAGGTGCGCACGCAGTACGCGCATGCCATTGATATGGCGCCGACTGTCCTCGATGTGCTGGGTATTGAAGCGCCGACGGTCCTGAAGAGTGTCACGCAGTCGCCTCTCGAAGGTGTCAGCATCACCCACACTTTCGACCATGCCGAAGCACCTGCCAAGCACGTTACCCAGTACTTCGAGATGTTTGGCCATCGCTCCCTCTACCACGATGGCTGGCGCGCGGTCTGCCCATGGCCCGGCCCGTCGTTTGCCGAAGCCGGCAAACCGTTCGGCGCACCCATTTCAGCGGAGACGCTGGCCCAGTTAGATGCCCATAGTTGGGAACTCTATGAGGTGGCACGCGATATCGCCGAGAACCACGATGTCGCCGCCGAGAATCGCGAGAAGCTAATCGGGATGATCGCGACCTGGTATGTCGAGGCGGAAAAGTACAAAGTCCTGCCCATTGATGGCAGCGGTGTTCAACGCCTGGCACAGGAACGCCCACAGATTGAGGCCGCGCGCACTAGCTATAGCTACTACCAGGATACCCAGACGGTGCCCTGGTTCGCCTCGGTGCGTGTCCTCAATCGTACGCACAGCATCACCGCCGACGTTGAGATTCCTCGTGGCGGCGCCGAAGGTGTCTTGCTCTGCCAGGGTACGGGTGCCGGCGGCTATTCGTTCTATGTGAAGGAAGGTACGCTCAAGTATGTCCACAATTGGGTCAGCCGGGCAATCTACCAGGTGGAATCGACGGAGTCCGTGCCGCAAGGTCGTCACCAGTTGCGGTTCGAGTTTGAAGTGACCGGCCAGCCGGACATTCCTCATGGCAAGGGCGCCCCCGGGCGTGGCCAGCTCTACGTCGACGGCAAACTGGTCGGCGTGGCCGAAATCCCAGTCACCACCCCAATTGCCTTCAATCCAGGTGGTCTGACCTGTGGTGCCAATCCCGGTTTACCGGTGACGCCCGACTACCCATCGCCGTTCAAGTTCACCGGCACGATCTACCGGGTGACCGTGGACGTCAGTGGTGACCTCATCAAAGATGGCGAGGCGGAGTTGCGCCTCGCCATGGCGCGCGAGTAGTGAAGAGTGCAGCGGCCGAATCGCTACGTTTGGTCGTCTTCATCTGGGGTTGGTGGAAAGCTGGCTTCGCCTCCTGGGCGCCATCGATTTCCATTGGAGGTGTGAGAAGGCTTTATGAACGCAGACGAGTTTGCTGCCGCACCGGACGATAGACTGCCCGCTAAGCATCCGCACGCTGCGAACATGATCTGGGTACCGGGCGGCACCTTTCTGATGGGCTCCAAGGACTTTTATCCCGAAGAGGCGCCCACCCATCAGGTGAGCGTTGACGGCTTCTGGATGGACCAATGTAGTGTGACCAACGAGCAGTTCAATCGCTTTGTGGACGAGACTGCCTATGTGACCGTGGCGGAACGGCCTCTGGACCCAGCCGACTATCCGGGCGCGCTTCCCGAGCTGCTGGTGCCGGGAGGGCTGGTGTTTGTGCAGCCGCAGCAGCGCGTGGACCTGCGCGATCCCGGCAACTGGTGGGCCTATGTTCCCGGCGCCGACTGGCGGCATCCGTATGGACCAACGAGCAGCATCGCCGGGCGTGAGTCATATCCGGTGACGCAGGTCGCCTACGACGATGCGCAGAGCTATGCCGCCTGGGCGGGCAAGTCGCTCCCAACCGAGGCGGAATGGGAGTTTGCGGCACGTGGCGGTCTGGAGGGCGCGCGCTTTGTATGGGGAGATGAGTATATGCCAGGCGGAGCCGTCATGGCCAACACCTGGCACGGCGAATTCCCCTGGCAGAACCTGCGAATGGGTCGCAATCCCGAGCCGATGCCAGTCGGCTCGTTCCCGCCCAATGGCTACGGTCTCTATGACATGGCCGGCAACGTCTGGGAATGGACCAGCGATTGGTTTGCCGGGTTTGCGCCAGCTCACAGACGGGATGCGCAGAGGTCGTGCTGCATTCCAGCCAACCCACGTGGCGCATCGATCGAGCAGAGTTACGACCCGGCACAGCCAAAGATGCGGATTCCGCGCAAAGTACTCAAGGGCGGCTCGTACCTCTGCGCGCCCAATTACTGCCTGCGCTATCGTCCCGCCGCCCGTTCACCGGAGATGGTGGATACTTCGACCTGCCATATCAGTTTCCGCTGCGTCGTTCGTGTCGCTTCCACTGTAAGTGCGAAATGAAAAATACACACTTCGATGGCTGTTGGGACTACACGCTACCGTAGTTTGTCAGAGATTGGCTCAAGTAAGCTCTCACAAGACAATGACTTCGCGCCGGTTGACTGGCACGAAAATTTCTAATGTATCTGCGAAAAAATGCACGGATTCCACTGTAACCGCGAAAAAACTTACCAGTAAGCACAGGCTATGACCACATGCAATGTAATTCAGTTGTGGACCGTTAGAATCGGGGTAAGCGCGCCAGTATTCGTTCTAACTGCGGTCGGGACCGTTGCTGGCTACCACGATATGGGCGCGAAACATCAATTAACAAGGCCTCCACCTTCGGAAAGGTACGAAGCCACTGGGCATCTCGCCCACCTTCCCGTGCCACGGCCCGTTGTCCTGGCTTCCTGTCCTCACGTTTCAGCTTATCGATAGCACTTTGTACCGCAACGACGAGCTCATTTTCCTTTTCATGTCGCTGCGCTGAGTGGATATGTTTACTAAGACTAACCCAGGCATTGAGTCGCTTGTTTATGCGAGGGTATTTCTTTGCGATTGCTAATGGTAGGCCTATAGCTCGTGAGACGTAGGCACAAGTAGGTAATGTAACTGGACCTTGCTGTAGTGGGCTGCAGAACGTTTGGCGCAATAGCTCAATCATTGTCTCATCTACCTGGGCGAGGAGACTTTCTTCTGGTGGGATGCTGGTGCGAGCATGTGCCGCAGATGCAAATACCAGGTCTAAGAACGTGCACCCCAGTGCATCAGCGTATTGCAGATATGCTAGTAGTGTGGCTTTTTTCGAGACGCCAGGTGACTCGATGGCTAGGAGCATGTGCGGATCAGTATGCAGGCGTGCGGCGACTTCATTTAATGTATACCCTCGATTTTGACGCAACACTGCGTACGAGCGTGCCAGGTCTGCACTCCAGTTGTCGTGTTGTATATACGTCGCTAGATGATCGTCTAGTCCAGCATCGATGGCGCCAAGGAGGATCAGGAGATCATCGTATCGCCGGCCGCACCGCTGTGCCTCTCCTCTTTGGAGGGAGGTTGCCTGGCAGGTCCGCAAGTCTTTCCGACAAGAAGAGCACACAGCAATGGTGGGGATCGTAGAAACGTAGTCAATATACGCGCCGCAGTGGCTACAGCGCTCGAGAAGCTGGCAGGCGTGAGTTGGACAGCCAATGAGCGGCTTGAAGCGCCATAGGAGTAAGTAGTACGGCGTGCTCTGCTCTCTTAAGCAAAGCGGACAGAAGCGAAGATGAGGTGCGAGGCTGCTCGCCAAGAACAAGCGCAGTATTGGCAGCGAGCGAGCACGATCGAAATGGTGACCAATCTGGAGAAACGTTAGCGTATCCAACTGCGAGGATGGGCAACCTGTGAGCGACGTGAGACCTGACGTGGTGAGCAGGACCGTGTCGGGAAATGCATGTGTGCGTTCGTACAGATGCTTCTCACCAGCAAGTAGGCCCAATTCTTTTAAGCTATGCAAGCCATTTGCCTCGACTACTCTCATGAAGTAGCTGGTTTGTGATTCAAGCGGTTGTGGTGGCGGATGGATCGGCAACCGTTCCCAGGTAGGATCGACGTACCCCGGAGGATGCGTAGGATGTTGACTCCCCCCACTCAATGCTGGTTGTGGACAACCTGCTTTGCGCATCACTATCGCCTCGTAAGCAAGGCTGAGCTGCTATGGGATTAGTTGTATCACTAGCAAGCAGCTGGTCAGTTCATTCTAACGGTCCGAATCTAAGTTAATCTTGGCCGTTGCACTCTAGTCTTCGCGAGCACGTATGAGATCCAGGAAATCCGTCACTTTTTCTGTTTGTATGTCCTTCCAGGTTGCAGAGAGCAACTCCGGCGTGAGGCATGGGCTGCTCTGCTCGATGGCGCGACGGCAGCCATCGCGAATGAGTATCATGATGTCTCTCAGAATGCCTCCGGTCCACTTCTCGATTAGCTCCGCCAAACCAGGATTGCTCTCTGTAGTACGCTCTGATAGATGAGAATCCGTGCTAAACGGAAGGAAGAGCTCAATCGTTGCCAATAAGGCATCCAACCGTGCTCCCGTGTATTGCTTCAGTTGAAAGAAGTCATTCCAGCGCCCTTGGATCTCTCGGTCGCCCGCTGTCCAACCTATAGGACTACACGAGGCGCAGATGATGGGTATATCTTGCGCCAAGTTGGAGATTTCCAGCACCCGTCGCTTTAGCTCTGGACGTGTAATCTGCTGAATCTCATCAATTATAATCAGCTCGACCCGACATTGGTGAAGGTAGAGCACAAGCTTCATTAACAGCATCTCTTCATTGTCCCGCAACAGATATGTCTTGCTGCAGGCAAGCAGCAGACGCCACAGCAGTGGTCTTGCACTCTGGGGACCGATTGGTGCCTGGACACCAATAATAGGGATGATGTTGCGATCGGTCTCGACCTTGGGGAGGTGGTTGAATCTCAGCCAGTCGAGATAGGATGTCTTTCCCATACCTGATTCACCACCGATGAGAAAGTTCCGGGTTTGTCCAGCGGAATGGAATGCCAGGACGTTGGCAATCTTTTGATCAAGTTGACGCAAGTCATGAGTTAGCAAGAAGGTGAATGCATTCAACCAGAGCAACCGCTCACGTTTCGTGAGGCTGGTGAATTGCGGTGCAAGATGTGCACGAATGGTGGCTACTCCAAAAGTCCGAAGGACCGTTTCGGGTATTGTGAGAGGTTCTTTTACTAGGGTCATTTTCATGCAACGTCGAACACCTGCGAGGTGATTTCCTTGCTCCACTTCCACCGGTTTATGGCGCTTCAAGCCGCTCATTGGCTGTCCAACTCACGCCTGCCAGCTTCTCGAGCGCTGTAGCCACTGCTTCTGTTTCTCCACCGGGATCATCCGCTGAACGCCGCTCCCCAGGCCAGTGTTTCAATCCGGAGTAAGCGCAAGCACACGCAACGGGCTGCCTGAGCCGCCCGTGATCTTCAGCGGCGCGGCAATCACCACCGCACCGGCAGGAGGTAGCTGGTCCAGGTTGATGAGGCTAGTGATGCCGAATTTGCCGGCGCCGTGCATTGTGGTGTGGTTAGGAAATGGTGGATTGAAAGTTCCGGCTTGCCCGGCGTCCGTCCCGACAGTCTCGACACCGACGCCCAGCACGTCGCGCTCGTGCGCGAGGAACTCGGAGCACTCTCTGGAGAACCCCGGGGAGTGGGCGCCGTCCTCGTGGGCATTCAGGAAGTCCGCGCGGGACGTACGTGAACTCCAGCCGGTACGCAGCAGCACCCACGACCCAGCCGGAATGAGCCCGTATGTGGCCTCCCATTGTTGTACACGCTCGGGAGTCAGCAGGAAGTCGGAGTCCCGCTCCACGTCTGCGGTTACATCAATGACACAGGCAGGGCCAATGAACCGGCGCGCCGGGATCGTGTCGGTCGCGTTCTGGGGCAAGTCCCTGCCGGTAACCCAGTGGATGGGCGCGTCGAAATGGGTGCCGGTGTGCTCGCCCAGGTGCAGGATATTCCAGTACCAGGCCGGCCCATGGGCGTCATAGCGCGAGATCTCGGTGACCGTTAGCCCAGGCGACGGCGCGAACTCCTTGGGGAGATCGATGACCGGCGTTTCCGGACCCAGTGGCGAGCTGAGATCGACGACACGAATCCTGCCAGTGTTGAGTTCCTCTACGAGTTGAGCTAGTATGCTGCTATGGTGGACGCTTGCCATGCTTACCTCCCGTGCTGAATTTGTAGGACGCGCCAGGGTCCAGAGCAGGCTACTCCGGCTGCCGTTGTAGCGCCTCCAGCGCACGCCTGAACTGGAAGCGATTCTCCAGTAACGGCAAATCCATATGAAACGACTTCGGCCCAACCGCCTCGACTTTGGCAACAATAGTGGTGAGTGTATCTCCAGCGAGCGCGTTGACAACGGCGTCCTTAAATTCTTCGGAAGTGTCTGACTCTTCCACCCGCGGAATCCCGCACGCTCGAGCGACGCTGGCCAGGTTTGTGCCGGTTGCCGTAGCCGTTGGGAACCCACCGACCGAGAGCAGGCTCTCATTATCGAAGACAATGTGCAGGAGATTACCCGGCCGGTAGCGCGCCATTGTGCTCAGGGTACCTAGGTTCATCAGCAGCGAGCCGTCGCCGTCGAGCACAACCACCTTCTGGTCCGGCAGGGAGAGTGCAATGCCTAGGCCCATCGAGGAGGCCAACCCCATGGCGTGCTCCAGATAGAAGAAGGTGGGCCGGTGGCCGAGAGTATAGAGCTCCGCCGCAACCGCACCCATGATCGTAACCACGATGCGATGTTCCAGCTCGGGATAGATCGCCTGCAAGGCATCCGCGCGCAGCATAGCTAGTCCTCCCACATCAGCTCCCGGGTCAGCAGCACCGCCACCGGCGTCAGTGCCGCCTGCGCTAGAGTCTCGGCGTCCTTGATTCGGCGCTGAATGTCGCGTGGATCCGTCAGGTAACAGATGGGGACATTCAGCGCTCGCAGAACCGGCTCGGTGGCCATGCCGCCCTGCGTCTGCCAGGGATCGCGCTCGCCCATGTAACCGCGGTAACTGATGAGCATAGTGAGCGGTATCTTGTAGAGCAAGGCCAGCGACACGATCGGATTGATAGCCGCCAGGAATCCGTGGTTCTGCATCAGCAGCGCCGATCTGACACCAGCCAGGTGTGCACCCGCGGAGATGCCGATCGCTTCTTCCTCCTTGGCAACGCGCACCAGCGTCATGTCCGGGTCCTTCTCGGCCAGGCGGATGAGGTGAACCAACCAGGTCTCGGGCAGGGCAGAGATGATCCTGACATCGCACGCTTTGAGCGCATCGTAGATGAACTGGGAGTTGGCGACTGAAACAGGCATACAGCCTCCTACCTTTAGCAGTTGTGAGACCTGTTGGGTAGTCCGCAGTATAACATACGCATCGGAGATTACTCCAGGTCCCGCCGATAGGAGATTTCCTCCTTGGTGACAATGAATCCTGGAGCATGATAGCGTGCAAGCGTACCTGGAGCTTATCCCCACGCTTCGAGCTCACCTGTCTGAGGCTGCTGAGGCAGCAGCCAATGGATGGCCGTGAGCAGGAGTGGAAGAGCAAGGTCGGCTTCACTCGATGGGCAGGTATTCCGCTCGAGGATGTGGCTGTTGGACATGACGTAGCAGGTAATGTGTGCACTGCAGGGGAAGTAACCACGCCGGAGTCAGTCGCGCGTGTTCTGCGTGCTGACCGGAGTCTCACCTCTGAAGATGTCGAGACCCTGATGGCGTCATTTCGCGTTGTGTATGACAGGTTGCGCAAGCTCAATCAGGAGCAAGGCAGCGGCGAGCCGGAAGTCTCCGCTGTGAACGCACGCTAGTGGCGAACTGAGACGCTGCCGGGACTACTGAAATTTTCTGATCTCTACTCCTTACATGCGTGTCTGCAGATCTCATAGTGTGATCCGAAGCGAGGAGTACAAGACGAATCAAGTCTTGTACTCCTCGCTTGCTAAGCATACTCAGCCGTTCGTAGCAAGTGTGCCGCATCACAGTTGTTAGTTATGCAACGCATACGGTCCAGAACTAACTTATCGTCAGTGACCAACTTTATTGTCCAGTGACCAACTTTATTGTCACGGTACAAGTTGTGCCCAAACAATTAGGTTCGTCATTGACCAGTTTGGTGAGGGCGCTAAAATTCGCCGCTGGCACGTCGCAATTATTATGTCAGATAGGAATTAAGTTTGTCACTGGAGTCATGGTTGAGACAGGCTCGACTGGTTGACACG
>JBKQTH010000237.1:0-3524 GCA_052143275.1 Ktedonobacterales bacterium | reverse complement strand
GGATCATAGGTGCCTGCCCATCGAGACGCTGGCAGAGTGTCTCTACTGCCGACAACGTCCAGCCGCCGACAAAGACAGCCAACCGTCGGAAGAGCTGTTGCTCCCTTGGCGTGAGCAGGTCGTAGCTCCAGGCAATAGTCTCCCGCAGGGTGCGTTGCCGATCGGGGAGATCCCACGCTCCCCCAGTAAGGACCTGCAAGCGCTTGTCTAAACGTGCAAACAGGGCCCTTGGGGACAGCAGCTTGAGACGGGGAGCGGCCAGCTCCAGGGCTAGCGGGACACCCTCCAGGCACAGGCAAATCTCGGCGACGCTGCGTGCGTTGACGGAGGTCAGGTGAAAATCGGGCAGCGCCGCGTGCGCCCGTTGGAGGAAGAGCTGCACTGCGGGATTCTGTGCCAGGTGTTCCAGGTCGACCGTGGCCGCCGGCTCAACGTCAGCGAGCTGCGGCAGCGCCAGAGGAGATACTGCAAATTGGTGTTCGGCCTGCAGATGGAGGACCTCCCGGCTGGTTATCAGCAGGGTCACGCCGGGGCATACTTCCAATACCTCGGCGAGGTAGAGGCCAGCCGGGATGATCTGCTCAAAATTGTCGAGGACTAAGAGAATCTGTTGATCGTGCAGGTAGGTTTTGAGGAGCTGCAGCGGCGGGTCTGCGCCCGCTTGCAGACCGACTAACTGCGCGATGGTGGGGACGACCAGTTCGGGGTCTACAACGGCGGAGAGAGCAACAAACTGGACACCGTCGGCAAAGCCTTCGACCAGGTTCGCCGCGGCCTGAAGGGCGAGCCGAGTTTTGCCGACCCCTGCCGGTCCGGTCAAAGTGAGCATACGGATCTCGGGTGAGAGGAGCAGGGTGCTGATTGTCTCCACGTCCTGCTCCCGCCCAATGAGTGGGGTAGGAGGAATAGGGATCGGGTAGGTGGCGCCCGCCTGATGTTGGGCAAGCATCAGTTTGGGTGATTCTGGCATACCTGACCCTTGTCATGGCGCGAAAAGCTGCGCTCCCAGGAAACAGCAACCCTGGATGGATCTGTAAGATCCAGGCTGACTGCTTCTGATCGGATGAATAGTAGCACGTATTCGCTCTACTGTCTATGTCACCCAGAAGCAAGCTCACGTGCTGCGTAATCTGCCCCAATGTCTACAAGCCGTCGATCAGATCAACTCGTTCTGGGTATCGCAGCGGAGGGGTTCAATCTCACTCTTTGCGCGAGTGGAGGAGGGAGAGCTCCTTCCTCCACTCGCGCCATATCGATGCTAGGGCACGAGCACGATCTTTCCGTGAGTGTGGCCTTGCTCCAGTTCTTGATACGCTTCGCGCACCGCATCCAGCGGATAGACATGAGCGATTGGAATCTCAAGCGATCCCTGGCTGATTAATTTAGCCAGTTCCGCGAGTACTGTAGCTGTGGCTGCGGCAGCGTTTCCTTCGGCATTAACCCCGTATTTCGCCACGGCTTCAAAGTTCGCAATCGTATCAATGCGTTCCGGTCGGACCCCAAGGTCGAGCGCCAACTCGACATAGTCCGCGCCAAAAGTATCAATGAACGCGTCGATTGGCCCGCCAGCCGCGTCAAGGATGCGCTCAGCCACATGATCGCCGTAGGTCACCGGAATAACGCCGTGGGCGGCGAGCCACGGATGATTGGACGGGCTCGCGAGACCAATCACCTTCGCGCCGACGTGTACCGCTAGTTGCACGGTAATGGAGCCGACGCCTCCAGCCGCATTCGACACGACGACGGTATCGCCTTGGGTCAACCCTACCGCCCGTATCGCGGCATACGCTGTCGCTCCCGCCACAAAGAGGGAACCGGCGGCTTCCCAAGGCACATTGGGGGGGCGGCGGGTGAGTTGATTGACCGGAACCACGAGATACTCCGCGTGGCTGGCTCGGTTATTCGTGAAACCGATCACCTCGTCACCGGCGGCAAATTGGGATACGTCAGGACCAACCGCAGCCACGATTCCGGCAAAGTCACTGCCTTCACCAGAAGGAAACGTAGCGGGGAACCGGTCTGCGAGCAAACCTTCACGAATCTTGGCCTCGCCTGGGTTTATTCCGGCGGCCTTTACCTGGACCAACACCTCACCGGGTCCGGGGGTAGGACGTTCGACTTCGACCACTTGCAGGACATCGAGTCCGCCATACTGATTGAATCGGACGACTTTTGGCATCGCTCATCTCCTATACTCATTGCACATCGCGCTCCAGGGCGGAAACCCTTTCATCCATCAAGTATGCGCGTAACTCCTACGAACCCTCATGAACATTTTTGACCAGACATCGATGAGATCTACGTCCGCCTCTTGGTGGGAGAATCATTGGGCTCCTCTATGAGAGAGCGGGCTTCCTTGCAAGAGTGGACCTGCTACACGCAGCATGTCCTATCATGACGCATTGCTCACAGATAGGACATGCGATAGTGCACACACGGCCGGCTAGCCCTGAGACCGTCGTAATATTCGGGCCTGATCTCGGAGCCGGGCGACCTCGGTCAGCAGCTCACTCATAGAGCGAGCCAGTGAATAAGCTCGCCCCTGAGCAGCGACCAGGGACTCGCTCTCGTCGTGATCTCCGATGTGGAAGGTATTTTGCATCTCCGCCTGGATGTACACCAACCGCTCAGTACTCAACGCTGGTAGACCCCAGCCACCTTGCACCGGGGGGATAGTACTCCCCTGTCCGCTCTGGTTGAGGAGCTGGATCGTCTGGCGGCGCACCTTCTCCAGGTTGACCCCCAGACTCTCCAGCACGCCTGCCGCAATGCCCTCCCCCTCCCGGACCAGGCCCAAGAGTAAGTGCTCGGTACCGATATAGTGGTGATTGAGGCGGCGCGCCTCGTCGACCGCCAGCTCGATCACCTTCTTGGATCGAGGGGTCAGACAAATATCGCCCAGCACGATGCGATCGCCACGCCCAATGATAAACTCGACCGCGCTGCGCACTTTATTCAGTTCCACCCCGAGGTTGGCGAGCACCTTGGCGGCGACGCCATCGCCCTCGCGTACCAGGCCCAGCAGCAGATGCTCGGTGCCGATATAATTATGGTTGAAGCGCTGAGCTTCTTCCTGCGCCAGGCTCAAGACCTTGCGAGCCCGCTCGGTAAACCTATCGAATCGGTCTTTGTCATGTTCCGTATGTGGCTCCGGCTCCTGAGCCGTGCCGCTTTGGCGCAGAACCTGGATGGTCTCGGAACGCGCAGTCTCCAGGTTCACTCCTTGGCTCTGTAGCACTCCAGCGGCAATTCCTTCGCCTTCACGAAGCAAACCCAGGAGTATGTGCGCCGTGCCAACTCCATCATGGTGCAGGCGGCGTGCTTCATCCACCGCCAGCTCGATCACTTTCTGGACGCGCGGGGTCAGACCGACGTAGCCATGTGTGGCGCGCTCGCCGCTTCCAATATGATCGCCCACGACGATCCAATCGTCACGCCCGATAATGAACTCGAGGGCACTCCGAACCTTGTTGCGCTCCACCCCTAGGTTGCTCAGCACCTTGGCTGCAGGAGTGTCGCCTTCG
>JBKQTH010000236.1:0-31931 GCA_052143275.1 Ktedonobacterales bacterium | reverse complement strand
CACGCGTGCGCTCGCCGCACTCGCCACCGGCAAATGGAAAAGCGGTATGACGGAATAGCCATCGAGCGCACTGCGCTCGGCTTGATAGAGACCCCGCTTTGATTGCATAGACGGTATAGGCGCTCTTGGCGGACATATGGAGCAAATAGTTAACTCCGGCTTGCCGCTCCAGATCGTAGTGAGGATGAGCCGTGGTCAACTGCCCACTCATCTGATCCTGGAAATCAAAGACGCCGAGCGTCTCGAGCGTCTCGGGATCAAATATGACGGGTAGGGGAACCTCGGTCAGAGCTATGAACTCCTCCCCTACTTTACTGATACTGACATTGGCGTTGTCCGACACGTGCGGGCTAAAGGTCGTGGCCAGGCGCTTGAAGAGAGAGCGGCACGGGTCGGTGGCAAACTCAGGATAGGTGATTTTCCCCGCCTCCATGTTGCCCCGATAGGTTCTGCCACGGAGAAAGCTGTTGGCATAGGACACGCCGCCCTCATTGAAGGAAAAGCGATGCAGCATGGCGAGACCATCAAACCAGTGGCGATATTTCTCCTGCCCGACCTCGAACTGTGCTGGACCGGTGCGCAGCAGCGTCCCTGAGAGCCAGGTGGGGAGAGCCCCTAGTACCGGCAACGAATCACAGACAATTTCTTGGTTCAAAGTAGTAAACCCGATCTGGAAGTAACCAGCCATCGTGTTCTCTCCTGTCTTCTGCGGTTGGCGCGTTCCATTATCTACTATCCACGCGACACTGGAACGCGCTGTGCTTTTCGTGGCGGAACATTTGTCCGGCTCACTTCAACTCAGGCGGGGAACGCTTCCTTTTCGAGGTTCTGTCGAGCTGAGTAAGGGAACGTCGTTAGGAGTGGCGTTGCTTCCAACGAAGGAGACTGCCACAAGCCGATGGACGCGATAAGAATCCATAGGTAGAACAGACCATCAAACAGGCGTTCGAAGAGCCCCCAGACCCCAATCTGGGAGGACACGGCGACCGTGCCAATAACGACCAGCGACCAGATGAGCGTGACTACGGCCAGTCCCATCAGGATGCGCTGAGAAGGCCGTACAGTGGGACTATGACGCAGAGCGCGCGCCATCAGTAGCACCCCGAGTGCGCCACAGAAGAACGAGGCCAACGCCACCAGGGCGTGAATCGCGCCGTGGACCGTATGCGGCGGCGACGTGAGATCGGTAGGGACAAACGCCAGGATCAGCTTCCCGACGGCCGAGACACCGAGCAGAATCAGGCCGCTTCGAGACCGGCTCTCTTTGGGCACCACATTCATGAATGCCGCGATGAAGAGGAGCATGACCACGCCACGAAGGACAAAATTGAGCGTCATCAAATAACCGAATGGACCAAGCGCCAGGTCGCTTTCCGATTGGCTGATGGGACTAAAGTGCGGAGGCAACAGCTGGACGATCACTTCCAGCAGCGCGGTTACTATAATGCCGCCAATAACCGTTCCTATGAGCAGATGGAGTCTGCTTGTTCCTCTCTCCGGTACCTGAGCCTGTTGCATTCTTGTCTTCCCCTTTCTCCTGTACGATGAGAAGGCTTCTCACCCACACGATTCATGGGTGCTTCGCTTTCTCTGCTCGAAGTGTAGAAGGACGTGCGGCAGAACGCACTGGGCATCAGCTGGCAGGTCACCTAGCATCTCACCGTGCTGCCCTGACCGTGTGTCTGCTACGCTGAAGTTGAGGTCGGTGAGACGAGGCCAGCCTGGCACGCAAACCTGCTAGAATACTGCTAGAATAGCGCGTAAGCATCCCTCTACGATGGAGAGATGCTGGACAGAGAAAAGGAGAGTGTATGGAAGAGGCTGTCAGGCGACTCCATACACCCCGAGACAGGCGTTGACCCCAATGGTGCGCACGTCTGACAGACACCAGTATACCGGTGGTGGCTCAGGAAATCACCGTTCATCAGCGGTCATCTCACCTGGCATCACCTGGCATCACCTGGCACAGTCTGGTTCGGGCGGGTCGTCGCGCCGAAAGGAGACGACTCGTGAAGAAATCTTCGTATCGAGAGCAGGACTATGCCTTTGGGAAGCTCATGCTGACGCTACGCATGGCGATCGGGCTGTCCCAAGGCGCGCTGGCTCATCTCCTTGGGGTCTCGCGTAACGCAGTTGGGGGGTGGGAGGTTGGCCAGAGTTATCCCAAAGCCGAGCATCTCAAAGCTTTTATTACCCTGGGTCTGCGAGCCTCGGTCTTTGCCGCCGGGCGCGAGGAAGAGGAGATCCGGGCGCTCTGGCGAGATGCGCATGTTAAGGTGCTGCTCGACGAGTCGTGGCTGCAAGATCTGCTCAACCAGCAGCAGGCTCTCCATCTGAAGGACGTTGCGGTTGAGCAGCCGAGTGCTGTTCCTACCGACGAGATCGCGCTTTGGACAGTACCCCATGCCCGCAATCCGCATTTTACTGGGCGTGACGAGTTGCTTGAGCAGCTGGTGCAGCAGCTCACTCCCTCGGAGCCTGGCGGCCAGCCACTCGCCATCCGCCGGGCGGCCCTGACGCAAGCGCAGGTTATCAAGGGGCTCGGGGGCATTGGCAAGACGCAGACAGCGGTCGAGTACGCCTATCGGGCTCGCGAGCAGGGTCGCTATACCCATACTCTCTGGATTACCGCTGCCAGCGAGGAATCCATCCTAATGAGCTTTGCCGCACTGGCAGGGCAGATACCTTCAGTCGTCTCCGGAGGGGAGACCGATCAGCACAAGCTCGTGGTCGCCGTCATCCGCTGGTTGGAGCAGTGCCCGCAGCCCTGGCTGCTGATTTTTGACAACGCCGATGACCTGTCAATGGTTCAACCTTATCTTCCCCTCAGGGGCAACGGGAGTCTTCTGCTTACGACGCGGGCGAGTGCCGCAGGCTGGTTGGCGACCTCCCTCGAAGTTGATGCCATGGGGGTGATGGAGGGTACCGAGTTGCTGCTGCGCCGCGCCCGGCGCTTCGACCATGCCTCGGATGAGGAGATCAACGAGGCGAGCAACCTGGTGGTGGAGCTCGCGCAGTTTCCACTTGCCCTCGATCAGGCTGGTGCCTACCTTGAAGAGACCGGATGCAGCTTGAGTGACTACCTGCAGCTCTATCAGACCCATCGTCATGCCCTGCTCGCGCGGAGGGGGAGGCAGGCCACACAGTATCCGGCCTCGGTTGCCACCACCTGGTCCCTGTCATTGCAACACGTCGAAGAGACCAACCCGGCTGCAGCCGAGCTCTTGCGTCTATGTGCCTTGCTAGCTCCCGACCACATCCCCGAAGAACTGCTCACCGAGGGTACTCCTCATTGGTCTCCCGTACTGCAAGAGGCGGTCGCGGATCGGTTCACCTTCAACCACATGCTGGAAACCTTACTGGCATTTTCCCTGGTGAAGCGCCTTGCGGAAGACCGTCTGCTCAGCATCCATCGCCTGGTGCAGGTGGTACAGCGAGAACACCTGACATCAGAGGAGCGGCGTCAGTGGGCCGAGCGGGTGGTACAGGCGGTGCATGCCATCTTCCCGCATGATCCGGGGGCAATTACCTCCTGGCCCCAGTGTCAACGCTATCTGGAACAGGTACAGGCATGCGACCTGCTCATCCAGGACTACCAGCTCGTGCTTCCCGAGGCCGCGGAGGTACTGGAACGGGCTGGCATCTACCTGCGCGCGCTGGCATTGTACTCTCTAGCCGAGCCGCTCTTCCGACGAGCGCTCAACATTTGGGAGCAGGTGGTGGGAGCGGATCATCCTAAGGCAGTACGGAGCCTGTACGATCTGGCGCAAGTCTGTGCCTTACAGGCAGAGTACACTGCGGCGGAACTCCTGTTCCAGCGAGCCCTGCCCGTCATTGAGCAGCTGGGGAGAGCGGAACACCCTCTGCTCGTTACTGCGTTGTGTGCGTTGGCTGACCTCTACAACAATCAAGGAAAGTATGCCCAGGCGGAGCCGCTGTACCGGCGAGCCCTGCTCATTGGGGAGCAGCTGGGCGGACCAGATCAAGTCAGGCTCATCGGTGTCCTGAATGGACTGGCCTTTGTGCAGACGCAGAACGGGGAGCGCACTGAGGCTGAACTCCTGTACCAGCGGGCGCTGCGCCTCTGTGAGCAGCAGCTGGGACTGGAGCATCTCCGTCTGACTTATTCGTTGCTTGGATTGGCTAACCTCTACACCCAGCAAGGCAAGCATGAGTTGGCTGAGTCGCTCTTCCAGCGGGCGCTGCACATCCGCGAGCAGCAATTAGGATCGGAGAATCTTCTGGTGGTCGACCCGCTGCGCGGACTGGCGAATGTGTACACCCAGCAAGGCAAATATGAGTTGGCTGAGCCACTCTTCCAGCGGGCGCTGCACATCTGCGAGCAACAGTTAGGATCGGAGCATCTTGAAACTGCTCGTGCCCTGTATGATTTCGCAGCCTTTCATCAGACCCAACGTCAAACCGAGCAAGCGGTATTCCTGTACCGACGGGCACTGTTGATCTTTGACCAGGCGCTTGGCCCATCTGATCCCATGACCGTCGACACCGGCCGGCGCCTCGATGCAGTGCTGAACCGGACGGAGGAAACGGCACAAACGGAAGGGTAGCGCCACACCAATCGACTTTCTGTTCGTTCAAGGCCTACAGGCAGTTGCACAACTGCGCAAGGAAGGAATACCCGTGACACCAAAAAGTGTGGCACTGCGACTCCATCGAACCATTTCGACACTACGACGCCGTCGACTCTTATGACAAGCTATTCAAGAGCATCGGCAAACGGAGAAGGAGCAACATGAGGAGCAGGTATTTCTCCACGTGCGGTAGGCAGCCGAAGATCTCCGCCAAAGGGTGAAGAGATTTCGCTTCGGGCTCTTCATTAGAGTTACAGGCTACAATCGGCCTTTCCTACGGTGTACACCACACATTCAAATCTACCTGGCCATGATCCAGCAGCAAGTATAGCAGATAACAGGAGATCAAACAGGAGGCTACGATCACTGTGGGGCATTCGCCTGCTCATCTCCACAGGGACCAAGTACAGCCTTCTCGCGCCATTGTGCCCTCACCAAGCAGTCCAACGCTTGAGGGCAGAAAAAGCGCAAAAGTGTTCCCGACTTTTTCGCACGTTACAATGGAAAAGTTGTTTTTCGCACGTTACGCTGGAAACCACAACAACACCACCCCTTTACTAGACCGCCGATATCAGGTACAATGAAGTAGTTGCTAAAGTGATTCAGATTATCAGGGAAAGGAGGCGTGCAGTGGAGATTCAAGCGACGGGTACACCGCCTGCTGCCTGCTCGGTCCCCTGCGCTGATCCGGAGCGCGTGGCTGCCGGCCGTGCTCAGCTGGTTGCGGAGTCGACGTACGTCGAGCTCGCCGAGATCTTTCGCGCACTGGGCGACCCCACCCGGGCCAAAATCGTCTATAGTCTCCTGCACCAGGATCTGTGTACCTGCGATCTGGCCGAGCTGACCGGTATCTCCGAATCGGCGGTGTCCCAGCATATTCGCGTACTGCGCGGACTTCGGCTGGTGAGAAGCCGGAGATCCGGCAAGCAGGTATTTCACAGCCTGGACGACGCCCACATAGCCATCTTACTCCAGGTGGGACTGAGCCACGTGCGAGACGGCGATGCCGGCCATCCCGAGATGGAACGGCTGCTGGGGCAGTTTGCCTCGGCAGCCGGAGGGGAGCAGTAACATGGCGGCGATCCATAGTCATGCTGTGGGGCACTCACATGGCGGTGCCGGCACCAGACTTAGGACAGCTTTCTGCCTCACACTGCTTATTCTTGTCGTCGAGGTAGTGGGCGGCCTGATTTCCCATTCCCTGGCCCTGCTCTCCGATGCTGGTCACGTGCTTACCGATATTCTCGCGCTCGGCCTTGCCTGGTTTGCCGCCATGCGCGCCGAGCGTCCAGCAGATGCGCGCAATACCTACGGCTACCATCGCAGCGGCATACTGGCGGCATTAGCTAATGCGGTAACCTTGATCGTGGTGGTAGGGGCCATTGCCTATGAGGCGATCCAGCGACTGCAGCATCCGCAGAACGTGACACCCTGGATCATGCTGGTGGCCGCCGGCGTGGCCATTGCGGTCAATCTGTATATCGCACTCGACCTACGGGCGGAGAAGGGCGAGAACCTCAATGTAGAAGGGGTCCTTTTGCATGCGCTCGGCGATATTGGCGCCTCCCTGGGAGTGATCCTGGGCGGCGTGATCATCCTCCTCACCGGCTGGCAGTACGCTGATCCACTGATCTCGCTCGCTATCGCGGCGCTGGTGGCCAGGAGCGCCTGGACTCTGCTGGGCAAGGCGGTGGACATTCTCATGGAGGCCACTCCCAAGGATCTAAACGTTGCGCAGCTAGTGCAGGACGTCCGCGGCATACCGGGTATCACTGACGTTCATGATCTGCATATCTGGTCGATCGCGGGCGGTCAAAACTTCCTATCAGCCCATGTCCAGGTGAGCGATGATCGCCCACTCACACGCTGCGACACCCTGTTAACTGACATACACTGCCTGCTCTGTGAGCGGTATCACGTCAGCCATACGACGATTCAAGTCGAGCATGATGGTTGCGGCGACTTCGATCTCTACTGCACATTGCCCGATGCACCCCATCAACATGCCCATCCAGCGGAAAGTATCCCAAGCGTGTCGAGTGCAGGCGCATGCGGGGAACAACAGGAATTTCCTCAAACTCCGTCGCGGTAGTGCGCCTGCTTTCATGGGGACTGTGGCTGGAATATGCGACGCTTGCCGTCATCGGGTGCGGTTTCTCGGCAGGCTGGGAGGCGGTAAATGGGTGAGCCGGGGACGATAGTGAGTAGGGCACGGGCAGACGCCGCGCGTCAGGGCGTTCACATCGAGCAGCTTACGCTGGGGTGGATGCTGGTGGAGGCAGTGGTCTCGCTGGGAGCCGGTATCGCCGCCCACAGCCTGCTGCTGGTGGCCTTTGGTCTGGACAGCGGCATCGAGCTGGTCTCAGGCGGTATTTTGCTCTGGCGTCTACAGCTGCAGGCGCGGCATCTTCCTCTTGATCAGGTCGATCAAGCCGAACGCCGGGCTGCGTGGGTGGTGGCAGTTGCGTTGAGTGCTCTGTGTCTCTACATCGTAGTCAGTGCCGCTGCCAGTCTGCTGACTCGCCAGCCCGCAGAATCCTCGCTACCTGGATTGGTCATCGCCGCGCTGGCTGTCATAGGCATGCCGCTGTTAGCGTGGCGCAAGCGGCACCTCGCCAAACTGCTCGACAGCGCCGCGCTCAAAGGGGATGCCGCCTGCTCACTGACCTGCGCCTACATGGCGGGAACGCTGTTTTTAGGTCTGCTCCTCTCAGGTCTGTTTCGCTGGTGGTGGGCTGAGGGCCTGATAGCGCTCGTCTTTCTCTGGTTTCTCATTCCTGAGGCTCGCGAAGCCTGGGAGGGCGCTCAGCGGGGAACAGTCGCGTGTGCCTGCGGTGATGAGGATTGCTTAGACTAGCTCTGCCTCCAGGTTGACGGTCGCGTTGCCTCTGACGCCAATCTGTTATTAGCCGCCAGCGCTACCGGCCGCCCGATTCGCGGCGCCGTGCCGAGTCCCCAGACCCTGGGAGAGCGCGAGCGCGGCGACCGCCACCGCCAGGACCATCACCGACGCCTGAAGTACCGTGGCGAAGAGTGTGCTGCTGGCCAGGAAACCATCATTGCCGAAGAAGTGGCCGGGAGCATACTGCCAGAGGGCGACACTCCACACGAGAGAGGCGACGAGGGTTGCCAGCATGGCGAGAATGGCCACCGCTCCGGGGATCAGGCTGAAGCGCAGCAGGCGCTCGGGTACCTCGCTCCGGCTGAAGGCGTCGAGCACGGCCGCGGTGCTGGCAACGGCGGCGATGAGGAATATGAGAACGGCCGAGCCTACCCCCACAATGCGTTGCCACGTGTGGATGGTAGCTACCGTATCACCGCCCACATTGAGCCGCACTATGAGTGTCAAATACAGGATGGTGACTGCGAGCGCAACTGGTGGCACCGCGAAACGCGCCAGAATGTCGCGGCGGCCGTGATCGACTGCGAACCGAAGAGCCGCTAGCAGTAAGGGAATGCCGCCGGCCAGCACCGCCAATAGCGCGAGGACGGCTCCAATCATAACGGCGTGGTACGCCACGGCCATAATCGGGTGGGCAGCCGGTAGCGCTGATTTCATGATGTCTTCGGACAACTTGTCGAACCCGATGCCGGCGATCACGAAGGCGATAAAGCAGGCGAAGATCATGCTGGTGGACCGGCGGTACCGTGTTTCCATTGGCGACTCCCTCATTATGTGTAGCAGTGCGGCATGCTCGGCCAGAGCTCCGCGCAGTAAGTCACCTAACGCCGCGGGCCACAATCGGATGATGCCAGCCGTACCATTTCGGCGATAGGTGTCGAGACAGATTTGCCGGAATACCTGGATGATACCGGTGCTGAAGTCGCGGCGAAAGACCGGCGGATGCAGCACGAGCAACCGAGAATAGATCCACAAGGTTATAGCCACCGGAGCAGGGAGGGCGTGCAACTGCTCGGACTTAGGGCTGGTCACAGTGTACCTCCCAACGAGACTCCAGGAATGTTCGGGAAACGGTCCGCAGCCAGCACTCCTTTTGCCCAAGCCAGGCTCACCAGCGCCGCCAGGCGAGCGCTTTCGGCCCGGAGAACTTGTTGGCCGAAGCTGGTGAGCCGGTAATAGCGGCGTCGCTCGTCGTCGAGTTCGGGATCGGGGCGCTCCTCCGCCTCTTCGATCAGGTGGGCCGCCAGCATCTGCTTGATCGAGCGATAGAGAGTGGTGGTGCCCAGGTGAAGCTTGCCCTGGGTGTAGGCATCTACCTCACGCATGATGCTGTAGCCGTGCCGCTCTTGAGGAACCAGTGCCAGCAAGATGTGGAAGACGGCTGGTGTAAGAGGCAACAGCTCCTCCGGCTCAGACGCTGAAGCGGGTAGATGGTTCATAAGATACCTCGTCACACTGCATTCACTACTCGGCTATAGCCGATATGGGAATAATAGTCGAAGATGAGCGGTTTGTCAAGCTATTAAGTGTTTGGCACAATGTCCTGGGCGTGTTGGCCAACCCGAAGGAGACCAGGCGAGCAACCCGCGTGAACGGCATGGACCTCTACGAGCGCGTCTACCATCTCTAGCGCTGGGTATGCTCAGCCTGAGAGGTCGTGCCACCGTCATTGTCACTTTTCTTTTCCAGGTGAGGAACTCAGCAGAGGACGAGCACCTGGAATACGACACATGGTGTCATGAATAGAGTAGTACACTGTCTCGTAGGCAGCAGCTTCCGCCTTCAACCGAAAAGTTCAACGAAGAGGTGGCTCAGCATGCGACTGCAGAGGAAGATCTGTGTGGTGACCGGCGCCAGCCGGGGTGATGGTCGTGGCATTGCCCAAGTGTTAGGAGAAGAGGGCGCCACAGTCTACGTGACAGGCCGGAGCGTCCGTGGTCAGCCGACGGTCCCGGACCTGCCCTACACCCTGGAGGAGACGGCAGAGCTGGTGATGTATCCGAACCAGGAAACTGGGTAGATATAGTGAACTCCTTTGCTAAAACGAGTGCTAGAACGAACTGATGCGGCAACGCTTGCCCGCCAGCCGTTGCCGCATCAAAAGGAACTCGTAGCGCGTGTCGAAGCAGACGCGCTTCAATCTGCATCGCCATCGCCTACAGTCTTAGACCTTCCGGCCACCAGCAACAGGAGTTGCCGACGAATACCCTACGAGGCCAGGTGTGACGACCAGGAAGGGCAGCAGGCCAATCGACTGGTGGAGTGAGTCAATCAAGGTGCTTGCCCGTTCCTTCATCCAGACTTCCCGCACGGCTGGAGCATGCTCAGCTTGCTGTCGCGTCTGCCAAATGCTCAAACCAGTTGCAGATACCTCGTCGGTTTTGGCGATGGTATAGGCGACAAATCCAGGCAAGTCGCGATAGAGAGGTAACAGCTCTGTTTCCGCTCTACGCAGCGTCTCATCCATCTGACCCGGCTTTACTTTGACGATTTCAACATGGGTGTAGTACATAGGAATCTCGTTTCTGCCCCGACGCGTGCCCTGATGAGTGCCTCACAAAGGAGATGCCAGCAAGACAGTCGGAACACATAGAGTGTAGCGCGCATTATACTATTTGTCAAGCAGGCTTACGTAGAACAGATCGTTGTATTCGCATTATTTATTGAATGCGGTCTCACAGACTCCATTGACGTCGGGCATGCTGCCCAGTATGCCATCCACTGTACCCGGTAGCCTTTTAGCTAGTTCATGCGACTGATCGCGTGAAGTTTGCCGAGCAACCACTTCTTGCAGCCATCCTATGAGTCGCATCTCATTGCGGATACCGACATGCTGGAACCCACCGGGTTCAGTCGACAATCCGTCGAGAATCGACTGTTCCGGCTCCCTAGTGCCTGCGCCACGATCCAGAGACTCGGCATTCGTGGTACAATGCCAGGGACAGGAGCGCATCATGAAACTCTCGGAAGCCCTCCAGAAGAATAGCGGCTATGCCAACAACCGTTCCATAGATACTCCCATTCAGGTGACCGGCGAATGGGGTTACTCAGCTGGGGAACAAAACGGGAGCCTGGTTGTCAATGCCGTTGACGCGCAGAGCGGTGAGAGCACGCGGCAGTACCCCGATATCGGTCATGTGGCGAGCCTGGATGAAGTTGGACGGTACCTTGGCAGGATCAGCAACACCGAGAGGACCGCACAACTCGACCCCAACGCCTGGGAGTAGCGAACGATTGTTACCCGACGTCTTCCCGGACTCTGGCACCGTTCCATCATAAACGCCGCTTGGATTGTCCAGGCTTTTGTCCAGCTATGAGCTTGCTCTCCCGCAGCGCCTGTCGTATGCTGGGAGTGCGTCGCAGACGGCTCCGGTGCTTTACCCCCCACTGAGCCGCCTGTACCTGGTGTCGCCTGGCTATGGGACACCACCTGCACCAGGAACCACTGCAGGGTACGACCGTACATTTTCTTTCACCCCTAGATTCCCATCCCCGCGGGTTTCGGCTCACCTGGAAAAGCTAGCGAGCGGACCGGAGACGTAGGCTGGGCACTCCTGGGGTCACCGAGAGCGGCAGCCACATATCGTGTCTGCCAGAAGAACAGGAACAATTCCATGGTTATTGCATCCTTTACTGTTACCTTTAGTGACCTCGCGTTGCAGATTCTCGCCGGAGCTATTGCCGCCGCGATTATCGGTCGTGTCCAGCGAGGCGGCGGCTTTGGCATCATCGGCGATTTGTTGTTTGGCGTGATTGGCGCCATCGGTGCCAATTTTGTGGTGAGCACGTTCAGTCTGTTCAATGTCGCGCATTATGGATTGCCGGCTGAACTCGTCATTGCGGTCATTGGAGCCATTCTCCTGGTCGTGATCGTTCACCTATTCACCGGACGTCGCTCGGCGGGAGCCGGCGCGTAACCCGCAAGCCGTGTTACCCGGGACAAGCATGCACTCAATTCCTTTAAGTCCTTTCCGCACAGTTCCCCCAAAGGTATACGACGATGATGAACGATTCAGCTCCTCCGGCACGCGATTTTCCACTAGGGCTTCCAGTCTACGACTGTTACGAGGAAAAACTGGGAACAGTCAGCGCGTTCGGCGTGCAGAGTCCGTATCTGGTCATGCGCATAGGGCAACTCTTCCACCATGAGGTGTCCATCCCGCTGAGCGCGATCCAACGGTCGGATGCGCGGGGGATCCATCTCAGCAGAACTCGACAGGAAATTCATGATCTCACGCTGGGTGGATGGTCCAGTCTGGGCAACATTGACTTGAATACTGGTGTCGCGGCCGGCGCTGCCACCCTGAAGGCGGAGCCAGGAGAACCCGATGCTTCTCAGGAAGCATCGGGAGTCGGAAAATCACATGAGCACGAGGAGAAGTAATATGATTACGAGAAGTGGCGATCAAGCGGCTCAACCACGTCCACAGGAAGCTGTGCCGCCAGTGACGAGTCCAGTGACGAGTCCACGTCCGCACCCCTGGGAAATGGTGCAGCATCCTTTCAAGACGCTGCGTTTCGTCAATGGCCTGCGTAAAGACCCGCGCATCTCCCTCATCCGGAAGCTGCTATACCTTGCCCCCCTGGTCGTGCTTGTGCTGGCCTTGCTGCTGCCGGAGGGTATCTTCGCAGTGGTGGTGGCAACCATCGTTCCCCTAGTTGGACCAGCCATCAATCTACCGACCGACGCGGTCCTGGATTGGGCCTTTCTGGGTATTGCCGCCTATGCGATGCTGGGCATCTTTCCCCGCGCGATTGTCGCTGAACACCATGCCCAGGAGTTTCATCCCCGGCGGCTAGCCCGGCAGCGCCTCTCACGCAGCGCTTTGTCAGCGCAATCCGCTACCAAGTAGATGCTGTCTATAAGGAAGTTCTATGGATATACCATCTGCCAACAACGCCGCTGCTCCGGGAGTGCGCATCCATGAAATGCCTCCGGCCTCCTACACGCTGCCGGAAAAGAGAGATCAGCGCGAATTCATGCAAGAACTGCTGGCCTTCTGGAAAAAGATCAATAATGATTGGATATTCAACCTGGCCGGGCTGCTGGCCTATAACTTTTTGCTGGCGCTCTTTCCTATCCTGCTGCTTCTCATCGCGGGCTTGGGCATCGTCCTGAATCACACGTCTCCGCAGACCGAGCAGACCTTGGAGCAGTACGTCGCCAGTGCACTCCCGCAGAGCGTCGGCAATGTCATCGTCCAGGGTGTGACCACTCATCTGAAAGAGAGCGTTGGACCGCTTTTGCTCGTTGGCATCGTCACCTCGCTCATTACCGGCTCGCGTCTGTTCCTTTCGCTGGAAAACTGCTTTGGAATCATCTTTCGCCTGCGCGGGCGCACTCTCCTTCGACAGACCCGGATGGCTTTTGGCATGTTGCTGCTCTATCTGGTGCTGCTGCCGGTCCTCTTTCTCATTTCCATCCTACCAGCGGATATCATCAACCTCTTCGATCTACACCGGCAGAGCGCTATTGGCGGCCCACTCCTTACCGCCAGCCGGATCCTCGTTGGATTTATGACCGCCTTTGTGCTCTTTGGCGCGACCTACATGTTCGTTCCCCACCGGCTGGTTCGTTGGCGCAGCTGGCAACGAAACTGGAGAGGGGCGTTGGTCGCCGCTGTGCTGTTGATCGGCTATGAACTGCTGTTCCCGCTCTACGAGCAGCTCTTTCTGCATGCCGATAATTATGGTAGCGTTGCGGGGTTCGCGGTAGTCATTCTGCTCTTCTTTTACTATATCGCCTTCATCTTGTTGCTGGGCGCCGAGATCAATTCCTGGGCAGCAGGACAGCGCGAGACCGCGGCAGATCTGCCTGGCATGCTGCACGCTGTCCAGGCGCATCGCTCCGTGCTTGGCGCAGCTGGCCCAACCGCTGGCCAGCCTGATGAAGAGATGCAGCACATTCGTAGACTACCTCGCGCATCGCGCTATCTGCTGGCGACGATCGAGAAGGTGCGACACCTCCGGCGCGAAGCCCGGCGTCGGCTGCGCAAGTCGTCACCGAAGTAATGACCTATTTTGAGTGCGTTGGATGGATGGATGGCGAGCGTCTGCCTTTCTCCCCTCTACCGCCTCACGTAAAGCCTATAGGCTAGGAAGCTGCCCACAGGCTCTACTACATTCGCGCCATCTCCTGTGCCGCTCTGCTTGATCGCATCGCTTGACGCCGGTATGCCAGATGCCGTACATCTCATTCAGTACCATTGAACACTCGCCAACAGATCCAAATTCTAGAGTTGTCGCTGTGGCCGCAATGAGAAGATCGATCCACTTTATCCGTCTGACAAGCTCTGCGTATCATTGTACCCAAGGAACGAGGGATCGTTAGAATTAGGCAGTCGGAGTACCCCGTGTTTCCCGGTGGGCCATGATTTGCACTATGGTCGCGACGCCGAAGGCGAGTAACGCGTAGACTATGATGGCGAGTACTGACGATACTTCAAGGACACTTCCCTGGCTCTGAGCACTCGGGAATACCCCTTGGAAGAGCGCGACGAACGGCTGGGTTACAGTGTACAGAAGGCTGGTGAACCCGGCATTCGGGTTAGCGGCGAGGAGTTCGAGAATGACGCGGATCCCGATCAACACCTCGATGATGCCAAAGACCAGGTAGACGATCCGGGTCGTACGATCGGTAGACGAGACCGGGGCAGTTGAATCGACATCGATTGGCATAGGCTGTACTGGTTGCATGGTGTATCTCCTAGAAAACGGTGCTTACTACGTCCAGGCCCTCCCGCGGAGGGGAAGCGCCCGGTTATTCGGCCCCGATGTGAATCCACCAGCGAGAGACGGGTGGACCTTATCCTTGCTGCTGATCTGTGTGCATGAGATAGGTCAAATGAGGTGCCGTAGACGTAGGCCGACAAGACCTTGGCGCGCCCCATCTGAGCAGGCGGTCTATTTACCCGCTACCCCCTTGACGACACCCTGTTCTAGATCCTTGGCACCACGCACGACTTCGCGCACCAGGGTGGTCAAGCCAACCGTATAGCCAGCCAGTAGCGCAATGACCACGGCGACCACCAGGGCGAGAGTACTTGGCGGCCAGTGAGGAGTAGTAGCGTAGGCCACTCCCAGCACCACTCCGCCAGCAATGACGGCAAACAGGAGGCCGAAGAACACCATGCGGACTACCGCATGCAATGCCGCAGGAATCAGATGACGAATAGTGAACATACTAGTAGGTCCTTTCAACTCACGAATACTGGTTGGGCCCTGATCTCCAGTGACTTAGGCCCAACGTCTTAGGCGGTTCTCTTCTTTCGCCCCGCCCTGACGTCTCTCACGCCGTCGCCGCCCCCACCGGCATCTCCGGCCACAGCGGGTACTCCACGTCCCACCTGATGCCCTGGAGTGATCGATACGTGATCGAGAGAGGACCACTGAACGAGGTCTCGAAAGGTCTCGACACGAGAGGAATGGAAGCTTGGGGTGAAAGAAAATGTACGGTCGTACCCTGCAGTGGTTCCTGGTGCAGGTGGTGTCCCATAGCCAGGCGACACCAGGTACAGGCGGCTCAGTGGGGGGTAAAGCACCGGAGCCATCTGCGACGCACTCCCAGCATACGACGGGCGCTGCGCCAGGGCAAGGACACAGCTTGATAAACCCTGGACAAAATCCTGGACAATTCGAGTGGCAGGTATGATCAAGGAGCGATGCCGGCCAAAGTTCAATCCTGAGACGCCAACGCACCACGAGAGCGTCGCCTGTGGCTGTCGCACGACGCGGTCAGGGGTGCACGAGCGCGACGATGGTGACGGCAGCGGCCATCCCCATGGCAACGGTGGCAAAGAGGATGACGCCGTTGGAGAGCCGGCCGTTGGTGTGTGCGCCCATGATCGTGCGGTTGTTTGAGATGAGCAGTAGCAGCGCCAGCAGCGGCACCGCCACCACGCCGTTCAGCACCGCGGCGTAGACGAGCGCTTGAATGGGGTTGACACCAATGAGGTTCAGCACGATACCGATCCCCATTGAGACCGCGATCGTGGCGTAGAAGCTGGGGGCGCGCCTGAGGGTGCGCGAGAGTCCCTCACGCCAGCCGAATACCTCCGCCGTGGCGTATGCCGCCGAGCCCGCCAGCGTCGGCACCGCGAGCAAGCCGGCCCCTACAATGCCGAGTGCGAAGATCAGGCTGGCGAGCTGCCCAGCGTGGGGAAAGCCCTTCACCAGGGGTACCAGCGCAGCCGCCGCCTGGTCCGCCGAGGTGATGTTCGTCATGCCATGCGTGAACAGTGTGCCGCCGGTGGTGATCATGATGAACCAGGCGACGGTCTCCGAGACCGTCATGCCAATGACCGTGTCGGCCTTCAGCCGGTTCAGCTGCCGGAGCATCAGTCCCCAGCGGAGCCGGCGTCGCGCCAGCTTGGCCGTCGCGTTGCGCGCCATGATGCCCTCGTCTGCCGCTTGCTCGTTGAATTCCTCCACCTCTTCGGAGGCCTGCCAGAAGAACAGATACGGGCTGATCGTCGTACCCAGCAGTCCGACCACCAGCAGGAGGTACGCGCTGGTTGGCTGGATCTGTGGCAGCAGGGTCACGCGCAGGATGTGCCCCCAGTCGGGCCGAATGATCAGGGCGGTGAAGACGTAGGCCAGCAGCGCGAGAGCCAGGTACTTGAGCACGCTGGCGTACTGGCGGTAGGGAACGTAGATCTCCAGCGCAAGGATGACTACACCGAAGACGATGACCATGATCGCGAAGGGGACCTTCGGCACGAGCAGGCGCGTGGCCGCTGCCATGCCGCCTAGGTCCGCGCCCAGGTTGAAGGTGTTGGCGATGAAGACGAGCGTCACCACCGGGTAGAGTACGCCGCGGCTATAGTGCTGGCGCACGACTCCGGCGATCCCTTGGCGCGTGACGAGGCCGATGCGCCCACACATCTCCTGCACGGCGATCATCAGCGGCAGCATATAGAGCACGAGCCACAGTTGGGCGAAACCGAAACCCGCTCCTGCCTGCGCGTAGGTGCCGATGCCTGAGGGGTCGTCGTCAGCAGCGCCGGTGATCAGTCCCGGCCCCAGCACTCGCAGTACCTCGCCCAATGTTCCGCGCTTTTTCACGCTCGTAGGGGTGCCCAGCCGCTCAGGTGCGGAGTCTTTGGTGGCGTCTTCCGTCGCGTCGCCGGTGGCTGAGGCCGCCGAGGCCACATCAAGAGCAGATGGTAGGTTTGCCGCGTGTGTCCGCACCGCGGGGGGGAGATGGCTCTGCGGCAAGTCGGGCAACTCATCTGTGGTCACAGTCATCCTCCCGGCCTGGATACTATGAGGGATAGTAGACAGCAACTGCACGACAGGAGGACATCATACGCGGCGGTACCTCGTGCCGTTCCTTTCCCACAGCCACACTGCACAAGATACCGGCCGCCAAGTTGGAGGAAAGCACAGGAGCAATCTGCTCCACACCGGGAGTATAGTACGCTTGCAGCGCGGGTGCAAGCGCAACCCTAGATAAAAGCCTGGACAATTCCCGCAGTATGCGCTACTGGATAGTGGCGCACGCTTCGATTCAGCGCAGAAGAAGAGCCCATTGCCTGCTACCCATGGGGAACCAGGTATTCATTCCAGATGGGGCGCAGCAGGCGAATTGTCACCGAGTCAACGTGCCAGCGCAGGACGCTGTTCCTGGTACGTACTTGCGAACGGCTAAATAAGGTAGCAAAATCGGTTGGCTCATCTGCGTGCCAGCCGCTATGGCGGGCTTCGGTGAGCGCGGCCGCGATCATGGGTTGCACACGAAGGGCAGCCGCCGCCACATAGTCGGGATGCCACCAATGGATGAGTGAGATATCCAGTGGAATCAGGATTTCTTGATGCTCCCAACGCTGGATGCCATCTGACAAAACATGCTTGTTCATTACCATTTTTCTTCATCCCATCTCATTGGCCCCGTCTGCCTCGTCGTACGTATGGTATGGCTAGCGCCCACCAGGTACGACATCATACTGGTTAGTAACCCCAGCCAAGTCGGAGAGGGTGTCAGCCTGAGCATTGGTATGCAACTCGTTTATGACTTGTCCCACCATTGGAACCGCAGTAGCAATGGCGCTTGCTCTCTCACGAGCAGCCGGAGTCTGGACGCTGCCGCGCAGGTGGATGGTGCCGAGACGTGGGTAGACTCCAATATGCTGGCCGGCGCCACCGGTGCGCTCATCGTGTGCCAGTGCCTGCGAGACCGCTGCCGCGAGCGCGTCATCTACTACCAACTCATTGTGCAGTGCTGTCAGACCTGTAATGCCCTGTACTTTCTCCTCCGCCAGCCGTCGCATGCCATCGCTCGAAATATGTCCTCGCAGCCAAACGGTGCCGTCAATCGGCAGAATTTCTATGCCCGGCAGATCAAGTCGCATCGGCTCGTAGTCATACAGTTTGTCGTGCATTTTCTGGCGCAACGTCTCGTCGGCACTATACGGCAACAGGTGATCTTGTTGCTCCGGTGGCAAATCACTCAGACGGAGGAGAAGGTTCTGCGGAGTGAGGCTAGTGATGAGACGTGCAGGTACGACTACCTTCCTGCCTAATCCTCCAGCCACCACCAGATGACGAAGTGTTCGCGACTGCTGAGTTATGGTGAGTTGTTGGAGGCGCCCCAGACGGACTCCGCTTCGATATGCACTGCCTACTTTTTTTCTGCCCTCGGCGCTCATTCCACTTTCACCCTGGCCGTTCACGAAGGTCGAGCCGGAGAGGAGAACCCCAGTGGGCACCTGCGTCGGAGCTTCGATCTCATCTCGGGACAGGTTCAGGTTAATCGCGCCGGCAGTGGCAGCGATGACGTGATCCAACGAGACGAAAACGACACGATGTTGGAACCAGTGAACCCTAACGCCGATGTGTGTTACGACCGGCAACTGCTGGTCGGCTTAGGCGCTGTATGCCATATCACCGGTCTCGTCAAGATGCGGGTGCTGCCACCCCCGCCGATCTGGTATGGGGTGCTAATGCCTGCGGGTTTTCACGCTACTGGCGAAGCGGCCTTTTCGGTTGCCTGCTCCCGCATCGTGCTATAGCCCTCTACCCACCCATTCCGATAGTTACGAGCATCGTCTGGCGCTACTCGCCCTACTCGCCCTAGCAACGCTGCCCCAGCGAACTGCGCCCGTTCAAGTACAAGCGCGTTGTCCACTCCAGCGGTGGGAAGGCTAGAGAACGCCGCATTTCTACCGTCGGTCAGGCCCCTGGTGAAAAAATCGGTTCGGATTCGATGCCACAATCGCATGGTGATACCTCCAGTGGTGATCTTGTAAAAAAGCTACGCGTGAGATCAACACTACGTAGAGTCTCCACAGTAAAGCTCCCCGGTTCAAGCAAGTGCGACCGGCACAGCAATCTGTGCCTCCCATGATGGTCTAATACGGTACGTAATCGCGTGTGGACTCGTTCTGTACTGGCTGTTATTGCAGGGGTCATGCTGCATGGAGCCGTTTCCAGGCTTTGCACGGCACATGGGTCAAGCTGGGTGGGTCTGCTACAAGTGGGGCTGCATCAGCAGTCTACGCATCCCAGGAATGAGGGATGCTGTGAAGGGGTACTCGCCAAAGCCTCTCTGCACCTAACGAGAAAGGAAAAGCGGTGGGCTCATCAACTAGCTGCAGTATACCACACTACCTGACAAGTAGCCCGGTGAAGGGTTTCGCCCGCGCTCAGCGGGCCGGCGAGTCACGCAAAAGCAGTGATGGCGAGACTGCCGTTTCGCCGCGTGCCTCCGCGGGAGTGACCGGTACGAGCGCCTGACCCACAACTACAGCATCGGAGAACTGGCTGGGGTTCTGCTCGCGCCACGCCTGCCACACAGCGGCAAACAGAACCTGAAGGAGTCCCGCCAGCGGAGCCGCGAAGATCGCCCCCCAAATGCCGAAGAGATCTGCGCCGGCAATGAGCGCGATGATCGAGATAGCTGGGTGCAGCCCCACCGCCTTCCCCAAGACCCGTGGCGCGACAATATAGCCGTCCAGCACATGGATGAAGACGAAATAAACCAGCACCAGCAGCGCCAAGAGCCAGCTTTGGGTTGCCGCCACCAAAATGCAGACCACACCAGAGGTCAACGTGCCGATCGTGGGGATGAACTCCAACACGAAGGCCAGCAAGCCCAACAGGATCGCAAAGGGTACGTGTAATGCGAACATGCCCAGGCCAACCAGCAGACCGATCAGGGTGGAGAGCACGAGTTGACCACGAATGTAGCCTCCCACCACCTGCTGCACACTACTGATGAGGAACACCACGCGTGGACGTTGCTTGACGGGGGCATTGGCGCGCAGCCACGTTCCGAACCGTGTCCCATCAACCACCATGTAGATGCTCAGGACCAGCACCAGGACGATATCGATGACCAGATTCAGCGTATCGTTCACAAACTGGCCCAGCAGCGGTACCGCCGTCTGGGCCTGACTCTCGAGTTGACTCGTAACACTATTAATCTGCTTCTGGGAAATGCCCAACGCTTTGAGTTGCTGCACGAGGGGTGAGGGCGCGCCATGTGGTCCCGACGACAAAAAATGCTGCACCTGAGTGGTGAGTGCAGCCCCTTCGGAGAGCGCCGCTTGGACCACCAGGTAGCCAAGACCGCCAATCGCGCCGAGCACAGCGCAATACACCAGGACAATAGCGAGGGGACGCGGGAGGAGACGGGCGAGTAGTTTGGTCAAAGGGGCGAGCGCAAAGGCGATGAGTCCACTGATGACCAGCAGCAAGATGACTCGTCCGACAAAGGAAAGCAACCAGAAGACAATGCCAACCGCTAGGGCCCAGAGCAATATCGTCAGGATGATTTCCCGGCGCCTCGTCCACTCCTGGGTGCTGGCCAGTATTTGCGGCGTTGGCCCTGCTTGGGGTGTTGGCGTCCCCTGAGCGGCGGAACGAGACTCTTGGGTATCTGAAATTGCTTCGGAGGAATGCATCTCAGCTGGCGCTGGATCAGGTGTCGTATTTGTCATGGCGAAAATCTCCTTATGGTTTCTTACCGATGCCGAGCTAGTTCGCCAAGACGAGGGAGCGTTGGACCCGCGCACTTTACCCCCGCGCACTTTACCCCCGCGCTCTCGCTATAGAATGTGCCTGCTCCGCACCCATCGTCTGGGCGGCGCGTACTTCGCGGTAGTGCTCCCGCCAGATCAGGCGATACACCCCAAGGTACTCTGGAATCACCAAACAGAAGTTGAATTTACTCAGGGCAGCATCTATGGCAGTTGAGTGCTACCCTGGCAAGACACACGGCTGGTGATCTACGAAGCGGCTCTTAAATTCCGACGCGGTACGGCGGTAGGCTCGCACTCCCTTCTTACGATTGAAGGTGCTTCTTCAGAGTCTTGAGATAGGTTTCACCATTATCCAGGTTGGCGGTGGTATAGCTGGTGAGCGCAATCGGCAGTGACGAGATATTGGTATGCCAGGACGCAACGGTGTCGCGGAAGCTACTGAGCACGCCGACCGTGATATGGAGGCTGGCTAACAGATTCGTCGCGGCAGTGAGGCTGGCCAGTAGCACTGCCAGCCCATCCCCGCCGATGGTTGCCACCAGCTTGGCCAGGGGCACGACGATCGCGAGGACCGCCGCTTTGGTGATCTCGGCGGCCTGGATCGCTTCATCAAGCGTGACGCCCTCCAGCGACGCGAGCTCGTGCGCCAGCGCTTGACGGCCGAGTGCTTCAGCGTCTTGCTCCAGGGTATTCCGGATTTGAGGGACCGCCAAAGCGGTGACCCCAACCGCGCCGGCGGCCACAACCCCCAGAAGGGCACGCCGCCGCCCGACCGCTCTGGATGGAGGGGATTTTCTCGATGTGCTGGGTATGGTGGATGTACCCTCAGTCGCGGGCTTCATCGTCTGCATGGTGGTCTCCTCTCACGGGCACTATGGATCCATTCACTGTCCACTAATCACTTATCACCTAGGCAACCGGTGTTGCCTGTGGTGGGGACACGGATGGGTGTGCCGCCACCACAGGCGTACTCTTCTCCTCTTTGCGCGAGGTCGGCCACAGCTGCCACACGAGCAGAGACGCTACGGCCAGCAGGAAGCCAAAGAAGATCTCCAGGTAGTTGAATGTCTGAGACTGGGCCGGGATGAACCCGTTAGCGGGCACGACCTCGAGGCCGATCTGCTCGCTGGCATTGCCGGCGGTGACCGCCAGGGTGAAGAGCCCAACTTTGGTCGGGGTTACCTTCCAGGTCAGGGTGCTGGAGTGAGTCGGCGCCAGCGCGATCAGGCGCTGATTGTCGGTCGGCAGCAAGGTGAAGTTTGGGGCCACCAGACTGAGGGTGATGTCACACTCGACGGTGTCCTGGTTGGTCACCTGGGTGCTGATGGCTTCGGTCTGCGAGTCTGCCAGCACCCGGATGGGGGCGTTCACCTGTAACCGAGGATTGGCGCAGGGCTGAGCGGAGGTGGAGGCGACCCCCTTGTCTTGCGCTCTGGCCTGTTGATCGAGCTGCTGATAGCTCTGGAGCGTCGTGCCGTTCACCGAGAGGGTCCCAGTGACGAGAATAAGCGCGCCGATGAGTGCTCCGAGAATGGCAAAGATATGTACACGCATAGCAGTCATCCTTTCCGAATCCGGCGACTTCGTGAATACCCGCCGGGGAGTCTGCTTTGACGAAGACGAGATTGCCGGCTGCTGCCGGAACGGCTACCGACGGCTACAGTTGACGACAGATGACGAATGGGTTATGTGGGTTACGCGCTGGCTCCGGCGGAGCGACGCCCGGTGAACAGGTGGCCGATTACGACCAGGACGATGGCTCCAATGGCCGCAATGATGAGTTCACCAGGCAAGCCATACTGGCCGATATTGAACAGGGCCCAGTGCCCAACTACAAAATTGGCGACGATAGCGCCGATGGCGCCAAATAACAAATCGCCGATGATGCCGAAGCCGCCCCCTTGCAGGATGCGACCCACGAGCCCGGCGACGATCGCTCCGGCGAGAATCTGCAACACCAGGTCACTAAAGGTAACAGTAAAGGATGCAATAACCATGGAATTGTTCCTGTTCTTCTGCCAGCCACATCCCGTGGGTGCCGCTGTAGCAAGCCCCAGGAGTGCCCGGCGACGTGTCCGGTCCGCTTGCCAGCTTGTCTGGGCGAGCCGAAACACAAGGTAGACAGCAGTCTGGGGTGAGAGAAAGTATACGGTCCTACCCTGCAGTAGTTCCTGGTGCAGGTGATGTCCCATAGTCAGGCGACACCAGGTACAGGCGGCTCAGTGGGGGTAAAGCACCGGAGCCGTCTGCGATACACTCCCAGCATACGACGGGCGCTGCGCGAGGGCAAGGACACAGCTAGACAAACTCTGGACAAAACTCTGGACAAAACTCTGGACAAGACGAGTTCTATTGAACCGAGCCTGGAACCGGGATCGCGCATTGGAGATTATCTTCATGCTCTCTCCCGAGAGGCTCAGCTATCAGGTTCACAAGGCATGCGAACAGTATGGCCACACTGTTCAGCAGATCGATACGCACGTGTGTACCTGCAGACACCGCTCTATGCGTCCATTCGGCATCCTGCACTCGCTAAACACAATATGGTCGTGATGAACGCCGTTGGAGTTCGCGTCACGAACAACAGTGCGGATCGACCTGGACTGCGCACTTCTCGTGTACAAGCCCCCACTCTGCCACAGCAACCGTATGCCGAACAGGTCATCGGTGGTCTAACCACCCTAGTCTCCAGGTGGTCGAACAATCCGGCCCTGGTGTATCTCAGTGCTCCTCGGAACCAAGAAGGTGTGCAATCACGCTCCTAATAGCTGGCTGACGTGTCGGCCACCTTCGCATATCTGGGGCATGAGGCGATGTTTCTGTACTGGTGCACCGCCTAGTCAATTTTGCAGGTCCTCGTGGCGTATCTCTTGCTGGTCTTCGCCGGGATCTGGCTGCTGCTCCACGGGATCAGCGACATCGTCAGGGCTTTCCAAATGCGGAAGGTCGGCACGATGGTCGCTGGCTGATGACCGCCAGCTCACTGCAGCGTGCAATCGCTCCTTGCCAGTAGTTAGCCATAATTGACAGCGGTATCGCTACGGTTATATGCTGAGCTTGAAATCTTTTGAATTCGTGGGTCTAGACACGCTGCGAGAGCGCCGGGAAGCTTGGTCGGCTTCCCGGCGCTCTCGCTCTTTTGCTAAAGAGAGAGTTCGCGCACATGCATCCTGCAGATATCCTGCTCCTGCCGGCGCTCTTCGCTGCGCGGTTACCAGACTGGGCGTTGCCCGCCCTGGTCTTTTTGGGCGCGCTCCTCATAACTCTAAATGCGGCCGCCAGGTACACGCGTCTACTTGAGGGACTCAGCGACTACGAGCACCTCTCCTCCGAGCTACTGGGATTCTTGAGCGCGCTCGGGGCCAACATTCCTAACTACGTGGCCTCGCTAGCTGCCTTTCTGGGAGGACACGGGCTGGTAGGGTTTGGCATCATCGTGGGCTCAAATATCTATAACGCTGCGGTGATCCTAGGAGTGGCCGCATTTGCCGCTCCCAACCGGCGGGGAATTATCCTGAGTCTCTCTGAGTCCGCCGAAACCCAAACCCTGGCCTGGCTGGCCGCGGCCATGGGCGGAACGACGTTCCTGGTTCTGCTCACTGCCGCCATATTCCCATCGCCTGGCCGCCAGGTGCTACTGACTATACTGAACCTGGTAATACTGGCCCTGTTTGGGCTGGTAGTCCGAGATGCGCTTCGACCGCCTACGGCAGTGGAGCCTGGCCGTTACCCCGCCGAACCCGTTGATCATTCTCTAACGGCGGATCTAACTGATGCGGTCGCGGCTTCAGCTGAATCTTCCGATCTGGTTGAGATACCCGCCCGATCGTACCAGCCACCCGAAGTTCCCAGCGGGCCTGCGGAACCGCCTGGAGTTCCTTTCGGAACGATCCTGCTGGCCATGCTGGCGTTAGGCATTGCCCTGGTTGGTGTTATCATTATGGTTCGGGCAGGGCAGACGGGAGCGGCCGACCTGCATCTCTCTCCCATCATTCTAAGTGTAGTGGTGCTGGCGGTGGCTACTTCACTGCCCAATACCGTGGTCGCCTATCAGCTGGCCCGAACCGGCCGAGCCAGCACCTGCGTCGAGGAGATCCTGAGCAGCAACACCATCAATCTGGCGCTGGGCAGTGCTCTCCCGCTGCTCTTCTGGCCGATAGGCTTTCAAGACGGGCTGCTCATCCGCCTCGATGTGCCATTGCTGTGCCTCTTAGGGTTGGCGATCGTCGCCATTGTCCACACGAGACGCATACCACGCTGGGCAGGAGTGGCGCTCTTTGGGGTCTACATCGTCTGGGTGGCTATTCACATCAGCGTCTCTAGATAAAATCTTTACCCAAGTGAGGTGAACATGGGAGGAATATTCATGCTGATTCGCCCGCTGGCTGAAGAGGACACTGACGCGCTGTTCAACCTGAGGCTGCGCGCGCTAGAAGAGAGTCCCGAGGCCTTTGGATCCACGTACGAGGAAACGGTGCGGAGCGGCAAGCAGAGCATACGGGAGCGCTTGCTTCGACCTCATGACCAAACCTTCTTTCTAGGCGCCTTTCCGGCAGAAGCGGCAGATGAGTCATCTGAGGCAGGCAATCTAGTAGGTATGGTGGCCTTCTTTCGCGAAGGCGGGCTCAAGTCTGAGCATAAGGGCTATATCATCAGTATGTATGTGTCGTCCGAGAGGCGGGGGCAGGGCATCGGCAAGGCGCTCGTCTCCGAAGCCATATCTCAGGCGCGAAAGCTACCCGGGCTGGAGCAGCTCCTGCTGTCAGTAGTCACCACCAATTCCGCGGCGCGAGCGCTCTATCACTCACTGGGCTTTGAGGCATATGGCCTGGAGCCACGTGCTCTGAAACAGGGCAGCCGGTACTGGGATGAAGAGTTGATGATCCTGCGCCTGGAGTAAGGTGAGATCTCAGGTCTATGCCACCCGTCGCCTTTGGCGTATACTAGACCCCGGCTCATCGCCTCCGGCTCTGGTGTTACCCTTGCACAAGTTGCCGGAAAATCTGGCGGTGAGCTGGACGCGAGAGCTGGAATAGTACTGAGCACGAAACTGTTAGGACGTGGGGAGCCGCGGTGAGACTGAGCGATTCAAACCAGGGAGCGCAGGATGAGCAGGGGAGCATGCTCGAGCGGGAGCCAGGCAGGGAAGATGGCAGCAGCGCCACGCCTCCTACCGCTTCGGGCGGCGCGTTCTTGCGCCTCTTGCGGCAGATTGGGCCGCTGCTGGCCGTCGCGGTGGTGCTGGTCTGCATGGCCGGTATCTATTACTTTCGCTGGGACTTCGAAGACAAGGTCTGGGACAACCAGAAACAACCGTCGGCGGTTCCGATCTTTCTTGCCTTCAACGATGTGGGGCGCAAGTGGTCGACCCTTATCGGTGACCAGGGACAGTCGGTCGCGCCGCTAGGCTATGACGGCCAGTTCTACTTCTTCATGGCTCAGAATCCGGCCATCATTACCGCCTGCGCCGATGGGTCGGTACACTGCCCATTGGATGCGCAGCCGTTGCGGGAGGAGCGCATACTCTACCCAATGACTGCGCGGCTGCTGGCCCTAGGCAACTCCAACCTTCTCCACCCAGTGTTGTTTCTGATTGATTTTGCCGCAATTCTCATTACCGTCTGGCTGATTGGTGCGCTCTGCGTGGCTTCGGGTGTGTCGCGCTGGCTGAGCGTGGCTGCCGGTCTCTTCGCCGGCGAGGTGCTGGCGCTACTGCGCGACGTTTCCGACCCGTATGCGGTGATGTGGACGGTTGTGGCGGTATACCTGATGCGCAGAGGCCGGCCGCTCTGGTCGGCGTTAGCGGTGGCGGCCGCGCTGCTGACACGCGAGCAGCTGGTGCTCGTGCTTCCGCTCCTATGCCTTCCGTTACTGGCCGAGCGCCGGTGGCGCACCGCCTTCACCTTCCTGGTAATAGCGCTGGCCCCTTTCTCGGTATGGCAGTTTATTCTGTACCGGCTCTTCGGCCGCTTTGGACTGACCGAAAGCGCTGCCGCGACACACGGCCTGGAGCTGCCTTTTCGCGGCCTGCTGCAGAATTACGGCAGCACGAACTTTGCCGCCACGGTCATATTTGTGGCGATACCGCTCGTCGTTGCCTTTGGTCTCGCCCTGGTCTGGATCCGGCAGCATGGCGTGCGGGCGCTTCTTAGTGATCCGGTGCCGCTTATCGTCCTGGTCTATGCGTTTGTTGCCACGCTGACCGCCTATAACGAATGGGCTGACCCCTGGGCGGCCGGGCGACTGGTGGCGCCGGCGATCGTGCTGGGAGTATTGGTCGCCTGCGGCCTATCTCCTCGACTGCGCGGCGGCTACGCGCTGCTACTCTGCGCTACCTTGCTGGTGCTGTTCTTCGTTCCGGCTACTCTTCCATGAGCGTGAGGTCGAGGGCGGTTAGCATCAGGCATTTTCCAAGATGCGCGCGAATGCCTGAAGGTAGTATGGATCCTGGGTTTGCTCACGAACTATCCAGTACTCCGCTCCCCAGAAGAGATAGGCGTAGAGTGGGCCTACCGGCCGGGACCAGTGCATCCAGCTGTTGTAGTTCTGAACTATGTGCTCAGGCAAGCAGCTGTACATACCTCGCTGTTGGTCTGGACTAGGTGGCGTCGTCGCCGTCTCCCAGGGTTCAGCCTGGCCCTCGGCTATCATCAGTTTCCCCTCATGGGTACGGGTCCAGGCACCCAACCGCTTCCGTCTTTCCCATTGCCAGGAACTCTGGCTGCCGTCCAGGTAGAGCGTCCTCGTCCCGATGCTCATCAGCGCAGTGCGTGGATAGTAGTCGATACCCACAATATCGGCCAGGCGCTGAGCCAGGGCCAGCGAATCCCCCTGATCTCGGGTGCGCCACCACTGGGAGAGACCAACCGGTAAGGAGGTGGGGAGAAAGCCGTTCATCATGATGGGGCGTGTGGGATCGACTCGGCGCAGCGCTGCGAACTCGCTTTCGACGAAAGCCCGAGCCAAGCGCCACGAATGTTCCAACCCCAGCGGATCGACGGCTTCGTGTTCGAGCTGCCAGGCTACAATGCTGGTGCGTGCCTGGTATCGCTCTACCAGACGAGTGAGGTAGCTGCAGGCCGCCGCGAGCAGCGATGGGTACGCGGAGGGCTGTACGAGAGTATGCTCGGGGAATGGGTGAGGAAGATGGTGCGCAGGCACGAAGAACTCTGGATAGCCAAAAGTTTTCAGCGGCCCAACACAGAGGATAACGTCTTTGCCGGATCGCTCAGCGGCATCCATCTGCCAGTCGAGTTCGTCGGTGTTGAACGCTCCTGGTTTGGGCTCGATACGGTTCCAGTAGGCACCAAGACGAACCAGTTGAAATGGATAGCTGAGAAGTCTCTCGAGAGTGGCACGCGCATCCAGACCGAAGGCCTCGACCTGAGGCAGGCGGTAGCTTATGCCGAGCTGCGTCGTATGACGCAGTTCGACGGGTAGCTGCTGCCACCGGTCCGAAAGCGGCTGTGTTGCTCGCTTTAGCTGGACTTCGAGTGCCATGTGCTTGCCTGCGCCTTCTAGAATACCCGGGGAATGAAGCGCTTGGTGTGCCGGCTGTAGTCGAGGTACGGCTGGCCAAGGGCCAGGTAGAGAGCCTTCTCCTCGACGCGTACCCGGTACACGTGTCCGACGGCGACACAGGTGAGCAGTGCCGCCAGGCTGGCCCAGTTGGTCATGGCCAGGCCCACTCCCAGCATAGTCAGGAAGGTACCGGTGTACGAAGGGTGGCGAATCCAGCGGTAGGGGCCTCGCCGCACGACAGTTTGATCCGCCGATACGGCCACGTCGCGGGTAAAGTATCTCCCCAGCGTCCCGATGGCGTACCAGCGCAGTGCCACCCCCACAAGAATCAAAATCACGCCCAGAAGGAATAGCGCCGTCCTATGCCAGGATATAGCTGCCGCCGGCAGCCAAGCTGAAAGAATGAAATTCACCGCCAGGCCTACCCAGAGAAGTCCGATCAGGACAAAGAGAGAGCCGCGGTCCTGTACCGATGCTTCTCTTCTACTGCTCTTGGCCGTTTGTCTGAACATGCCAATGGCTTCAGGAATATTCCAGATCAGGCAAGCGGCAATGAATATCACAGCGGCATCTATGTTGGTATAGATCAACGGTAGCAAAGTCAGCCTCCGATCTCGGCATAGGGTCACCGCGGCGGCTCAGCGAAGAGACGGTGATACAGGTCCGACTGCCAGAGCGACTCAGGATCGAAGCGCTCTTTGAGTTCGAGAAAGTGATCGACCACAGTGTCGCCGACGCTGCGGCGATACTGCTCTCGCGTCTGAAAGTGGTCTTTGGCAAGATAAAATCTGCCTCCCGCTGAGATAACTATCTCGATCATGTGTCGCAGCACGCGCTCCAGCGCCTCAGGTCTCCGAGTGTTGCGAGGATAATTCAGCTCCAGCGAAAAACCATCGACTTGATAGCTCAGCAGGAAAGCATCGCGGCGATGTTGCTTCATGATACACCAGATCGGCAGAGAGCCATGGTCCTGTGAGTAGCGCAGTACCGACTCGAAGGTCTCCTGGGCCCGTGCTCCAGGAACGAAGGCGTGGAACGTCTCGACGCCTCTCGGGAAAACCACGTGATACCCGGTAAAGGCGGTGGGTGGATAGTAGGTGTACGCCGGCAGGCTACGCGTCTGCCTGGTAGTTCGGAGCCATCGGCTGCGATAGTATCGGGCGCGGTTAGCCATGGGCAGACTACGTACCAGTAGCGGCCGGCAGAGAGCGCCGATCCCGTTGACCAGGTAGGCTGGTATGTGGTCGCTGGCGCCACTGGGAGGATACTGGAACTGTGTCTTGGTGGCAAGCTGGCTCATGGTTGCCGAGGTCACCTGGCCACGTCCCAGTTCGTGCGCTACCGCGAAGCCATCGATCCAGCCCTCGATGAAATCACTCTGGGGCTGTTGCTGGGCGAAGAGAGCGAACATCTCGGCGAGTGTGGCGGCGCCACGCGTCTCCACTCTGACTCGATCGGAAGGCAGCCGCTGCAGCTGCAGCGTAGCTGAGATGACGATGCCCAGCAGTCCCAGGCTGCCTACGAAAGCGTGAAAAAGCTTCCCATCCCGCTCGGGTGTCAGCGAGAGCACGTTGCCCCCGGCAAGCAGCACTTCCAGGGCAAGTATGTGATCGCCGAAGGTGCCGCAGTTGACCGAATTCTTGCCCACAACGTTCATGCCTATACAGCCGCCGATGGTGACCGCCGGTGTGGACGGAGTGGCGAAGGGCCACCAGCCATCCTTCCAGGTAACTTGAAGGATGTCGCTCAGGGTCACGCCTGCTTCTACCCGTATTACGCCGTGGTCGGGATCCCAGGAGATGATCCGGCGCATCGGGGTGAGATCCACGACCATTCCGCCGGTATTCCACGCCGCGTCGGTATAACTGTGGCCGGCGCCGCGAGGAATCACCGCCAGGTTGTGATCTCGTGCGTAGGACAGAGCGTCACTGATGCCGGCGATATCGGCTGCCGGGAAGAGATGACAGGGCGAGCGCCCCGTCTTACTCCAGTTGCTGAGTTCCGCCATGATGGATCAGCCTTGCTCTGACGGTGCCTGCAGACGATAGCCGATACCACGGACAGTAGAGAGCAATTTGACCGCAAACGGGTCATCGATTTTGCGGCGCAGCCGCCGGATGTAGACATCGATGACATTCGACTCGCACTCAAACTCATAGTTCCAGATGTGCTGCAAAATCATCTCACGGGTTAGCACCTGATGAGTATGGTAGAGTAAGTATTCGAGCAACGCGTACTCCTTGGGCGTCAGCTCAATGGGCCGGCCCTCTCGCTCTACCTGGCGCGTAGTTGGATCCATGACCAGTCCGGCGATCTCCAGTTGCCCCGGAGTGTAGGGCGACTGGCGTCTTAACAGAGCGCGCAGGCGGGCGAGCAACTCCTGTAGGGCAAAGGGCTTGACCAGGTAATCATCGGCACCGCAGTCAAGACCCTGGACCCGATCCTCCACACTGTCACGAGCGGTAAGCAAAAGAATCGGTGTGTGCAGCCGTCTTCGCCGTAAGTCGCGGCAGACCTCAAGACCATCCTTCTCGGGTAACAAAATATCGAGAATGATCAAATCGTACGGTGCCATCTCGGCGAGATCCTGTCCCTCCTGCCCGTCATAGGCGCTGTCGACGCTATACCCTTCATGGGTTAGACTGGCAGCCAGTGACTGGTTCAGCCGGTGGTTATCTTCAATCAGCAGAATACGCATAGCGAATAGTTCCTCGAGAGCCGGCGGAGCGTCTATAGTTACTTATAGCTCTTTTTGGTTTCTGGCCGCATTATGGCAGATCAAGATGACGATTTGATGACAAAAGTGGGGAAAAGCATTCATCGTCCTGTCAGCCACGGGCCCTATATTTCCTGTGTTCCCTTATACATACGACGGAGGATCGACAAAAGTGGAGGTCGCAACGGAAGATATACCGCCTGCGTATAGCATACTCTTCCTTATCGCCGAGACTGGTGCCGGCCACCGCCGGGCCGCCGAAGCCATCTGCCAGGGAATCAGGCTTCTCACGCTGGAGTCCAGCGTAGTACCATCTCTGGAACCGGCGCCATGTCTAACCGATCACCCATTGACATCTACCGCGGATACGCCCTTCACCAAACGCTACCGCCTGGAGTGTGTCGATGCCTTTGCGGTCTGCGGCCAGTTTCCGCTGGCAAAGCTGAACCAGCTGTACCGCTACTCCATCCGGTATGCGCCATGGCTCTATGGCGCACTCTTCCATCTCACCAATCATTCTCTGAGCTTTCGAGCGCTTGACCGGCTTATCTATCGGCTTCTCCGCCGTAGGCTCGCCGAGCTGCTTGGCAGGTTAAGCCCTGATATGATCGTGATTATTCATCCGCTGCTCAGTCATGTCGCGCTGCGGGCGCAGACGAAACAGAACCGGAAAATTCCTGTGCTTACGGTCATGACCGATCTGGAAACACCTCACACCGGCTGGATGAGTCCCGCGGTAGATTGCTGCATCGTACCCACGGAGAAGGCGCGTGACGTGTGCCGGCGGCACGGAGTTCCGGAGCGGGCGATCCAACTTTTGGGAATGCCCATAGACCTGGCATTCAACCGCTCACTCGAGCGTGTTGGTGCCGACGAAGAGTGGGGCTCGCTTCCTGCGCCGCCGACCGTGCTACTCGTTGGCGGCGGAGAGGGGGCGGGCAAGCTGGCCCAACTGGCGTCGGCTCTTTGGCAGGCCGATTTGCCTCTCCGACTCATTATCGTCGCTGGACGCAACCGGCGGCTCAGGAGCCGGCTGGAGCGCATCGCGGTCCGGTTTCCCACTGCTCGGCAAAGGGGGTGCCGGATTCTCGGCTTTGTCGAGAATATGCATGAGTTGATGGGAGCCGCTGATGTAATCGTCACCAAAGCTGGACCTAGCACCATCTGCGAGGCAATAGCCTGCCGGTTGCCGATAGTGCTCTCCGGGTACATACCTGGAC
>JBKQTH010000235.1:0-6940 GCA_052143275.1 Ktedonobacterales bacterium | reverse complement strand
ATGCGAATCTCGCCATGGTCTCTCCCTCCAAAGCCATGCTCAATGGCATTGGCAATCAGCTCGTTGAGGATAATAGCAAGCGTTGTTGCTTGTTCGCTAGGCACATAGAATGGCGCATGGCTGATATGGAAGCGAATTTGAAGCTCAGGTGGAACCAGATTGCCTCGTACAATCCCGACAATCTTACGTGCTATCTCGTCGACCGGAGCCATGCCTAGCTGAGCCGTCGAGAGGAGATCATGGGTTGCGGCAATGCCCTGGATGCGCGAGACATTTTCTTCAAGAATCTGCTCCAGCTGGACCGACTTTGCCCGTCGGCGCTGCATATTGAGGATTGAGGCCACCTGCTGCAGATTGTTCTTGACCCGGTGATGCATCTCACGTAGCAAAGCATCCTTGGTACGAAGGCCCTCGCGGGTCTCGGTGAAGAGCCGGGCATTCTCCATAGCAATTGCCGCGACGTTGGCAAAGGTAACTACCAACTGCAGCTGGTGTGCATTCAACATATGACGCTGGCTGCTGAAGACGCAGAGCGAGCCCAGTGGGCCATGTACTGTCGTCAGGGGTGCACACAGGACGGCATGCTGGTCACCTACCACATCCGGTAGATCATGGAGAAAGCATCCAACATCCTGGCGCATACAATCTACCTGCATACTAGGCTCACCCGAGTGAATAACCCTTCCAACGCAACACTGCCCGGAATGTACTGTTGCGTTGGCAATTGCTCCGGTGTCGAAGCCATGGCTAGCCACTGCGCGAAGCCGTTCCGTCGTGGGATCGAGCTCGAAGAGTATCGAGGAGTCAGCACCACTCAGGAGGACCGCCTGAGCTACTATCATGCTCAGAACGTTATCTAGATCCAGAGAGGAGGTCACCGCCGCCGATACGCGATGAAGTGTACTGAGCTCATGCACCTTACGGCGTAGCTCCTCATCTGTCTGCTCATAGAGCTGACCATTTTCGATATTCATAGCCAGTTGACCCGCAACGATCTCGAGAAAGTGCACCTCCTGCTGGCTAAAATAGCGAGGCTCTTTGGTTTGGACCGCGATGACTCCCTGCAGCTTCACCATGGTGAAGAATATGATGGGAATAGCAAGCAAGCCGCGATAAGGCTCGCCATATGCAACCGCCTCGTTGGTAAAACGCGCATCCTCAAACGCGTCGCGTACAATCAGGGGATGCCCATGTTCAGCCACCCATCCAGTGTAACCCTGGCCGAGCTGCAACGAGAAATGGTCACTGCTGGGATTGGGGCCGCTGGTTGCGCGCAGCTGAAGTTCACGAGTGATATCGTCAAACAGAAAGATCACACAGAGATCGGCGCCCATCTCGTCGGCAACAGCGTTGGCAGCGGTCTGCAAAGTCTGATCAAGCTCTAGAATAGAATTGGCGGAGGCGTTTATGCGCTGCAGCGCCTCCATTCTGGTCAGCCCACGTCTGGCGTTCTCGGCATCTTCGGCAGACTGCTGTGTCTTCATCTCCTGAAAGGCCCGTGTCAACGTGACCATGATATCGGCAGTAAGCATCCCCAAAAATTGCTGTGCCTGGCTAGCTAAACTTGGCTGGTCTCCCCAAAAATCGGAGATCGCATCTGACAGCACGCTGCTCCACTGCTGGACACTCTCCAGGCGCACCTCCAGCCTACCTCCTTGCTCCGCCAAACGCCGCGCCGAAGCGGCATAGGCCAGGCGATAGCTGTTTGGATCCATACCACCGAGTGCATCCAACAATAATTCCGCATCGCTCCCCGGCTGTGGTTCAATACCATCTCCAGCGCGTTCACATAGACGGCGCCGCAACTCCGGCTTCCGCGCGCCGAGCGCAGCAGATATCTCGCTCTCTGGCATGCTTCTTCCAATCCATCCAAGCAGAAAGTGATTCGCCCACATCGGCCTAGCGCCTCTACAGTGATAGCGCTTGAGGCCAACACTATCTGTACTATCCGTATTAACAATTCGCTATCATTCGATTGTAGGCAGCGCCCCAGCTGAATGTCAAACACAAGACGGAACCTGCTCAAAAAACCGGTCATCGCCGCTTTAACCTTCTCAGCCTAGCCGCTAGTCCTGCGGCAATTGCTCACTGATCTCGGGTACGGTACAATCGCTCCTGGTAGCTGTTGGGTGATAGCGCCCGCGGCTGTGCCATCTCGTATCTGTTGAGATCAGGAGTGGAGGTAGATGCATATGATGGGCAGAGGGCAGAACCAGCAAGCACCAACGACCATTACCCCTTCACTCTTTACTATGGCACCACAACCCTCCGCACCCATAGCAACCTGGGAAACTCGGCTCTACTCCGGCTTGCGCATGGCGTGTGTACCTCACGAAGTACGAGCTACGCTGGCCAGCGCCCTAGGTACATTGGGAGTCGAAGCCGAGTACTTTCTGCTATTGCTCGCCAGCTTTCCTGGAGACGCTAGACCCAGCCACGCTCGCGGAGAGGTTTTTCTCTCGCAGCTGGAAGCCGCAGGCCGCCGTCTATATCACAGCGCGAACTCACTGGAAATCGCGACACAGGGGTATCTAACTGCTCTGGAATCAGGCTATCCTGAGCTACGCAGCCAAGATGACGGTAGCGAGCCATGGTGGCCAGCTCCGCTAGAACCTGAAATAGAGGGCGAATCTATTGAGTTGCGTATGCGTAGATGTGGTTTCGCTTACCGCCATGTAGTTGAGGTTTACCTCGGCACCAATCTCACGGCAATAGCAAACCAGCTGGCGTTGGTACTCGTTGCCCTGAGTAATCTGCCGCCGGCCGGCACTCTACCAGCGGCCTCTCTCTACCAAGGTCTCTACGAACTTTCTTCTACGTTCCAGGGCCATATCATACCGCACCATATCGGCGATCGCGATCCACATTCTCCTGGATTACTCACCAGCATCTCGCGCCTTCGCCGCCTCAGCGCCGACGAAGACACATCACTCCAGAGCGACCTCCTATGGGCAGAAGCCCAACTTAAATTGGTGCAGGAATTCCTCAAGGCATCTAATATCTCTAGCGCTCAGCGCCAATGGGCCACGACGGCCGCAGCCGAATGGCGGGAGACTCTTCAGTTGCTGGGCTCTCTGCGGCCTAGCGGTCGCTGAAGGAGCGGCTTTTCATTTGCCGCTTGCCGCATGGTATAATCATACTCGTTGTGTCTCGTTCACTCTATTGCTATCTTGCTAAACTCAGCATTATCATTGAACAATGAAGCAGTAAAATCGAGGTTGGCAAGCCAAAACGGCTCAATGGGGAGGTGTGGTTGTGATGTACAATGGTGGATCGAATTCTGGAGGAAACGCTGGTCTCTCTTTTGGTAAGGGGAGCAATCCACCAAATCTAGCAGACTATTCGGACAATCCCAAATACGACTTGACCACTGTTGTCCAGATTGTGCGTGTGCGACCCATGATCCTGTGGGGGTGGGAACAACAACTCGGCATACCATCGCCAATGCGGGTCCCCGATGAATCAGGGGGCAACGGGCGTCGGTACTCGGAGCGTGATATTGTCGCATCTCTATGGCTGCGAGAACAAATTCTAAACGGTGTGTCTCCCAATGAAGCTGCAGCTAGGTTACTCGGACCTCACGGAACCGGCCGCGTAAACACTGGCTCGCTGTCGGGCTCCGGATCCCTATCGGGGCCGCTTGACGATGGGCTGAGGTCCCGTGGGAACATGGCCTCTGCGGGCGAAAGTGGGTCGAGTGGATTTATGGCGCGCAGCGCCAAACCAACCCGCCGCCTGAGTGAGCTGGAGCAATCTCCCAATTCGGGGCCTCTGTCTCCTACCCTGGATATTCCGTCGTCGGGCCAACTCTATAGTCCGCAGTACCCAACCACCTCTGGACCCCTTGGTTCCAGCTATCCCAGTTCTTCCGGTTCGGGCCGGCTACCTGGAGGAATGTACTCATCGCCTTTGTCGGGTCCAGCAGTAGGCCCGGGAAGTCTGCATCCTGCTGCACCTGGATCCAACTCGTCTTCTCTGGGCAAAATGCCATTGTCAGGCCAACTTGCCGAGCCCAAAGTGGCCAGCTTTACCCATCATGAATCGCCAAACTCAGGAACCCTTGAACCGATCAGACAGACCGCGGAGGCGACTGCTCCGGGTGTACCCTGGTCAGGCCCCGGAGCACCGGAGAAGCGTGGTCGTGACTTACGTAGCCTACAGCCCCAGTTCATACGCGCCTTTACAAGTTTTGATACGCCCGCGGCAAACTACATTCTCAATGAGGCACTAGGCTCGCGCTCGGTGGAGACCGTCTGTATCGGCCTGCTGCTACCAACGCTCTCGCGAATCAGCGATCTTACTTCGAAGCACGAGGCTTCGACGCCAGAGGAGCGATTCGCAGTGAATTACGCGAAATCCTTCCTCTTCGCAATTTTTCACCGCACACCCGAGCGTAACGATGGTCCGCTGGCATTCGTTGGCTGCGGACCAAAAGAGTTGAGCGAAGTAAATGCCCTGACGCTGGCAGTGTTCTGGCGTCGTGCCGGTCTGCGCGTTATCTACCTTGGGCAGGACATCGAAGCTGACAGCCTGGTCCAGGAGGTGCGTAAGCGCCGGCCCGCCCTGGTCTGCCTGACGGTGACGACAGCGCAACGCATCCGCTCTCTGGCCCGCCTGGCGAAGGCTCTCAACCAGCTTGACGCACCACGCCCATTTGTGGGCTTTAGTGGTCCAGCCTTCATGCGTAATCCCGAACTACAGCGCAAAGTAACCGGAGTGTATCTGGGCGATGATGCGGCCACCGCGACGTGGCACGTCAGTAATCTGCTCGGTGCAGACCGAGGTGCCGCTGCCCCCGCCTAGACCGCGACCATGTAGGACGTGGGGAGCTATACCGGACCGCACGCAGGCGCTAACCCGCACGCCCGTGCCGCGTCGACACAGCACGGTACGTCGAGCTAGATCTCGACGTATCAGTTGGGTAAGACCTGGCTTTTGGTGAGGACGTTAGCCGTCCAGCAGGTGAAACGCCAGAGTCTGGTAGGCCAGTGAGTCATGCTCGGGGACATAGTCGCGAGCGACTGTCAGGTTGACAGCCTATGCACACCAGTAGTGCCAGGCAAAACACACCAATAGCAGGTAGGAGTGACTGGATGCGTGGTGTCTTCATGCCTTTTCCTGAGAGAGACGCAATAACAAGCCAATAATGATATAGTTGGCGATGAGTGAGCTGCCGCCATAGGCGACGAACGGCAACGGCATGCCGGTAAGCGGCATGAGTTTTAGATTTCCGGCAAGAATGACTATAGTTTGCAGCGCAAATACCGCCGTTAGCCCCACTGCCAGGAGCTGGTTAAAGCTCGAGCGCGGGCGAGTGGCGATGTGCATGCCACGGTACACCAGAAGCATGAAGAGCCCAACCAGCGCCAGAATACCAGCGAAGCCGAACTCCTCGCCAAACGAAGCCGCGATATAGTCGGTCCAGGAGAATGGCACGATCCAGCTCTTGCCCAATCCCAGACCAGTTCCGAATACCCCACCATTGGCGAAAGCAATCAGGCCCTGTACGATCTGATAACCGGCATTCTCAGCAACATTGGGCTGAAAAGCGGTGCCAACGATGGCGATACGTTGCTGCGCGTAAGGGTAGAGGTGGTAGATCGCTAGTGCACCAAAAGCAAAGGCGGCAACCGCGCCCACAACATAGGTCAGCCGGTCGCTTGCCGCATAGAGCATAGCCAGGAAGAGGCCAAAGATCAAGATGGCTAGCCCGAGTTCTTTGACCACAAGGATGGTGAGCAGCGCCAGGCCTAGCATCAGGATTAGGGGGCCAAGATGCTTGAGCGGCGGCAATCTAAAAGGTCCAACTCGAAGGTAAGAGGCGGCCAGCATCTCGCGGTTCTCGCTGAGGTACCCGGCAAAGAAGATCACCAGACAAATCTTGAGGATCTCCGATGGCTGGAACGAGAGACCACCTGATCCAATAGTCAGTACATCGCGACTTGGTGCGTTGGTGCTAAAGCTATGCGCATGCACTAACGTGATTGCCACCAGCACCAGTCCGACCGCCGCCCACGTGTATTTATAGTTGCGTATCCAACTGAGGTTGCGGGTGGCCCAGACCGTCAGGACGCAGACCGCCAACCCCACGATCGAGAATACCAGCTGCTTGATGCCGAGAGTCGGCTGGCCGATATCCGGACCGAGGCGCAGCGCCATCACTACCCCGATACTGGTCAGCATACCGGCAATGGGCAGCAAGGTCTGATCGGCGTCCGGCGCAATGATGACCAGCAGAATGTGAGCGGCAAAGAGCGCGGCAATCAAACCAAATGCGGGTGTAAACACATCTAGAGGTGGCAGCTTATTGACGGATACCGGCACGTTCAAGTTATGGACTACCAGTAACTCAAACAGCGCAAGCAGCAGGAAAAGAGACGGCAGAACCAACAGCCACAGCTCCGTCCAGCGATAGCGGTGCCGGTTAAACATCGCGTGACCCCTTTTCTCTAGGCGGCGGCAAATTCAAAACGCACGTCGCCCACCTGCAGTATCGTCCCGGGCGAAACTGCAACCGGCTGAGTTATCGTATGCTGGTTAACCAGAGTGCCGTTTCGGCTACCCATATCTTCCACCCACAGAGACCGATCTTTGTAGAGGATACGAGTGTGTTCAGTAGAGACGAATGTGCTCTCTAGAACAATACTGTTGGTTGGCGCACGACCAATAGTCGTAATGGGTTCCAGATCGAATTGTTGGCCTGGCTTGTAGTGCGTCGAGCCACTGTCGATCAGAATTAGATGCCCAACTATCTGGCGAGCTCGCGTGGTCGAACTGCTTACCGCCGGTTTCTCCGCTTGCTTCAAATCTCGCCTCGACACCAGGACAACCTGCAAGATGACCAAATAGAGAATTGCTACCAGGCCGATTCGAAGATAAAGCAAGAACGTATAATTGTCCATGCGCCGGGGTCACCTCCGCTGGAAGATAAACTCGTGGC
>JBKQTH010000234.1:0-4945 GCA_052143275.1 Ktedonobacterales bacterium | reverse complement strand
TCGTGCGACGCCGGTCGTTGAGTTGACAAGGCTTAAAGGTCGCTTTCGCCCATTGCTGGGCATCCAACAGCTCTTGGGTTTTCATCGTCCTATTCTAGCAAATGAAAACTTGTGTATAAAAGTCAGGGCTTGAATCAGGGGACGAATGGCCCCATTCCCTTTCCGGTTTCTCGCTGCTATGCGAGAATGGACACATGTACGGCCGCTTTAACGGAGCCTCTTCGGACGCTCCACCGTACCCTAGGCGGGGGCACCGCCTTCAGGCGCTAACGCAGCGGGTTGCCACATACGTAGCCTGAGAATCTCCCGGATTTATCTGGGTAGAGTGTCAATTGGACGTCTCGACGGGCCGTTGGCTCGCTTCCCACGCGGTGAACCCGCCCGCCAGCGCCGAGGCGTGCAGGCCATGTTCGGCGAGGAGTGCTGCCGCTCGCTCGCCGCGTGATTGCCCCGGATGATGCATGTTACAGTATGTGATGATCGAGCGGTCGGTTGGCAGTCGCTTGAGCTTGCGCGGTAGCTCTGCCAGCGGTATATGCAGCGCACCAGGGAGGTGCCCCCGCGCGTAGTCTGCCTTGCCGCGTACGTCGATGATCACGGGCGCCGCCTCTGCAGACATCGTTGCAAGCGTCTCAGGAGAGGTCAGATCACAGACGACTCGATCAGGCTCTCCAGTGACGGAGACGAGCAGGGCGCGCACGCGTGCCGCTCGGTCTGGCTCACCAGTCTGCTTATAGTACTTGTCCAATTCTTGCAGCGGCCAGATGCAGCCATTGGCCTCTACCTCACCCGACAGCTCGTCGCCCGGATCGTCGCCGTACGCATTGTGTGCTGCGAGGTGTTCATCATCAAACAGGCATACCTCGTCTATGAGAGCAGCGTTCGCGCGTTCAAAGGCCAAGACGCGCTGCTCCCAGGCCCAGTGTGCTTGCTCTGTCAATGCTCCCGCCTGCACGGCACCAAAGTCCACGTGAGCTGGCGGCGTCTCGCCGCGTCGGAAATATTCCATGCGCTCAACCATGTAGTCCATCCAGAACCCAATCGCCGTGAGCAGTTCGCCAGCAGACCACTGATCCGGTATGGCGGTTGACAGCACTGTTCGCTCACGCTCACTACGGCTGGTTATGAATTCGCGGATGGCCGTTCGTGCCTGCTCAAACTCCTCGAGCAATCTCTTCTGCCGCTCAGTCGATGTCATCTTCACCCTCCTACCTAGTTGGTGAGGCGGATGCAGGTGCCGCCAGCACCATACCAGCGGTTCGTCCTGCAACCGGCTCGAGCATAGAACACAAACCAGGCACCTTAGAGCCCGAAACACGAGAAGCCCACGCAGTGGCTAGAAAAACGCCAGCGCCTGCAGCGTCTCGCGATGAGCCAGCACGGTCAGGCGCGCGGGGCTAGTGACGTCAGCCATCTGGAAACGGATGGCAGGCTGGCCCGCGTACTCCACGAGCAGTTCCGGCTCGCTGATCCAGCGGGGATGCTCCTGCATAAACTGCTGGGTACGTGCATGCGACCAGTAGACGAGGTCGCTGGCCGCAAAGAATTCGCCCCCTGCCCCCGGACCATGCCCACACCGGGGACAATCCCACCACAACCAGAACTGAGCCGGATGCCGCACAAGCCCTGGTGGCAGCATCACTGCTTCGTCACTCTGTATGACCTGCGTCTTCTCGATCAAGCGGACCCTGGCGGGCACTCTGCAATACAGGCACACATGCGCGCCTGGGTGAAGCGTTCCCAGCAACAAGCGGCTCATCGCCTGCATTGTGCGCTTCCAAGCCGGCCGGAAGGACTGCACGCCATCCAGCCGAACCAGCCCCTTGCTATGGACATTGTTGCCTTGGGTGTCGATGAGGCCGTAGCGTTGCTCGCAGGCAGGGCACTGCATATGGAGATTGGCGCTTCCGCCTGGTTGGGGCAGAAAGACGCCCACGAGCCGCTGACGACCACACAGCGTACACCAGAGCCGCGTCTCGCGCCACCCTCCCGTGTACTCCTGATCCAACGCCAGCCCAAGGGCTTCGGCATCGGTGCGAAGAGGACCATTCAGCACCTGGCGCAGGTGCTGACGGGCTCGGTGCAGGCGAGCCTCCAGGGCACTCAGAGAGAGATCCAGCCGGGCAGCAACCTCGCGCTGCGGCAATTCCACCAGGTAGCAGAGCTCGACCATTTCGCGAGCACTGCTGGAGAGCGAGCCAAGCGCGCGATCCAGCAACACCGCCACGTCCTGGCGGCTGAGCGCCTCGACCGGATCAAAAACCTCTGGATCGGGGATCCTGTTGAGCGGGGAGAGAGTGGCCTCGTCGTCGTCCTCCTCGAGAGGAGAGGAAAGCTGCAGCTGCCTCAGGTGTTTACGCGCATGGCGGCGGCAGATATTGCGGCAAATTTCATCCAGCCAGAGATGAAACCCCTCAGGCGCAGAGAGACGGTCCAGGTGCGTCCAGGCTTCCAGCAACGTTTCCTGCACCACATCTTCGACGCTATCGGCCGGCACATTCCGCAAGTGCGCAAGGCGCTGCAGGCGGGGACGTGCCGCCACCAGCCACCTCTCCATCTCGTCCGGGTGCGCGGGCAAAACACGCGGGAAATCGCTGGGGAACTGCGCCAGTGGGACAGCGTCTCCAGCAGTCGAAGATCTTCCTGCTTGCATGCTCATTGCTCCATCTCATCTCCTTTCCACTACCGTTCTCCAAAACTTACCCAAGGATGGACACGTCACCCTTGGCGTTTGGTTCCTGCTTCCTCGCCGCCAGTTTCACACGAGGCGTGTGCTTCGTGCCAGAGCTGGCCGCTCGCACCGAGCGTTTTGACTGTCCGAGGAACTCCCGGCCAGTTTCACTAAATTAAGGGCGGCATTTAAGTCCCGGTCCAGCACCAGACCGCACTGCTGGCAATGAAAGGTACGGGTCGAGAGGGTCAGCTCCTCGTCGAGCCACCTGCAGGCACTACACTGCTTGCTGGAAGGCTCCCAGCGATCAGCGAGGAGCACCCGAGCTCCGTACCAGCTCGCCTTATAGAGCAGTTGCCGCTTGAACTCGTAAAACCCCACATCGCCGATGGCTTGGGCTAGATGGTGGTTCTTGAGCATCCCGCTGACGTTCAGGTCCTCTATCACCAGCACCGACTTGGTTTTCGCCAGCCTGGTGGTGACCTGATGGAGCGTGTTGCTTCGTTGGTGCTTGATCTGCCGATGGAGCTTCGCGAGTTTTCGGACGGCCTTCTTGCGGTTCTTGCCGCCCTTCTGCCGCCGACTCACCACCCGCTGAAGCCGCTTGAGTTTCTTCAGGCGTCGTTTGAGATGACGAGGATTGGGAATGACCTCGCCATCGGAGAGCGTGGCCAGGTGCTTGATGCCCAGATCAATGCCTACGACCGGCCCGGTATTCTCTGGGACCACCTGCTCCTCTTCCACCTGCAGAGAGACATACCAGTGTCCCGCCTGCTCACTGACCGCCGCCGACAAGATTATGACCTCATCACTGGTGGGCAGATAGCCGCGTTCTTTGAGGCGCAGCCGCCCCAGGCGAGGGAGCACAATCGTATCCGCCGACACTACAATCCTTCCGGTGAGGCGGAAGCTGCCCAGTCCCTTCTTCTTGGTCTTGAACTGGGGATAGCCCAGCTTGCCATTCCACTTGCCTTGCTTCTTGAGGGCACACCGCCGAAAGAAGTTCTTAAAAGCGGCATCTAGATTCCACAGGGCTTCCTGCGGCGCACATTTGGAGACCTGGTACATCCACGGCACAGCGGTCTTCTTGAGGGCATTGAGCTCGCGATGCAAGTCGATGGCGGTGGGGCTTTTCCGGGTGGCCCTATACCGTTCCTCCTTTACCCGCAACCCCCAGTTATAGGCCCACCTAGCGGCGCCAGCATGCTGCTTGCACGCAGTGACTTGCCGATCGTTCAGGTCCAGTTCCGTTTTATAGGCCCGCTGCACCAGCATGCTTGATCATCCTTACCTCGCCAGGGCATCCTCACAGGACGACATGATTACTGCCTAGTTGCTAGAACAAGTGTATCATGCCCAGCCGTTGCTGTCAAGGGAACAGCTGCGGACACAAGGGCAGAAGTGTCCCTAGTCTGCAGAGCTGAAGTATTACCCTATCACAGATTGCACGCGTTCCTTGTGCTTTTTTTAGGGTCCTCAAAAAAAGCACAAGGTCGGGGCACCGTTGTGTGATACAAGAGCAGAGCACAGCGCATAGCGCAGCCTCACCGCGTTTGAAACAAGAACGAGGGTGTTTTCACACCGAAGAGGAGGAGACAATGGAGGACTGTCTGTTTTGTCGCATCCAGCAAGGTCTGATATCGGTCGCAGGCGGCCCCATTTACGAAGATGAACGGGTCTACGCCCACCATTTCCACACGCATGAATGGCCAGCCTATCTTGGGCATCTGCTCCTGGAAACCAAACGCCACACGCCGGACTTCGCGGAGTTAACGGCATGCGAGTCTCAAGCCGTTGGTCTGCAGGTGGCGCGCCTCTGCAAAGCGCTCAAAGCCTGCACAGGCGCGGAAAAAATCTATGTGACCTTCTATGGCGAGGCAACGCCTCACCTGCATATCCATCTCACTGCCCGCTACCCCGACGCACCAGCCGAATACCTGCGGGGTAATGTTGAGGACTGGCCTGCCGCTCCAAGGGGCAACTGGGATGATATCGCGGCCCTCAGTGAGCGATTACGCTCCTTTCTGAGCAACCAACCCGCATAGATCAGACAGAGATCAAAGAGAGCTGGATACGGAGAAAGGACCTGGCCGTTCTCCAAAACTTACCCAGATATAGACAAGCCAGACCTGGTGTTCGGTTCCTGCTTCACTGCATCCAGTTTCACACGGAGTTTACGGCTCCGCGCCAGAGCTGGCGGCTCGCACCGAGCGTTTTGACTGTCCGAGAAACGAGCCGGCCAGTTTCATCAGATTGATGGCGGCATTCAGATCT
>JBKQTH010000233.1:0-11005 GCA_052143275.1 Ktedonobacterales bacterium | reverse complement strand
CGGACCGGGGGAGATGTTTGGGGATCGGCCACGTGGTAGTCATAGCCATCAGCACGTTGGTCTTTTCGCAATACGCACATGAACAGCTTATTCGAGATAGCCAGGGCAAAGAAACGCGCCTATATCTCTACGTTATGTCCACCCTCGCCTGGTATTTGCATGTATACGTACAAGTGAGCAGTTTGTTGCAGAACACGTGAATGTCGCCTGAGGAGTGCAAGGGGAGCAATTTCTCTGGTATCTATCTGAAGCGGTCTTGACATGCAACCCAAAACAGGTGCAGGTCAACCTCAACACCGTTATAGAAAACGTCGGCAAGGTCCCGATCGCTGAAGACAATGGGTGACCTGAAACCCGAAATAGGTCCGACTGATATAAGAATTTCCCGGGAGATAGAGCTGTCAACTCAACCGCCCAGTGGGCTTACACTGGGCTCACAACACCAGTACATTATGGCCAGAACTCCTGCAAGAGAATGAGAATGGCATTCTCCTTCTCAACGCCGTCTGCCAACGTTCATGCAGTTTCTCGCAGAGTTGGCTCATTATTCTAGATCGATGTGTGCTGGACGAAGACCACGTCTCGTCATTCCTGGTTACCTCTGGGAAGCGGGCCAGTGACTTGGATGCTGGTATCCGATCTGAAGGTAGGAGGCATGGTAGGGTCTTCTGTCTCTTCAGTATCTACAGATAATGAGCCATCATCTTGTAGCCGACAGGTTTGAATGGGCTGGCACTGCGACCGGACTATGTGCAATGACCTCATGGCTTTCCATGCGCAGTGCCGTCACCGTGCCTTTATACCGCTTCATACCGGGACATGGCGGTGTGCTGCACTCCAGATTCTACTAGACCGAGATATCGTGAGCTTGGGGTGATGGGCTGTGCGAACTGGCAGGTGGGTGCAACCAGAGCGAGATGTGCTCCGGGTGCATTGTTTGCTCCACTACTGCCACCAGTTGCTGGCTTAGCTCCGTTAGATCTACTTCGTTGCGCAAGCTCGCGCTGAAACTGGCTAGAATACTCTCCGCATCATATTTCCGGCGATAGAAGCGCTGGTCAATTGTCTGTTGCAGTCTATGGCGGAGCGGCTGAAATAGTGCGGCGATCACCAGAGTCGAACCCACCAGGATAACAGGAGACTGCTCGGCTTGCGCGCTTACCTTATCGACGGCAAACTGCAGACCAACGATCAGCCCGACATAGATCGAGGCCAGCGTGGCGGTGAGTAAACCGTAGACGAGCGTACGATTGATGACCTGATCAATGTCCCACAATCGATAGCGCAAGATAGCGATCCCAATGCCCAAGGGAATCGGTACAAAGACTATGGCGGGTACAATTCCAGCATTGAAGAGCTGATACCACGAATCTGGTGCGCCGAGTGCCGGGACTATCCCGGGCAGCGCCGCCAGGACGACTTGCAAACCGACAGCGATGACCAGGGTGTACACAAACCACTTGGTTTGTTGGCGTTCCACAGCGTCATAGATATGCAGATAGCGGTAGACTTGAATTCCCATTGTGCTGCCCCAGACCACTATCTGTTCTGCAGCAAAGAGCAGAGCCGGACCATTGGAGATGCCCAGGAAGAAAAGGCCATCCTGAGCTAGCCAGAGCAGGACGATGACCCAGGTCCAGCGAGGAGTAAAGCGGCCGGTGGGAAAGGTCACAAGAAAGGCGCCGAGAGCCGGCCACTGGAAGATGTTGACGAGCAAGAGAAATATCACGCCAGGTACCATGATGAACCGTGGTGGCTGGCCAAACGTTGCAAAAGTCGCTAAGAAGGCCGCGTCTACACCGGCTGAGCCAAAGACGATGAGCAGGAAAGACACAAACAGACCCAGCCACCCGCGGCCCTTACGCCAGAATATCAGGATGCCCGCTACCCAGAACAGCGAGGAGACGGCAGCATTCACTCCCGTCACGATAATTGCATATGACTGTACGGAGAGATGCGAACTCGCAAGAGCGTGAAAATTCGCTAGATTAAGTTGACCGCTTTTACAGAGTCCGGCCGGGGAGGTACAGGGAACAAATACGCTCTGGTAGTAGGCTGGGACGCTGAATACAAAGTTGGCCAACAGGAATACTGCGGCTACAAGCCACGCTCTTCGCGCCATAACAAGCAAGCGGCTATGCGTTTCGCGATGGTTCATACTACCTCCAGGTCGGTAGCTCTCATGCCGCCGTGCTTGACCCGAGGGATTGTTGTTGTCTGGTGTTGAGCTGTGCATGGTCTAACCTTGCTGCTGCTGGCAGAAGGAGCAGTATGCCCAGCAGGATCGGTACCACGTGCTGGAGAAAGGGAGGAACATTCCCACTGCTGGTACCTGTTACTACCAATCCGGCCAAGCTGTACGCGATCAAGAGCCAGCCCACCCAATGAGGCAGCAGGCGAGTGGAGAGCACCGCTCCTCCGTAGAAAGCAAGCGCTACAAAAGCGAGAATAGTGTAGATCGCGAAGAGGACATTCGTCCAGAGCGTGAGCGCCATAAAGTAATCTGGTATCACTCCGGTTCTGGCGGTTGCTTGTGCGGCCAAAGATTCTACGCCTAGGGGAAAGGCGAGAAAAATGACCATGAGTACGCCCCCGAACACCAAGGCGACGAGCGCCAGGAGTGAGAATGTACGGTCCCCGGCGTTGCGTAACAACATCGTGAGCATGGCAAGCCCCAGGATGGTTACGATGAGTCCGGTGATGAAGAGACTCAAAGACCACTGCAACTGAGCTATGTGGGCATTGACCGTGAGTAACTGCTCCCGCAGAGGCAGGTTGGTGATGAAATTCCCCTGCTTATCTGTCGGCATCACGCCGGCGGCTCCCAGGAAAATGAAGCACCCTACAATAAGGGTGATGCCGGTGAAGCGACGCTGGGTCCAAAAAGTGGTTCTCACTGTGGGATCTTCTCTCTTCTTGCTGTTCATGGCCTCAACCTTTCTTGCTCCTATACGGGTCTTTCTCATCCTCATGATAGTGGAGGCCCGTCCCACAATCGTTACGGCAAGCGGTACGAGCGGCTGAGGCACACGAAGCTCCTTGCAGTTCGCGCTCCACATACTGTGCTTTCCAACCTAAGGTCCGATGCCGCTGACCTGAAACCCAAAGCATGTCCAGCTGAGATGAGGATAGCGTTGGACGAAGGTCCGTCAGACCAAGTACCTGGTCAACCTATGCAGTTGACACAACCTGAGTACATTGTGGACCACCCAGACAGTAGAACCAGGAGGTGCTGTCAACGCCGGTGTTAGCTTGTGCATGTCGTTGCGGTCATGTCCACCGACGACAGCCAGCCCATGCAAATAGTCGACTCGTTAGAGAGTTGATGGAGCGATTAGTCCGATGGCTGTATAAGCGACATCTTGCTCGTATGCTGACGCTATGTAGCCGCGGTGATGTCAGAGTTACCCTGGTGAGCACCTTTCCCACTCATCTGGATTGGCCGTTTATTTATGCACTGGCTGCCGTCCATGCTCTGCTTTTAGACAACTTCTACACCAGCGTAGAATGCCTCGGCAAGCTCCTCATCACTGAAGGCAATCGGCTCCAAGGACACTCGCAAAAAAGTTGTATTGAGTGGCATCCAACTGGTGGTACGCACTACAGAATAAGTGGATGTCGCCCGACTTGCCCAATCTGTGATCTGCGTCACTGTTTGCTCGAATGCTGCCGCGCTATAGTGGTGCAAAATCACATCTCTCCTATGCGGAAGCGATAGCGCGAGAATAGGTGTGGCATATGCCGGCTTTTCTGGGCAGCCGGGGTCGATGGGGTCAGCTCCATCCGTTCAGCGGACAAGAAAGCGGAGATAACTGCATGGCGTACCATGTGCGCTCATCCGGTACCACGCATCGACTGCTCACGGCAAGTGTGGTCTGCTGCGTGCTTGTCCTTGCTAGCTGCGGGCAAGGTCGACAGGTAAATGCTCCGAAAGCCATGTCGACAGCCACCCTAACAGCTCTCCCACTGCCTACGCCAACACGTTCGCCACATATTACCACGCTACCGAGCCTGGGCACGCCAATAACAGGGCCGACACCGGTCTGGAGCCAGGCCGCGCTGCCCCCCGGCTTCGGCATGATGTTTCACCAGTCAGACATTGCAGTTGCCCCAAGCGACGGCGAGGTCGCCTACGCCTGTGCAACTACTACTTATCAGCCCTCACAGCCTCAGGTCGTTGTGACTCACGATGGCGGGGTGTCCTGGGGACCGCTTACGCAAATCAATGCCAACTTTGATGGTTGCGGAGACGCTACCGTAGATGCGATGATACCCACCACCGCTCTTCTGTATGACAGTCCCAGCCCGATGGGGACCGGCGTCCTGACCAGGGATGGCGGATCTACCTGGCAGGCATATAATGCGCCAAACGCTGCGGTATGGTCGCTGGCCACCGCGGGAGGCTCAACCTATGCCATTCTGGACTCCAATTCTGGCGGCGGCGAGAGCTCCTCCCTGGCGCTGAGTAGGGACGGCATGGGCACCTGGCAGCCCATCTCGGTGCCCTATGGACCCAGCGGTACAGACGTGTTAGGCTTCTGGGGACCAATTGCCGGGTCGATGCTGGCCGAAACGGGCACCAACGGCAGCTTAAATCTCTGGCGATCCAGCGACGGTGGAGCGAACTGGACTGGGGTGCCGTTGCCGGTCCAAGCCGTTTCGTGGATCGAGGCGGCACCAGGCACGCGGGCCGGCGCCTGGCGGATCTACGTGCAATACGACGACTCTACCGGATTTGGCCAAATCGCCTACTCGACCGACGAGGGCGCCGATTGGACCGTGCTCCCCAACCTCGATCCGGAGGGTGGCGGACAACTTGCCGGCATTGGGAGCGACGGCGCGGCACTGGCAACCATGAGCTCCAACCCCGTAACCCTGTTCCGGATGGCTCCTGGCGCGACCCACTGGCAGACACTCGGAGCGTTGCCGCAATCAGCTGTGTGGATTACGTATGCCCCCACACCCAGCGGAGGCATTCTCTGGGCCTTCCCTGCCGAGAGCGATGGAGCCAGCGGTGCGGGTCCCGCCAACGCGGTCTACAGCGCGCCCTATCCAGCAGATTGAACGGAGTCCTTCGCAACCGTAAGCAGTGTATGCCAAAGTTGCAGACTAGATACCATAGAGAGTGAATCGATGAACCGCAACAACGAGAGCCAACCCACGCCGCTTACCGAGCACGCGCTCAAGAACCGGAGCATGTGGGAGGCCCAGAGCGATGGTTACGATAGCCAGCATGCCGACGTACTCTCGGGATCACTGGCAATGGCCTGGGGCCTGTGGCGTATCCCTGAGGCTGAACTGCAGATCCTCGGTGAGGTAACCGGACGCGATATCCTGGAGCTGGGCTGCGGCGCGGCACGGTGGTCTATTGCACTGGCTCAGCAAGGGGCTCATCCAGTAGGCCTTGACTTGTCATCCCAGCAGTTGGCACATGCCCGGCGCCTTATGGACGAGGCCGGCATCAGCTTTCCTCTGGTCGAAGCCAGCGCCGAGGCTGTACCTCTTCCCAATGGCAGTTTTGACATCGTATTCTGCGATTGGGGCGCGATGACTTTCTGCGATCCTTACCTAACCGTTCCCGAAGCCGCGCGGCTTTTACGTCCAGGCGGCCTCCTTGCCTTTGCTACCTCGACACCGTTTTACTTTGTCTGCTATGACCAGCCGGCCGATGTGGTACGCGAGCAATTGTTGCGTGACTATTTCGGCCTGCACCGAACGGAGTGGGATGACGAAGTCAACTTCGATCTGCCCTACGGTGAGTGGCTGCGGCTGTTTCGCCTCCATGGTTTGATAGTTGAGGATCTGATCGAAACCCAACCGCCAACCGGTGCGACCACCAGTTATCGAGGCCCTCAGGACATCGACTGGGCCAGGAAATGGCCGATGGAGAACATCTGGCGGGTACGCAAGCCGGCGCAACTCTAAACTCGCAGACTGGAGAGCAAACATCAGTCGAGCAGGCCATAGGGATTGACCGTTCGAGTACACTGATAGTAGCTAGCGGGCGAAGATAGACGGCTACTATGAGTGATGTTGCCGACGAGAAGGTTGAGATCGCAATTGAGGTGTCAGCCACGGAAGACGATATTTCCCAGGATGAGGAGACACACCGTCCAAGTCACTGGATAGGGGTCCTCGAGTGGTTCGATGAAAAGGTCTATGTCCTGGTCGGTATCGCCTTCCTGGTGGCAGCATTGCTCTCCCTGGTCTATGGTCTTGTGGCCATGGCGATAGCGCCTTCAACAGGATGTTCTTGCTGGCTGGCTTCTCACTTCAAGCAATCTTTACCAACGAAGCCGGTGCACAGGACGTTATCGCGCTGGTAAGTGATCTACTGCTAACGCTCATCATCATGGAGGTGCTGGGCACCGTAGTACATCACCTGAGAGATGGGGAGACTACTCTCAGACCGTTCCTCTTTATCGGCATCATCTCGGCCACGCGAGGTATCCTCGCGGTTGGCGCTCGGCTGTCGGTGAGCTCGACGCTGACATCAGACGAGTTCATACGCGACATGGTGGAGCTCGGCGTAAACGCCTGGGGCATTTCTAGAGATCGATGCTTCTGCCCTTACGGTCTGCCACCACTAATGATCCCTCTTTGCAACCGGAGTATAATGCAGTCGGCCCTCGCAGGCAAGGAAGTGCTGTGGTAGTATTGAGCCAGAAGACCAACCTGCTCGAGTTGTTGTAGAGAAAGGCCAGCGTACAGTGTAGACGGTCAATGAGGCAGGTATTCCAATGAGCAGCATTGCCGGCGATCGCGTCTTTATCACCACCAGCCCCGTGGGTCTACGCCAGGACCTACCACCCATGCGCCTGTGGCGCAAAGCCAAGCAGTTTGGCATCTGGAACCCACAGGACATTGACTTCACCCAGGACACCACCGACTGGCGGGGGTTGACCGACCGCCAACAGGAAGGGCTCGCTCGTCCCTGCTCGCTATTCCTGGCCGGCGAAGAGTCGGTCACTCTCGACCTCTTACCGTTGATTCAGGTGATTGCTCGCGAAGGACGTCTCGAGGAAGAAATATACCTGACGTCGTTCCTCTTCGAGGAGGCCAAGCATGTCGAAGGCTTCCGGCGCTTCTTCGACGAGGTGGTGCAGGATCACAGCGACCTGTCTCGCTACCACGGCCCAAACTATCGCCGGATATTTGGGGAAGAGCTGCCCTCGGCAATGAATCGGCTAGTCACTGATCCTTCTCCCATCGCCCAGGTTCGCGCCGCGGCGACCTACAACATGATCGTCGAAGGTGTACTGGCCGAGACCGGTTACTATGGGTTCCTGCGTACTCTTACCGCCAACGGCATCTTGCCGGGTATGCAGCAATTCGTCACCCTGCTCAAACGAGATGAATCGCGGCACATCGCCTATGCGGTGTACCTTATTTCACGCCTCATGGCCGAGCATGGTGACGCGGTCTGGGAGGCGCTGCACGAGCGCATGAACGAGCTGTTGCCGTTTGCTATGGGAGTAGTAAGCGATACCTATGTAACTTATGAGGACGGCCAGCTACCTTTCGATCTACCTCAAGAAGAAATGCTGGCTTATGCCATGACCCAGTTCCAGAAGCGGATGCATCGCATCGAGCAGGCGCGCAATCAGAGCCTTGACGAGATCTACAGCATCGCTAACCAGCTGGATGAGCAACAGGCATAGGTGCCTGAATGTAGTTCTCCGGAGAGAGAGGACCGTAGCGAGTATGCCTAAAACTTCCCAAGCCGCTGGAGCGGAACTATCGGTAGCGACGGCCTCCTCCACCATATCTGCCCGGCAGATATGGGCACGAAGGCTGGTGGCCGCACTATTGACCATATGCTGCCTGCTTACTTTTGCATATGCCGGAATCACCACCTATATGGCGACGTTAATTGTGAAGCAGCAACCCCTGGCCCTGGCAGGCACACCTGCCCAATACGGGCTGGCCTATCGCAATGTGGAGTTCCCGGCACGCATCGACCACCTAGCGATACGTGGCTGGTTCATACCTGGTGTGCTCCAAGACGGACAATTGACTGATTCACGCGTCCTCATTATGGTACATGGCGCTTATCAGAACCGCACCGATCCGGCCGCCGGACTACTTTCGCTCTCCAGTGCCATGGCGGAGAAGGGTTTTGCTGTGTTGGTCTTTGACATGCGCGGTACCGGCCAGTCGGCTCCGGCGCCTTTCTCACTGGGCTATTTCGAACAGCGCGACGTACTGGGCGCGGTCGACTTCCTGCGCTCTGGACCGCTGCCCTACCCTGACCTGGGGCGTCCCCGAGTGATTGGCGGCTGGGGGGTCTCGATGGGGGCCATTAGCTTGCTGCTCGCGGCGGCGCAAGCGCCGGCCATCCAGGCTATCGTGGCCGATAGCGCTTATCCGGACATCGCTCCAATCCTGGAGCGCCAGATTCCGCTACAGGGCGGCTTGCCGGATTTCTTCACTCCGGGGGCACTGGCAATGGACCGAATGCTCTACGGCATTGACTTCTACAACGCCAAGCCCGGTGATGTGGTCGCCAGATTCGCTCCACGTCCGATCCTTTTCATTCAGGGAGCCGCCGATACCTACAACCCGCCGTACAATCTCGGGATACTGGTAGGGGACGCTGAGGCCGCTCCGAACGCCAACGTGCAGTCATGGCTCGTTCCCGGAGCAAAGCACGCCCAGGCGTATCACGTCATGGGTTTAGTCTACGTAGATCGTCTCGTCAGCTTCTACACTGCCATGCTTGGACCTGACAGCCGGGCATAGAGGAAAGGGAAACCACGGTGAGATTTCGCGGCTTTGTCTATGGTCTGGAGCCGCTAGCCCCGCTGGCGCTGTGCGTCGTACTCACGATAGTGCTGGCCTGGCTGGCGCGGCAGATTACCGCTTCGGCAGGTTTCTACACGCAGCAATGGGCGGCAGGTATAGTGGTTGTTCTGGGCCTCTTGAGCGCGTTCGCACTCCTGATCATCTTCTCGGTGCGAGCCTTCCGCCAGGTCAAGTACTGGCAGGAGGTCCACCGTAGTGCGGAAGCCAGCGCCGCACTCTGGGGGCTGGTAGTGGTAGCCCTGGTGGTGCTGCTGCCACTGCTGCTGGCCATATTCATCCCTCAGCATCCCGCGCCTATTCTGACCCACTAGACCTCGCTAAGCCTACCTTACTTGTTACAGATCGATTCGCTTGTGATGCCGTCTAGATCTTAGATACAAGGCCGTGTTTGGTAGCGGGGTCGGTGGGAGTGCCCGCAGGAGCACCTTGTCGCATCGCGTACCAACTGCCGAACGCGACGCTATTCGCTCCGCAGCATCCGGTAGCGTGATCTTCTATGTCCTGCGCACCGGTTGTCCCTGGCGCTATGTGCCCAGCAGTTTTCCGCGCCTTTCAAACGGTGATTTACCATTTTCGCCGCGGCTCCCTTGCAAGGATACTAGCATTTGCTGTTTACCACGTTGAGATACGCAAAAGCGTACGCACCTGGGCAGGGATCCCCACCCGAGTGGTGCCATCATGGATGCGCAGTCAGTGAAGAAGGCCCCGGAATCGGCCCCCATTAGCGGCTTTGATGCTCGATATCCGGGTGCAAGGTCGCAAGCGGCATCTCTTATGCTGCTTTAGATCAAGTCTAGCAAACGTATAAGCTTCGCTGTTGTGTTCGTCGTCAGCGTGATTTTCGGCAAATTGGGCAGGAAGACAGGGTGGGAAAAACGAAACCGCCAAGGCGATATGAGCTTGACTGGTTGCGCGTCGGCCTCGTGATAGGCGCGATGATACTCCATGTTATTTCCGAAGCGCAAGTCTTTTTCCCACAGTCACATTCGTACGTTCTGACAGACTTGATTCCCACATTTGCGGTCCAATGCGGATTGCCTTCACTGTTTCTTGTCGCGGGCGCAAGCGCATGGTTGTCGTTAGCCCATCGAACAGGATGGCAATTCATGACAGATAGAGTATTGCGCTTGCTTGTCCCACTTATTGGTGGTGTGCTCACTATCCTCCCGGCCGCGAATTATATTGCCTCTCTGCTCAGCCCCGGCCCTCATCTCTCGTTTTTCCAATATTATGTGAGCTATTTCAAAGGCTATGCTCAGTTTTTTCACGGAAATCCTCTGGATCATCTCCTACCGCTGTTGGGAGATCTGTGGTTCATCTTCGTGATCTTTCTGCTCTCAATTCTCACTTTGCCGCTTATTGTCGCACTGAAAGGATCGGGAGGAGCTCGGGTGATAGCAGGATTTGCTACAGTATGCCAGTTACCCGGTGGAACACTGATTGCCGGCCTGGTATTTATCCTATGTGCATGGTTGCTGGGCGTTGCCCTGGGCGTGACGACCGCGAATACTGTCTGGCTCGCCTTTCTCTACCCGCTCAGTTTCATTGGCGGAGTTTTCCTGTATGCTGATCCTTCGATTGAGCAAGCCATCTTCCGAGATGGCCCTGCCGCGCTCGTTCTGGGAACGCTTTGCTTTGTGGTAGGGCAAATCCTTGTCACGATACATGCATTGCCTCCGCCGCATTCGGGCAGCTATGTCTTCACTGCCATTCTACAAGGAAGCTTTCCCTGGTTTGGAGCCATCGCCTTCCTGGGCCTTGGGAAGCGCTTCTTCAGCTTTACCAACGCGACGCTCAAGTATCTCAATGAGGCGGCATTCCCCTATTTTCTCCTGCATATCCTGATTCTCTCTATCTTTGGCTACATCTTTCTTCGACAACCAAGCTTACCCGGAGTCCTACAAGGCGTGGCTATCATCGCCTGCTCTTTTGCTTCTCTGACATTGCTCTATGAATTCGTGATCAAAAGAAACCCGGTCTTGCGCTTCATCTTCGGGATGAAGTGACCTGCTTCCCGATCGTCTCGCGCAGCTTGAGGATGCCCGGGGTGAGCGCTTCCGGCCGAGGCGGACAGCCCGGTACATAGACATCCATAGACATCCACTAAGTGGTGCATCCGGCAAATAGGTGGTAAGATGAGGCATCTCGAAGAGGAGGTGCCGCATGGGAAAACGCGTACAGCTACGGGAGGTAGCGTCCG
>JBKQTH010000232.1:0-9546 GCA_052143275.1 Ktedonobacterales bacterium | reverse complement strand
ATGCCGGCGATCCGCTGGATGACGAACCGTGGCCCGATCCGGATCCCGGCGAAGGCTAGGACACCGACGATGACCGCCAATGCGACGATACCCGGCAAGTTCTGTGAGAGCTGATCCATATCTCGCCTCTCGTGGTTGTCTCTCGACCGACACGGCTATGAGCCCGGTTGCTCATCTCACTTCTCGTTACCGCTAGACTACCTCGTTTACCTTTAGACACTCCGTCCACCGGTTTTTTTACATGCTCCCGAGCCCACCTTCACCGGCGCAGCAGACAAACGTAGTGGAATTTTCAACGTTTATTGCGCCGCCCGCATGGATTGTGCAAAACCGCAAGTTCGGTTACACTCAGGGAGATCACTATTGGTCGGTTACCAGGTAAAGTTTATGCGACGCGACAATCGTGAACAGGAGGTAAGTTAAGTGCCAAAGAACGTCGTCGGTCGAGGTGGCCGTCTCTTTGGGGAGCGTGTGCCGGGTCAGGACGAATCCGTCTTCCAGGTTGACAACACCAGTGAGGCGTATTTCCAGTCACCCTACTATAAGTTGCATCAGTTGCAGGTCCAGCCGGTGCCGGCCCCTCGCGTGGTCCCGCCGCGCATGAGCCTTGCGGATATTATGGATGATGCCTTCGTAGCGGCCATCCAAAGTGCTGGCCGCATTGTGTTCAACGCGGTTGGGGATACCGGAGCAGCGAAGGACAACGACCCCGCGACAGAGGCGTCGGTTGCCGACCTGATGGCGGCCGACGTGGCCGCCGGTGGAAGCGATGCGCCGACCTTCTTCTTCCATCTTGGCGATGTAGTGTATTACTTTGGGGAGGGCCAGTATTACTATGATCAGTTCTACGAGCCGTTCCGTGCCTACGACCGCCCCATCTTCGCGATACCAGGGAACCATGACGGTATGGTGTTCGGCGACAACCCGAGTGTGCCTGTCCTGCCGACGCTGCAGGCCTTCTTGCGCAATTTCTGCGCAGCCGAGCCCGGGCCATCCCCCGACGCCGAGACCTTGGTCCGCAGCGTCATGACCCAGCCTGGCGTGTACTTTACACTGGACGCCCCCTTCGTCTCGGTCATCGGCCTCTACAGCAATGTTCTCGAAGGTCCCGGAATCATCTCCTCGCAAGGAGGCAAGTATCCAATCGGCGATGAGCAGACGCAATTTCTGACCGCCGAGCTGCAACGACTTAAGCCCGACCACGACCGAGGGGCACGGGCCGTCGTACTGGCGGTTCACCATCCACCGCTTTCGGTCGATAGCAAGCATGGCGGCAGCACGGGCCTCTCCGAAGCGATTGATGCCTGCTGCACAGCGGCTAACCTGTGGCCTGACGTGATATTGTCGGGTCATGCCCACCTGTACCAGCGCTACTCACGCACGGTGGGTGGGCGGTCTGTCCCTTACATTGTCTCGGGCAGCGGCGGATTCGCCGCGACGCCGCCACAGGACGACATTGAGGCGCCCTACACCGAGGGAGATGTCACACTCGTCTACGGCCCGGATGTGCAATTCGGCTACTTAACAGTGACCGTCGATATGTCAGGCCCAAGGAAGACGCTGAGCGTAGCCTTCAATGCCGCCGGCGACAACGGACAGAAGCAGGTGATGGATAGCATCACTATCAATCTGCCGACGATGTAGAACCGCGGATGCGCCAGATTTGGCGCCTGACAACGGTCATTCCGGCAAGACGAGGTACCGGAGTGACCGTCGCCAGGCGATGCACTTAGGCTTTCCGCATGTAGATGCGTACCGTCAGCGGCGCAAAGACGGCAACGAAGACGGCGGCTCCGAGCAGGGCCAACCACAGGTCGGCATCGACGACGCCGTGGTTCGCGAGGTCGCGAACGGCCGTCACGATATGGGTGACGGGATTGACGTTCACAAAGTCCTGCAACCACGTGGGCAGCGTATCGACTGGTACAAAGGCATTCGAGAGGAAAGTCAGCGGCAACAGATGAGCAGCGAAAGGCTTTGCACAGTATCGAGACATTAGCCAACTAATGCCAGATTGGTACGCTGGACGCGGCCACCTGCGCCCCTGGCAGGATTCACCGAACGCACGTCTAATCGTACTGGCTGTACTGCCACAGCCTCTATCCCCTGCCCGAAGGAGTTGGGGAGTGCTTTTCTGCCAATGTTGTAGCTGCCGTTCACATCCGCCTGGATGCGCCGCCCGTCTTGGGCGCGATACAGCCCGCGCTGTTCCCGCTTGCCGCTAAAGACGGGCCGGGTCTCCCGCGTGGGGTCATAGACGGGCAACGGGTCTAAATCCAAGAAAGATGCTGTGCTGGTGTAGCTTTCCTCTTGCACGGTGACTCGGATACCCGCCAGCTCCGCTTTGTAGCTGAGCATGTCAATAAAGCGGGCGGGCGGTATCTGCACGAAGTGCTGATTATTGGCACGCCCTAGCTCTACCTCCTGCTTCCAGAGGAGATTTTTGCCAATGACCAGCGTGCCAATGCCCTCCTCTACCAGCACTGCAATAACCGTTCGGCTCGCGGCGTGCAGATAATGATTGATCCGGCGGGTGCGCTTGGAGGTCAAGCGCTCCATGCGCGCTGTTGTACCGTCGTGGCCCAAGGCTTTCTGCAACTCGGCCCGACGCTTGTTGTAGAACTGGTTGGTAGACTTGATCGGGTGCCTGTTAACAAGACGTGGGACAAAGCCCACTTTGTTTGAGGTTAGCGCCGCGAGCGTATCTACGCCCAGATCGACAGCAACGTAGAGGGCTTGATTGCCCGAAGGGGTGGCTTCTGTCTGCTCATAGACCAGTTCCACGACATAGAAGCCGATACGCGGGACAATGCGAGCTTGCTTGATGCGACGATGAGCCGTCTGGACCTCAATGTTCAGACCAGAGGGGACAAGGATGCCACGTGAGAGGGCGCGGCGGGATATGGCCTGGATGTCATAGGTCAGGAGAAACCGGCCCTTCGTTTTGTCCTTGTACTTGGGCAGCTTGGGGCGGCCTACAAACTTGCTTGGGTCGGCTCGCCAGGCTTCCAACGCGGCAAAGAAGGCTCGCCAGTTCTTGTCCAGTTGGCGCAGCACGTCATTGGAGACTTTGCCCGGCAAAGCCCGGTAGGCAGGCGTGTGCTTCATCCGATGATAGACTTCTTTGTTTGAGAGGTACCGCCCCTCAAAAATGTAGGCTTGCCGGATTTCGTACAGCGCCGCGTTGTAGAGGTTCTTGGCCGCGAAGGCTGCCGCATCAATCGCGGCAAAGCGGTGGTCAGTCTTGGAAATGATGTGCTGCTCAACCAGTTGCATCCGTGCCCTCCCCAGCCTCTAACTCTTGGATAATCGCCGCTGTCTTGCGTTTGGCTCGGCGCTGCCCATACAGGCGAGCGCAGAACGAGTAGATGATACTGCTGAGATCAGCCAGCAAATCCTCCGTCTCATTGCCCGCCTCATTCACGACTTCCAGGGTACGGCCTTGGCCGCGCAGCAACGTGTCGAGATAGCGGAAGCCAAAGCGGGTGAGCCGGTCCTTGTGCTCGACCACAATGAGCGTGATGGCTTGATCTTCCAGCAGTGCCAGGAGCTTCGGGCGGCTGTCATTGACGCCGGACGCGATCTCTTTCACGACTTTGCTCACCTGATAGCCCTTCGCTGCACAGTAGGAAAGGAGCCGTTCCGCTTGCCGGTCTAAGTTCGCCTGAGGCTCATGAGAAGAGACGCGGGCATAAATGGCAACGCGCACTGTGGCAGCGGCAACGGCCTTGGAGTCGTGCACAATGATAGTGCCAGTTGCCGCCTGATAGCCAGGAATCTGCCCCGCTTGCCACCAGCGAAACGCGGTACGATAGCTAATGCCTTGTTGCTTGGCATACTCAGAAAGCTTCATGCCAAGAATATAGTATAGCTGTCGCTATTAGTCAATAGATGATAGTATTTCCTGCGAACGGTTTCAACACTTGTTGCGGACAAACTGGACCGTCCGGATGGCCTTGTCAATCGCGCTGTTTTGGGGTGACTCGCAGCTTGTAGTCCAGGACCAGCATGACGCTCCTTCGTCGCGGCGGCATCTCGCATCGCCAGGCCACGAACGGCAGTCGGGGAGAGGCCAGTGGCTATCACCACCACAGTCTGTGTACGGTACCTGTTGAACAACGTAGCATACGAGAGGAACGTTGTCAAACATTTGTTCCATTTGGGCCATTCCTCCCCTGGATGAATCCGGGGGGCTTTCTAGCCCCCATTTGTAATCGGCATTCACGAAGAAGGGCAGATCAAGGGTACTTCTGAGCCTGTACCACGTATTCAAGCTACTTGCGTAGCTGTCAGATACTCAATCCTCGATCGCCAGATAGGATAGTGTCCAGAAATCGTGGCAGATGTCCGGTGGACTGGGAGAGGACCAGGCGCGCTGGGTCATGAGGATGGCGACCAGATTCTCACTGGGATCTGAATACCAGGAGGTGCCCATGCCGCCGTCCCAGCCGTAACGCCCCGGCACCGCCGAGATGTCGTCGCGACTGGTGACTATGGATACGCCGAAGCCCCAGCCGTGGCCGGTAAAGAAGCCGGGTACCAGGCCGGATACCGCTTTCTGCTCGGGCGTCAGCTGATCGGTCGTCATAGCCTCGACCGAAAACCTCGAAAGGAGACGTCGGTTATTGTATGTGCCCTGGGAGAGCATCATCTGGCCGAAAGCCAGATAGTCGTCGACGGTTGAGACCATTCCCCCACTCCCGGACGGGAAGTCGGGTGGACAACTCCACTGGCCACCCTTGGCCTCGTCATACACGTCGATCTCACCACTTTGGGGACTATTCCAGTAACTGGTCGCCAGCCGATCGAGCTGGGTAGCTGGCACGCTGAAACCGGCATCCTTCATATCGAGCGGTTCGAAGAGACGCTGCCGCAGGAACGCCTCGAACGGCTGACCGGAGACGCGGGCAATCAGCACGCCGAGCACGTCGGAGCCCGTATTGTACATCCACTTCTCGCCCGGCTGGTGCATGAGCGGAAGACGTCCGAGTCGACGGATCCACTCATCCGGAGCGGGCAGCGACGACGGGCTGGGAGGTCCCATGCCAATCTGCTGAGCATTGGCTTCCTTCAAGATGGGGTAGTCGTCGGGTGACGCCAGCATCTGCCCGAAGCCCATGCGGAAGGTAAGCAGATCACGCACAGTGATCGGCCGGTTCGCAGGGACAGTATCGTCAAGCGGCCCGTCGAGTCGCTTGAGCACCTTGCGCTCGGCCAGTTCGGGAAGCCACCGATCCACCGGATCGTCCAGCCGTAATTCGCATTGCTCCGCCAGGATCATGGTGGCCGCGGCGGTGATCGGTTTGGTCATCGAGGAAATGCGAAAGATGGTGTCACGCCGGATCGGGGCGGAATCAGCGATTCCCATGGCACCCATCGTATCGACCTGCACCTCGCCTCGCCGGCTCAGCAGGGTAACGACACCAGGCACTTCACCTCGCTCGACATAGCCGGCCATGACGTCGTGCATGCGCCTGAGCCGCACCGTGGAAAATGCCGCCGTGCTCATGGGCTGTTTCCCCGATCGCGCCTTCTAGATGACTAGCGGACGCAGCCCTAGGGGCGTCACGCTTTACATTGACGGTACGGTCCAGGGCGAGATCTACCGCAAGGGGTAGTATAGCATACCAGCAGCTCATCCTGTTACACTGCTGCTGCTCGCTCTTGGCCGCCTTGAACTCGTTGCGTTTCGGATCAGGGCGCTTTCTCTGGCCGATAGGTCTGGAGAGCTCTTTGGCTGAGCCGTTTCTTCGGACCCGTGTCTGGACAACGACCGGCGCTTGCATTACACTGCTAGAGCAATTGATCGCTTGCGTCAAGTTTCCAATCCTGCAGATTGTATGAGTCCTTTTTGATTGTTGCTCCATGGTCATCAGGAGGCAATCAGGAGGCAATCATGACAACGCAACCGAAGCGACGGTTTCCGTGGGGAATCTTAACAGTTCTGTTTGCCATTGCTGCGGTACTGTTCTTGCTCGCGGCCGGCGGCACTGCTATTCTGTCGAATTCCCTCACCGCGTCTGTGCACAGCCCCACGCCCACCATCTCCACCATACCGTCTGTCCAGGCCACTGGCACCGTGACTGTGCCAGCGACTCCGGTCGTCTCTCCTACTCCCTCGCCATGCTGTGCGGCACCTCCCGCTTTTTGGCCCCCGACTGCCACGACTGTTACTGATGTGTTAGCCGTGATGGGCGGCATTTCCAGTATCGGTACTCTCATATCTTTCATGGGACTTCTTGGACGCGGCGGACAGAATCTGGCGAAACGATTGCGACGTGCCGCATCCTGATCTCCATCGTCGCGCAGCCTCCCCTTACCGTGCTGACCGCGGCGCGCATAGGCACGCCAGTACCAGCGCCTTCGGCTACGCGGCGAACATGAGCAATCCGTTCTGCAATACAGGCTACACGAGCTGCTTTGCCGAGAATCGTCCTCTAGGAGAGAAATGGTAAGCAGGTACTGAAGACCATTGTTCTCCTAGAGGTATGACACCTGTCGATGGCAGCGGCATCGCAGGAACCAGGCCTGCCGTGCCGGCTCAATTACTCCGGAGGAAGAGCTGCTCATGTCAACTCCTACCCTGTTTACCAGCCGCTTGATCGTGCGCCCGTTGCGGGTCCAAGACGCCGAAGCCCTGCATCCCATGTTCCATGATCCCGCAGCCATGCGCTATTGGCACAGCCCAATCCATCCTGATGTCGCAACGACACAGGCCAAGCTGGCCCTGTGGTTGCGTCCCAACCCTGATGCGCACTACTGGGCTCTCTGTCTCCGCGAGGATGAACGTCCCATCGGCGTCATCTACTACCTGGACACCACAGTGCTCAGCCCCGGAATGGGCTACTTCTTGCATCCGGCGTATTGGCAACATGGCCTCATGACCGAAGCGGCCCGTGCCGTGCTTGAGTACGGCTTTACCCAACTGGACCTGGATCGCGTGGAATTGTGGATTCAGCAGGACAACGTCGCTTCCCAGCGCCTTGCCCATACCCTCGGCTTCACGCGACGCGGCTACTTTTACCGAACGCTCGCCTTTGGCTTGTATCGGCATGAGTGGGACACTACGCGTCCGCCGGCGGCATCCCTGGCGCAGCGCTTCGATGACTTGTATCCGGTGTTTGTGGTAGACGATGTCGCCGCGACCGCCGAGTATTACCAACGGAAGCTCGGCTTCATCCTCGAGTGGATGTTCGGTGAGCCGCCGAACGTGGGCATGGTGGCACATCGCGAGTGGAGTAGAAGCGGCGCGCGGATACAGTTGCGTCGGGGCCGGCCCATTTCATCTAGACGCCGGATGCTCATCGTGATCGAGGTTGGGTCGGATATCGACGCCCTCTATGAGCGCTACGTGGACCAGGGTGTCGAGATTCGTACGCCGATCGTCACGCGCCCATGGGAAAGCCGGGAGTTCGTCATCACAGATATGAATGGGTATCGTCTGTGCTTTGCCGGTCTGCCTAGTCTTGCCTCCTGAACATCGCCCACGGTAGTAGTAAGCCGTCCTGACGGCAAGTGAAGAATGACGCATGCCCCATCTTGTCTCAGGAGAGTCTCGTGCTGCAGCCTGAGACCATACAACAGTTTTTGTTGCAGGTGGCCCTCTTCACCCAACGGCAGATGCGGGCGCGGGCAGCGCCTTCGTGGACTCCCAGAAGAAGCTGGGGGAACGAAGCGAGAACCTGCCGCTCTTTAGAGCGTTTTGACTCTCTGACCATGGATGAAGTCGAGTGGCGCAAGGTGATCCGCCTTCCGGACTACGCAGCACGTAAAGTCACTCCCAGTGCATTCGGTCCTCTCCAACAGCGTCTCTTCGCCTAAGGCGAGCGACACCATTTAACCCCATTTTTGCGCCGGTTGGCCTCCGTTTTGCGCCACTCAGCCCTTTTTGGTCTCGGGAGAACGATTCTCCATGTTACAGTATCCCTAACGGGTCCGCCGGGCAACGAACACCACCGGACCCGATGAAAGGAAAACCGATGGCGCATACCTCTGAACCCATCTCGACGGCCGACAGATCGGTCACGTCCTCATCGTCTGAGCTGTGGAAGGGCCGGCAGTCTCCACTCACGTTAGGGCTGGTGATGTGTGGTGGCGTCGGGGCACTCCTCTTTACACACTTATCTGATTGAAGGGTTCACGCGACCGGGCTATGATGCCTGGCTACAACCCATTAGCTCCCTCAGCCTGGGTCCGGGCGGCTGGGTGCAGCAGGTCAATTTTATCGTCTACGGCGTCCTGCTGCTGCTCTCGTCGGTTGGCTGGTATCGGTTCCTGCCGCCAGGGCGCGGTGCGATCTGGTTTCCTCTGCTCCAGGCCATCAGTGGCCTGTGCCTGATTGGCGCTGGCTTGTTTTCCACGGATCCCTTTCCCGGCTATCCACCTGGGACTACCCCCGGACCATCGACGATGCACGGGACGCTTCATGGTATCTTCGCGTGGGTGCTCATTGTTTCCCTGGCTGCGGGTTGTTTCGCCTTTGCACAGTATGCGCTAAACGCGCATTGGCGTGGGTGGTTCGTGTACACGCTGATTACTGGCCTGCTCATCCTGATCTTTTGGGGGTCGTTCGTGTCCGGTGCCGGTCTGGTATCGCTTGCTGGGCTGGCGGAGCGCCTGTCAGCCGGGAGTCACGACCTCTGGATTTGTGTGCTCGTAGCGACGCTCTGGTTCCAACAGAGGAAAAGAAGCAGATAGTCCACCGGCGGAGATAGCTCAGATACGTGGTGCTCATGCAGCGGAGAGTATACCTTCACGTCACCTCGGTGCAGTCCAAAACACGCCCATAGAACTCACTCCTGCAGCACAGCGTGCAACGGCACAGCAACTGCTCCACGATACCGCTCCCATGCTTGTTAGCAAGCAGGCGACATAATACTATCTACCAATCGAGCAAGGGAAATAATTGTGGCTCGCTAATGTGCCAGAGCCCATATGGTCATCAGATGACAATCCCACTCGGATTTCGAGAGAGCATTGTGACAGTGATCGCTGCTAATGTGATTCCGCTGTGATTCCGATGTGGTCTTTCTGCAGTGTACGAAGAGGTGCTTCCGGCAGACCCCCAATGAACTCTGGAGAGGAGGGAGGCCACATGTGCGGTTTCCTTCGCGGTGATTGCCGGAGGGACGCCAGGATGGCTTAGCTTTATCGCCGCCAGTCTTATCGTCATGGTCATGGGTTACACGACCATCCGGATAGGCAAAGGTAGCGGGAAGGAGATAAAAAACTATGAAAGCGGTAGTTGTCTACGATTCAATTTATGGAAATACTGAGAAAATCGCTCAAGCCATTGGCGATGGTTTGCCAGGTGACGTGAAAATCGTGCGGATCGGCGAAATGAATGCTTCCGACCTCAAGACGTTTGACCTGATCATTGTTGGTTCACCGGTTCACGGCGGGAGAGCCACAGCGCCGATTGAGGCATTCTTGAAGCAATTACCTGCTCAATCACTTGAAGGTAAGAGTGTCGCGGCCTTCGATACGCGGTTTGAGTCGGAAGATAAGGGTATCGGACTTCGAATACTGATGAGCGTTGTTCGCTAT
>JBKQTH010000231.1:0-7473 GCA_052143275.1 Ktedonobacterales bacterium | reverse complement strand
GATGTTGTTCGGACCACTCGTCCTCTACTTCACTCGCCCCAAGTTCGATGAGGTGTTGGATGGCCTGGCCTTTGGCGCGGCCTCGGGTCTTGGTTTTGCCGCGGCTGAAAGCATCATCTCTGCTTGGCTGTTCATGATCGGACCGTTCCAGCAGCCGGGGCTGGTCTCTGCCTGGGTAGTGCCTATCTTGCGGATTGCGCTCCTGGTCCCAATGGTGAATGCGGCAACAACCGGTTTGATCTGTGCGGCGCTCTGGCTGCGGCGTGATCCCCAGCTGCCACTCAGTGAACTGGGGGTATTTCCGGCGTGGCCGGCGGCGCTTCTCTGTGGGTTGCTTGGCCAGGTAGCGCCGTCGCTTCTCAGCGCACTGGTACCGGGGATAGTGCCGCAGCTCATCTGGTTTACTGTGATACTCATCGGGCTTATGCTGGTACTGCGCCAGGTGCTGCATAGCGGACTCATGGAGAAGGCACGAGCTCTTGGTCATGGGCAGCGATTGCTCTGCCCGGAGTGCCGTCATGAAGTTGCTGATATGCCATTCTGCCCATTTTGTGGGCTGGCGTTGCTTTCCATTTCTCGGCGCATGAGGCGCCCGCTTCTCTCGTCTAAAGAGGAACCAGCATGACCGAGGCACCCAAGCGCCTGAGATTTGGGTTCTTACCGAAGGTAATCATCGGTGTGCTCTTTGCCCTAGTGTGTTTCTCGGCTTGTGACATCACCGCCGTGTTGCCGATCCCGGCGGCAACGCCGACTCCCTGCTCGCGCAATTGCCCACCCCCAGCGCGTGCTGGAGGACAGCCTTACACGGTAGTGTCCAGAGATTTCAGTCTAATCTATTTCGATCCGTGGTCAGTACAGAGCGTCGGCGGGGACAGCGTGACACTGGTAGCTTCGACTGACTTTGGTGATCTCACGGTGATAGTCGCAAGCCGAGATGTAGCTTTAGGTACAACCAGCGCCGAGCTGTTGTCTCAGATTGAGCAGCAGACGCTCGACCCTAGCCAGTATATCAATATCGTGGACACCGGGGTGATTAGAGGTGCCGAGATCGGCTACGTAGATGGTTCAGGTGAGTCGTTCGTGGCGGCGTACCTTCAGCCGCAGCTTAATACTCCGGACTTTCCGGTATATCTCCAGCTCATGGCTAGCGTTCGCGGCACAACTGGCCTTACCTTTGTTACCATCAGCCCGCTGGATCCAAATAGCCCGAGTGCCAATCTGGTGCCTGACGCCGAGTACGACCATATCGTAAACAGCATTCAGTGGCTTTAGGGATATTGTGAGGAGAGGTATGTCGAGAAAGCTCGTGGCGCTCCTGTTGCTGGCGTTGCTGGTGGCCGCGCTTCCAGCGGCGTCGCCGCGTGCAGTAGCTCAGTTTCCCGGCCAACGGAAATTGGTACAGGCACCGAACTCGCCGCTTTCGCCAGGGCAAACGATTACGGTATCACTGGTGCTTCGGGGCCGGGCGCCGGGGGATCTCCAGCGGTTTCTTGGGCTAGTCAACGACCCTGCTTCGGGTGAGTATCATCGCTACCTTTCACCGATCGAGATTGCGGCTCGTTTCGGAGTCTCAGCCCAGGACAGGGCGCGAGTGGATGGCGTACTGCGCGCTGCCGGTTTACCCATGCCAGCGTATAGCGCAGATGGACTCCTGGCCAATCTAGAAATCTCGGTAGCAAAGGTCCAAGAATTTTTCGATATAAAACTCAACAGGTATCGTGCCGCCAGTGGGCGGCTCTATTACGCTGCGGATCGCCAGCCGCGGATTCCAGCCGATCTGGATGGTGCGGTGGTGGGCGTACTTGGGCTGGATCAGCGAAACGTGCTGAGCGACGATGCCGAGCTGGCCCACCGAGATGGATTGGCAACCGGCGTGACCGGCCTTGGGCCGTCCGACATCGCACGCGCGTATGATCTGGGACCGTTGCAGCAGTCGGGACTCGATGGCTCTAACCAGACAATTGCTCTGGCCGAGATAGGCGCTTTCAACCAGTCAGATATACAGGCCTATGACCAGAAGTACAACATCAATGCCTCGGCTCCGCAGGTGATACCGGTCGGCAGCGGACCCAGCACCACTACCGCAGAGCCTACCCTGGATATCGAGCTCGTTCACGCCATAGCGCCGCATGCGCGTATCCTGGTCTATGAAAGCGCCGAGGACTTACTCAGTGTCGCCCAGATGCTGAGCCAGATCGTTTCAGACGACCAGGCTCAGGTGCTAAGCATCAGCCTCGGCACCTGCGAAGCGGAGCTCGATCCATCGGTTGCCACTGCCTTCCTAACCTCCCTGGATGACAGCTTTACTCGGGCTGATGCCGAGGGAATGTCGGTACTGGTGGCGAGTGGCGACTATGGAGCTTACGGTTGCCAGGACAGCCAGCTCTCGGTGGACGCAGTGGCGGCCAGCCCCTTCGTCACCAGTGTCGGCGGCACGACCCTCTTCCTACACTCCGACGGTATGTATAACTACGAGGCCGGCTGGGAGGGCCCGCTGGAGGAGGTTGGCAGTGGGGGTGGACTCAGCACCCTGTATCAGCGTCCGGACTGGCAGACTGGCCCGGGGGTTCAAAATGTCTACTCGGATGGGATGCGTCAGGTGCCCGATGTCTCTGCCGATGCTGATCCCCTGACCGGCTACGCCGTTTACTACAGTGACGGCGGATGCAGCTCGCTTTGCTGGCAGATTGTCGGCGGCACCAGTGCGGCGACGCCGGTTTGGGCATCGCTGGTGCTGCTTATCAACCAAATGGTGGAGCAGCATGGCCTGCATCCATTGGGCTTCCTGGATCAGGAACTCTACCAGTTGGGAGCCGGCGCCGGCAACGGCAGCGTTACCGCGCCGTTGCCGTTTCACGATGTCACCATTGGCGGTAATCTCTATTACGATGCCGCACCTGGCTGGGATTACTGTACCGGCTGGGGTTCTCCGGACGGTGCTGTCCTGGCGCAGGATCTGCTCCAGCTGGAATAGCTTGACGGATACAGTCTTCGGCCGGTAATCCTAGATACCAGCACGCACTGACTTCATGCCTTCAAGGATAAAGGCATGAGCCATGGTAGGAGTGTTGCGTGCGCAACCAACTCGTCCGGCACCATCAAGTAAGATGAGGCCACCAGACCCTTGGATGCGCCGGTCAAGCAGGCGAATGGAGGCGGTAGCGGCGGCCTGCGCCGAGTAGCCGGCGGCAATAAAATCCAGTGCGCGCCGGGCCAGAACGAGACGAATAAAGTCTTCGCCGTGGCCGGTGCTTGAGACACCCCCCAGGCCATCTTCGGCGTAAAAGCCACAGCCCGGAAGTGGCGTATCACCTATCCGTCCAGGATGTTTGGCCGCTATGCCTCCAGTTGAGGCGCCTGCCGCAATTCGTCCCAGACTATCTACCGCCACCGCGCCGACGGTCCCGTGTTGCTGGCCATCCGAGTGTATCCCCCTGCGCCCCACCGGTGCAGATGGCGGCATAGCCTCGGTCGCCGGTGCTGCCGGTAATTCAGGAGATCCCGAGACAGCATCCAGCTCCGGACCAATGTTGGCGGTATCTCTCGAAAGATAACCCCGCTGCCAGAGTTCATACTGAGCCGGTGTCACCAGGTCGCTTGGAAGGCAGAGCGTGATGCCCTGCTCTCGTGCAAACTCTTCGGCTCCGGCTCCCATCAGCAGGGAGTGCGGGCTGTTTAGCACTGCGCGCGCCAGCATAATGGGGTTCTTGACGCGCTCGACACAAGCTACTCCTCCCACATCAAGTGAGGTACCTTCCATCAGCCCAGCATCCAGCTGCGCACGACCATCTTTGGCCAATACCGCTCCAGTGCCAGCGTTGAAGCCAGGATCATTCTCCAAGGTCACGATCGCCATCTCAACGGCGTCAAGGGCGCTACCGCCCTGTGACAGAATCTGCCAGCCTGCTACTACCGCGGCGCGGCATCCCTCGCGCGCCGCCTCGAAGCGCTGGGGGGTCATGGCCCCTGCTCCGCCATGAACAATCAACGCACGACCCATATTTCGTCCTCCAGCAGTGCCGTGACCACGAGTATGCTGGTAGTGATGCCAGGCTACGTCGGCTAGGCGCTTGCTTCTCCCACCAGACTGCCCACAAGAACAGCATCAGCGTTCACTTCGCTGAGGTGGCGGCCGGCGGTGCCGAAGAGCAGGCGGTCAAGTTCAGAGGCGTCGATAGTCTCAACCTGAATAAGGTGCTCAGAGATCGCGACCAGCTTATCTCGATGCTGGGTTAGGATATCTTTTGCCGTCTGGTAGGCCTGGAGTATGAGGCTTGAAACCTCGGCATCCGCCTGTGTAGCCAGCTGAGGGCCGATAGTGTCTTCCTCCAGCAGTACATTCCCGAGCGGGCTCATCCCGAACTCTCGAACCATACGTCGGGCAATGTTGGTGGCCATCTTGATATCCTGGGCGGCGCCTGTGGTGATGTCTCCAAAGATGATCTCTTCAGCGGCGCGCCCACCCATGAGACCCGCCAGCTTACCTAGCAGCTCGGAACGGCGAAGCAGGGCACGATCCTCGGCGGGCGCCGACACGGTGATGCCCAGAGCCATGCCGCGCGCGACCGTGGAGACTTTCTGCACGGGATCGCAGCCGGGAAGCATACGCATGACGATTGCATGCCCCATCTCATGATAGGCCACGGTCGCTTTTTCGGTCGCGGTCAGCACATGACTCTTGCGCTCCGGTCCGGCCATTACACGTAGGATGGATTCCTCAAGATCTGGTTGCTGTATGAGATCGTGGTCGCGGCGTGCCGCGAGTATTGCTGCTTCATTTAGCACGTTCGCCAGATCGGCGCCGGACATTCCAGATGTTTGCTTGGCCAATCGCTCCAGACTGACAGTTGGCGCCAGTGGTTTGCCTTGCGCATGTACGCCCAGGATAGAGATGCGCCCGGCGATATCGGGCTTCTCCAGCATGACCTGCCGGTCGAAACGCCCCGGACGCAGTAGTGCCTGGTCAAGGACATCAGGACGGTTGGTTGCGGCAATAACTACGACATTGTCGTTGGTCGCAAAGCCATCCAGCTCTACCAGGAGTTGATTGAGAGTCTGTTCTCGCTCGTCGTTCCCTGTAGTAGGCATCCCGCCGCGCTGGCGGCCGACGGCGTCGATTTCGTCGATAAATATGATGCAAGGCGAGTTTTCTTTTGCTACCTTGAAAAGATCACGCACACGGCTGGCGCCGACGCCTACAAACATCTCGACGAACTCCGAGCCGCTGACGCTATAGAAGGCAACGCCGGCTTCCCCGGCTACTGCTCGCGAGATCAGTGTCTTGCCCGTTCCAGGGGGGCCTACCAGTAACACGCCCTTGGGAATGCGAGCGCCCATCCTCTGAAACTTCTCGGGAAACTTGAGAAACTGGACTATTTCCGCGAGCTCCTCTTTGGCCTCAGGCGCGCCGGCTACGTCGCCAAACAGTACAGTTGGGTGCGACTCATTGAATCGTACCGCGCGACTGCGTCCAAACGGCACTGCGTGGCCGGCGCCTCCAGCGCCGGTTGAGCGCCGCATGACCACAACCGCTAGCGAAATTATCAGCCCAAATACGGCGACTTCGGCCACTACCGAGAGCCAGATCGGCGCGGCGGAATCGGCCGGCACCACCGAGACGTCTACCCCGCGATCCCGAAAATACTGGGTCAGGATCTGGCCATCTTCCTTGGTGGCGCTGTAGCGCTGGCCATTGCTCGTAGTAACCGTCACGGTGTCATCATCTATACTGGCGGAGCGTAGCTTATGTTGATCCGCTAGAGAAAGCACCTGGCTGATGCTGGTTTCGTGCACCACAGGGTTACTCTGTTGGTGCGTAGAGACCACGAACAATACCAGACCCACCAGCAGCATAGTCGCGACTAAGACTGGCACCATGATGCGCAGGTTATGCCAGGATGAAGCTTGCTGCTTATGTGATGGAGAAGACTTCGGTGATTTTTTCCCAGAATCCATGTGCGAGGCAAATCCTCTCTACCAATCTACGCTTCCAAGGAGACACAAAGAGACACACTGCAAGTCAATTTACAAGCTAAAAGCTATACGTCTTACACCCATCAGGTACCGGTAGACCAGCTCCAAGACAATTGGAATACACTTTGATTCACTTCCACAGGCGCGTTGACGTATGAATATGTCCATGTCCGGCAATTAGGTAGCATGGCGCGAGGTTGGTACCAGAGACGCAACTGCCGTTTGAATCGATGAATCGATGAATCGATTATATTCGCCCGATCCAAGGCGAGACCAACAAGCATCCAGCTAGGCCGCTTGCTCAAATCCTAGCAGTGTGTGTCAAGGACCAGTATGCGAGGTACCGCAGACTGCTTCTATCAGGCCCAAAGCTGTAGGGCATTTGCCTCTCAATTCCGCGGGTCGTATGAGGGATGCCGCGCTTACTGGGAGTGGACTTACAGAAACTGGAGATGCTTCTGTGGCCTCTCCTCCAAAAGTACCAGGTGGGCCGATGCTATGGCTGGTGTCTCATTCTGCGTCATTTCCGCTGGCCAGCGCGGTGGAAACTGGCGGCAAAGTCTCGTGGGTTTCTGGAGGGTTATATTGCGGGAGGTGCATCTCCGCCCGTATGCGGCGAATACCCTGATATACGACACCGGAATCGAGCCCAAGCTGCTCGGCCAGATGCTTATGGACTCCCACCTCCGGTATCGGCAGTGAAGGGAGGTAGGCCGCGCGAATGCGTTCTAGATCGTCGGCACTTCCACTGTAGGACTGCAATTCCCACCAACTGGGCAACTGCAAGCGTTTGCGCAATTCGGCAACTGTGCGCTTCACCATCGGTTTGGGAATGCTCAGCTCACTCGCAATCTGGGTACGGATTCCATCAAACTCGACTGGCGCAGCCAGTTCCTGATACCTTGCTTCGATACGGGCTCGTACCTCATCGGTCAATACATAGGCCGGCGCCGGCGCGCGCACGAGCGTCGCAGCTTTGGGGGATCTTTCCGGCTTAGCCGGTTTCGGCGTGCTCCGGTGAGCCTGGGAATGTTCTATTCTTTCCGAGACGGAGTGTTGGCTGTGCTGGCCTTGCGGCATATCCCGTGCATCCAAGGGGTTACGGCGCTCCGGTGGGGCATGGGTCGCGCTGGGCTCGGTCTTGGTCAGAGGGCCTTTCGGCGCCAGATCGGGTACAAGGATACCGGCTCCAGGTCCCACAATAGTAGGGTGCTGTGTCCTGGGGGGTGTAACCACGGGCCTTTGAACTTTAATTGTGCCAGCCGCACGCGCCACACGCTCTTTGGATTCACACTCAGGGCAGAGCGTATGTTTTGCGCCTGCCGACTTAAAGGGTTTTCCGCAACGTGCGCACCGCATTTTGACTTTGCCGCTCATCCAGTGTCGCTCCTTACCTTTGCCGTAACTAAACATGCTGATTTCTCAAGCCATGCGTAGTCAGTATAGGATTCCATATTTGGGGGCGTCAATGCAATACCAGCCAAGACCGGTAAGCCACCC
>JBKQTH010000230.1:0-12631 GCA_052143275.1 Ktedonobacterales bacterium | reverse complement strand
TACGAAAGGGCGCCAGAGATGCCGCTATCTGGAGAGATGCAACAGGCACAACCAACTGCCAGAAAAGACGCCGCCCCACCCAAGAAGACTTGGCGGCAGCAATTTAGGGATGTCACCGGCCGGCTGTCTCGTACTCAGTGGCTATTCTTGGGGTTGCTGATACTCTGCTATGTCTTTTTTCTGGAGCCGGCCGGCACCAACACGATAAGTCGCTACGATATGGTCTGGGCGCTGGCACATGGTACGGCGAGAATCGATCATTTGGCGAAGAACACTATTGATATCAGCACCTATAATGGCCACATCTACTCTCCGCGCTCGATTGGACTTTCTCTGCTGGCGGTACCGGTGTTCGACGTCCTGCAATTGGTGATGCATAATCCCCCAGTTACCCCTGCAACTATGAACATTGCCATTCCGCTTCTCACGTTATTCACGGTCGTCCCCATTGCTCTCATTGCGGCCATCGTCTTCTACCGCTTCGTGCAGCGGCTGCGACCATCGCTCGTGGGTACACCGGTTCCCTTTGTGGTCACTACTGCTTTTGCCCTGGGAACTCTGGCCTATCCCTTTGGGATATCGTTCTTCAGCCACGCCATGGCTGGCGGTTTGATGCTCATTGGTTTCTATGCGCTCTACCGCGCGCGTAGCTCGCCTCACCCGGAACGGCTGGTCCTGCTGGCCGGCTTGCTGGTTGGGTATGCGGTGATCACCGAATACCCGAGTGGAATCATCATGCTGGCGCTCGGCGCCTATGTGCTCGCCATCTTCCCCGGTCGGCGCCTCCGCATGTTAATCCTCTTTGGACTGGCAATGATCCCCAGCGTTCTAGTGCTTGGCTGGTATGACTGGTTCGCCTTCGGCAATCCCTTCCACATTAGCTATGATTCAGTTTCGGGAGGGCAGTTTACTGGGCAGCACGAAGGGTTCTTTGGGATCACTCATCCCTCGTGGTCCGGCCTGATCCAGATACTGGCCTGGCCTCGTGGCCTACTGGTCGAGTCGCCGTTTCTGGTATTCGTGGTCCTCGGTTTTGTGCGGTGGTGGCGCGATTCGGTGCGGCCGTCGGCCGAGATGCTGGTTTGCCTGGGAATCTCGGTAATCTATCCTCTGGTGATTTCTTCGTACTATCTACCCATGGCCGGGCAGAATCTGCCTGGCCCGCGCCTGCTGGTGCCCATGCTGCCGTTTGCCTGCCTGGCGCTTGCCTGGGCGGTGGATGGAAGACACATTGCGGTGCGCAGCGCATTTGCCGTGCTGGTGGCACTTGGCGTCCTACTCTCCTCCCTCTACGTGGTGACCGGGGTACGCGAATACCACACCTTGCTCACCTATCCCATCGGCAATTTTTATTTGCCGACGCTGTCGAGCGGCTATATTCCTGCTGGTCCTGGCTATGGCCCCACACCATTTAATCTGGCAAGCTATTATCTGGGCATCAGCCAGCAGCTCAGCATCTACATCGTCTTGATCCCGCTGACGGTTTGGACCATCTATATCTGTATGGCTCTGATTTACTGGCGAGCGATCCCAGCCGCTGCCCTCGCTTCCACGACATAAAGTCCGGGTTATGTCCTCTGTATCAACCGGGCAGCGCTTCGCTGGCTGATCCCGTTACGCCGACACCTGGATCTCGAGATGCGGTGTCTTCGCCGCCCTCGCCGGGATCCGCTTGAGCGGCGGTGTCCTCCTTGGCGTACAGCTCGCTCTCGCGGGCACGCTGTTCCCTCTCCTGGTGCTCAAGCCAGGTGAAGAAGACAATGCTGAACAAGACGACATCCAGTAGATTTCCCGGTACTGCCAGGATACCACCGGCAATCTGTTGATCGACCATAGGTGCAAGGCCGAAAATTCGTGGTGCAGCGGCGTAGCTGGAATAAAATATGGTACCGGAAAAGATCATAATGACGCCGAAAATATCAAGAGGCAGGCTCTCCAGGCCCAGGTACAACATCTGGAATGGAGTGCTCATGCGAGTGTGGCGATCCATGGGGGTGAGCACCGGCCACCAGGTCAAAATGCCGGCGATGAGGAAGCAGAGCATCTGCAGATTATGTATCTCGGTGTTACGAAGCGCCTGCTCATAGAGTGGTGCGTCGTGCCAGAGAAAGATAATGCCGTTGAAAAGCAGCGCTGCGAGCACGGGAAACAGCATGCCTCGGGTGGCATCTCGCAGTGACCGCCATGGAAGCAAGCGTGTTACCAGCCACTCCGGAAGCCCCATAAGCAGCAAGGGCGCGGTGATTGTGATCAGAATAAACAGCTGCAGAGTATGCGCCGAGAGCAGGTAGTAGCGTCCAAGGGTGTCCAGAGGTGAAGACACAGTCAGTACCAGCGAGACAACGCCCAGGATGTAGTAGGCTACGCGGCGTCGCGACACCGGCTCGTTAGAGTAGCGTGGACCAAGCCGGGTAATGGCAAGGTAATAGCCGACAAGTAGCAGTATTCCGGCAATAGGGACGGTGGGATCCAAATTCCAGCTCGAAGGTGAAGGCAATGCATTCATGCTGCGATACCTCTGTCGTCGTATGTCCTGCACCATAGTATAGTGCATGTAGTAATCCCATGTCACATCGCATGCACTCATTCACAGCAGTTCAGAGGGAAAGCTGTCTGGATCCTCGAAATTGCGCGTATAGAGTCTCTTATAGAGGCCATCCAGTTCCATCAATTCGGCATGGGTACCACGCTCAACAATCTCACCGTGATCCAGCACCAGTATCTGGTCGGCGCGCTCTACTGTCGTCAGCCGATGCGCCACCACCAGCGTCGTGCGGCCATGCATCAGCTTCGTCAGAGCATCCTGAACCAGTGCCTCCGACTCGTTGTCCAGCGAAGCGGTGGCCTCGTCCAGCAACAGTATACGCGGGTTGTGCAGGAGAGCGCGGGCTATAGCTACACGCTGGCGCTGCCCGGCCGAGAGCTTCACGCCTCGCTCTCCCACCACTGTAGCCAACCCTTCAGGTAATTCTTCGATGAAGCCCAGGGCGTTGGCCGCGGCTGCCGCTTTGTATAGCTCGTCATCTCCAGCATCCAGCCGGCCATAGCGAATGTTCTCGGCGATTGAACCGCCAAAGAGTACCGGCTCCTGGGGAACCAGTGCCATCTGTTCCCGCAGTGACTGAACCCGCACTGAGCGAATATCGATGCCATCCACCCTGATAGCTCCTCCATCTATCTCATAGAGGCGGAGCAACAGGCTCAGGGTGGTGGTTTTACCGGCACCGCTCGGGCCTACCAGAGCTACCACCTGTCCGGGCTGAACAGTAAAACTTACGTCTCGCAGCACTGCAGGCCGTCCGGTTGGCATACCGGCCTCAGTGGGCGCCGCTGGATAGGTAAATGAAACGTGCTCAAAGGTCACTTGCCCCATGACCGGAGGCAGTACCGGCAAGGTAGAGCTCGCCAGATCCGTCTCGGTTGGCTGATCCAGTAGCTCGAAGATCCGCTCCGATGCTGCCAGCGCCGCCTGAATCTGGGAGTAGATGGAGGAGAGGGAAACCAGTGGGCCAATCACCAGGACCATATAGAAGATAAAGGCGATCAAATCTCCAGCGGTGAGCCGGCCGGCCACTACCTCTTGCCCACCGAACCAGATCACCAGCGTGACACCGCTGAAGGCGATGAGTCCGCTGAGAGGGCCAAGCACAGCCTGGGCGGCGGCACGTCGCAATGCTTGCACCAATGACTTACGCATCTGAGTGTCAAAGCGCCCCACCTCGTAGTCTTCACGACTGTATGCCTTGACCACGCGCGGCGCCGAGAGCGCTTCTTCAAGTACGATACCGGCGTCTCCCAGGCCTTCCTACACCCCACGCGTGGTACGGCGGATACGCCTGCCTAACAGCGACGCCGCCAGACCGGCGGCCGGCGCTACCAGCATCGCCAGCAGCGTAAATCGCCAGTTAATCGTGAGAGTGATGATCACGCTGCCAACCAGTACCACGATCTCCGACGCCAGGGGCAATACATTACTAGTTAGAGAGGTTTGTAGGAGTGAGACATCGTTGGTAACACGGCTCATGAGCTCGCCAGTCCGTCTCTGATCAAAGAAGCTGAGCGGCATCCATTGCAGATGGCGAAAGAGACTGGTACGTAAGCCGAAGGTCAGGCGTTCACCGATGGAGGTGACCAGATAGCCTTCACCGGTTCCAATAAGCGCCTGAGCCAGAAAGATAATTACCAATACGCCTACCAGGCCATTCAGCTGGGCAGCGTTACGCTGAACCAGCACCGTATTGAGCAAGGTGCGAATGACCAGCGGAAAAGCGAGTCCCAGCCCATTGGTGAGAATGAGCAATATGCCGGCAATCACCAGTTGCCAGGAATAGGGGCGCAGCAACCCAAGCAACCTACGCGCCGAGGTGCGGCCCCGGACAGGCTTCTGAGATCCCTCGACATTTGCCACCAGGGTGGCGTTATATCCGCTGCCAGAGGTTTCCGGAGCGGTGGCATGCGCCCGGTGATTGTCGTGATCATCGGTAATCTTGGGTCGAGCCGCCATAGTTATCTTCTACCCCCCAGTATTGGCGGCCGGATCACCGTTACCTTGCCGTTGTCTCGCCGCTATATCTCAGACCGCTTCTCCTTCCAACTATACGGCGTGGAGTTAACCTGAGTGTAAACAGACAAAAGATTGGAGTTACGTTGCATGTGCAGCACAGCAATTCAGCGGCTCGCCCACCTTGTCACAGTGACACTACTTGCGTTGACGTAGACTAGGAATGACTGATAGACTACACGCGGGAGAGCCTTCTCTCCCAGAACTAAACCTTGGGGTTGTCGGACCGGAAGCGAGAGGTATCAGTGGGAGAAAAGGCTTCTACAGAGCCATCGCGCGCGGGACGCGGCCAGCTGGGAATCTGGGTGTCGCTGGTTATCGTGCTCTCGCTTCTGGGGGTCGCCGGAGCCGAATCCTATGCAGTGCTCCAGCAGGTTACTCGAACCCCGACAGTCACCGATATTGCAGAGCGCGTCTGCACTGCCTACACGACACAGAACTATCAGCTCCTGATCAGCCAGATAGACCCAAGTCCGATTGCCGGCAGCAGCACACTTCCGAGCGGCGTGTCGTCGAGCGGCCCATTCAATACCACCGCCAAGAATGAGCTGATAAGCGAGCTCAAGACTTTGGATGTCAGTTTTGGTCCGGTTATAAGCTGCCAGCAACATCAGCTGGTGTATAGCGGTACGGCTCCTACCGTCCCAAAAGTTCAATTTATCTTCGTCATGCACCGGTCGAGCACGCCAAAGGTGACCTACTCGTGTCTCATGAATTTTGTCCAGTACGGTGGTGGCTGGATGATCACTCGCGACAGTAACTTTACCGGGACCCCCAGTTAAATGCGGCGCTCGGCTAGTGGGCCAATTCCAGCTCACCGGTGACGGAAGTCGGCAACCTGCCCGCTCGTCTTTCAATCCGCCAACTTGTCTTGACTCGCGACCGTTTTGTGCTAGAGTGCAGATGCGAGAATACTGAAAAAGAGAGCCATCAGGCGCCTGTCGCGGGTAGAGCAGGAGGTTTTTTGACATGATGCCTTCATCTTTGGGCGCAGGACGTATGCAATTCGTCGAGGGAGCCTATCCGTCCAGCAATGGGGCGGCAGAGCACGTTGATGCGTTGGCGGGACGAGCCGAAGCGCTCTGGCACCGAGTCACTGAAATCGAGGGCGCGGTTTCCGTGCGAGAATGGTGGCTACTGGGACGAGCAGTACCGGAGGCGCGTCTGCTCTCTGAGGTCAGTAGTTTACTTGCGGTTGCTCGCGGTGAGCTGGAAAACGCCATGGTACAAGGTTTTGGGCATTCTGTTCCACGCGCAGATACCACTGAACAATTTACCGCATATGGACATGACGACATTGGGCAAACAAGTGATCCCGCCTGGATTTCGGCTTGCCGCGAGCAAGCGGTCGGGCTACTCCGTATGATAGCTGCTAGTTTGCCGCCAATGTTCCAGTACGCGCAGATGCTGCATTCTTACGGCGAGCAACTGGGCCTTGCTACCCCGGCGGTCGACTCGCTGGGCATTGTTGCCGACCGTCTCAATGAAATTGGCGAAGCCCTTCGCTTACCCCCCCAGCAAGTATAGGTGATGGCTCTAGGCCGGTCGCACGCCTGATAGACTGATAGGAATCCAGCGTTCGAACCACTCGAAGACCAGGTTTAGGTAGCCAATGCGCTGCCTGGGGCTGGCATATGATTGATGGCTGGCACCCGGCAGGCGCACTAATTCGACTGGCACGCCAGCGCGCTTCTTGAGCCAAGTATAGAATTCCTCGCTCTGTGAAATGGGACAGCGAAAGTCGTTTTCCGCGGCAATGATCCGTACCGGTGTGCGGACACGCTCAGCATAGGTTATCGGCGACCGCTCATGGTAGAAGGACTCTTGTTCCCAGGGCCAACCGTAATCCCCTTCAGCCGAGAACGAGTCGATATCGCCAGTGCCGAAGCAAGAGTAGAGATTGGTGACGCTGTGCACGGTAACCGCTGCCTGGAAACGATTATTCTGACCTATTATCCAATTGGTCATATATCCTCCATAGCTGGCGCCGGTTATTCCCAGCCGCAGAGGATCCAGGCCGCCGAGGGCCAATGCGGAATCGAGAACGACCATTAGATCTCTGAAGTCGCCGCCACCCCAATCGAGGTCACAGGCCTGCACAAAGGCCTCGCCATAGCCGGTACTGCCACGCGGATTGGCGTAGAGCACGGCGTAACCTTTGCCGGCCAATATCTGCGCCCGCAGCATGAAGGACTCGCCGTAGGCAGCGTGCGGGCCACCATGAATGATGAGTATGAGAGGAGTAGCAATGGCCACCGGGCTGCCGGACGGGCGGTACAGCCAGCCATCGATCTCGGTGCCGTCGAAGGATAAGCAGCGAAAGCGCTGCGGAGTAACCAACCTACGAGCGGCAAGAAAATCAGCGTTAGTATTAGTCAGGCGTTGTGACTCCACACGTCCCTGATCATCGCTCCAGGCATACAGCCAGATATTCCAGAGATCGGTCGCGTCCGCCGAGAGAGCAACCAGACGATGGTTGCCGGTTGATGGCAATAGCAGTGCCAATTGCCCGATATGCTTTAGTGGCTCCGAGACTATCTGCCGAGGAGGACCTCCGGCTAACGGAGCGCAGAAAATGGCGGTTCCGCCTCGCTTGTCGGTCACGAAGTATATTTCCTGACCGTCACTGCTCCAAACCGGTCTGCCGCTGTCTGGTCCAGGAACATCGCCATAAAGGCCGCTTGCGGCGCTGATATCTTGCCCCTCGAGCAGGTTCAGCGCCTCTCCAGCCTGCGCCGGCACTACGAGCAGAGCCTCGTTATAGGCCGCATGCTCGGCAACAATAGGGCAGCCGATGGCGGCGATATGCTTACTATCCCGGGACCAGGTGAGCCGTCCAACTTCGTATTTTCCACCGGTAAGACAACGAAGTCTGTTATCCTGCAGGTCAAGCAGGTAGATGTCAGTGGCCATATTGGCGTCTCGATCCGGCCCCCGGTCGCTGGTAAACGCCAGCCAGCGCCCATCTGGAGAGCAGGCACCGTTGGTGTTGTCATAATCGCCTTCCGTGAGAGCTTTGACTTCGGCACTCTCCAACCAGACGCGGAAAAGGTGGGTTCGTCCCTCCAGATAGCCCTTACCATCCCAGCGATATTGCTGCCGCGTGTAAATATGTGGTCTCTCAACCTCTTCTTTCTCCTCGCGCTCGCGGGTGGCGGCATCTCGCAGGTCTGGATTAGTCGGTGTGTCACCCGGGCGCACCTCGGTCTCGAATCCTAACCAGCGGCCATCGGCTGACCAGAAAGGCTCGCCGGCTCCCCGGCGCATCCTGGTCAGCCGCCGCGGTTCACCTCCGGCCAGAGGAAGCACATAGATCTGGGTTTCCGAACCCTCTCGGCTGCTGACAAAGGCAAGTTGCGATCCATCGGGCGACCAGCGTGGAGAGCTATCACATTTCTGCCCGGAGGTCAACTGGCGAGAGCGGGCACTGGCCAGCTCATAGAGCCAGATTGACGAGCGTTTTTCATTGGTCTCTTGATCGTTCCATTCGATGGTATAGGCAACACTCTGCCCATCCGGTGCCGGCTGTACCTCGGTCACGAAGCGAAGATTCCAAAAATCCTCGGGCACCAAGCCTGGTAACGCGGATGACTCACCCAAGTCTCTGCCTCTTCTTGCTAAATTAGGTTACTTAACACGGCCGACCGCCTGGAAATTGTAGCACGTCGCAGTAACCATGCCGGACTACTCTTGGCAGAGTAGTCCGAGTTTTCCACTGATCTTGACAACCTCTCCCACAATAAGATATAACTAGATATATCTTATTCCTAACGTCTAGTACGTTTTGAAAGGTGGAACAACGATGTTTGGCTTTAGGTATTGGGACGAGTCGCAACCAGGATATTCTTGGTCGGGCGAGTACGGACCAAGGTTTAGTCGCAGATTTAGGCAGGAGTTTAGGCCAGATTTTGGGCCGGAGTTTAGTAGGAAGGCTTGGCATATGGCACGCCGTTTTGGATTTGGGCCGGGCACCCCGCCCATGGGGCCCAGGATGTTTGGTCGCGGCGATCTGAAGTATGCCCTGATGGAACTCCTCAAGGAGCGGCCCAAGCATGGCTATGAGTTGATCAAAGATCTGGAAGAGAAGTCGGGCGGTTTCTATACGCCCAGCGCTGGCGCAGTATATCCTACCCTTCAGATGCTGGAGGATCGTGGGTGGCTGAGCAGCTCAAATGTTGAGGGCAAGAAGGTCTACACTCTGACCGACAGCGGCCGATCGGCGCTCGAGGAACAGCGTAACCAGCGTGCCGCGGAGGGCGAGTTTGGCGGACGGGGTCCGCGCGCCTGGGGCGAGCACGGCCATAGGCACCATGGCCCATTTGGCGGCCCTGGCGGCCCGTTCTGGCGAGAGGCGCGCCCGGAGCTTGGCGCGCTGAGACATGAGAGCATGGAAGTAGCGCGGCTTATGCGAGCCGCGGTGCTGGCATCTGGAGGCGATCCGGCGCGGCTGGCGCGCCTGCGCGGTATCGTTGAGCGCGCCAAAGGCGAGCTCAACCAGTTTCTGGGGCAAGGCGAAACTCCAACCGCTGGATCTACTGATGAGCGGCCGGCCGGCGAAGGACCCACAGAAAATCTGTGACCCGGCGCGAGCTCGAATAAGCTTGCATAAGCTTGCACAATAGCACGGAGGCTCGACCTCCTCGCTAAGAGGAGCGGGAGCAGTAGGTACGGATATCTACCGCTCCCGCATCTATGCCGCATCTATGCCGCATCTATGCCGCATCTATGTAGCTACCCCTAGCTACTGCTCCATAAAGCGTTCCCAGCACTCATACCTCGGGAAGCGCAAGTCATACTGCCCAAATGGCCGGTGAAGCCAGCTCAGGCGGTATGGTATGCTCGGGCTCGAGACTAAAAAGTAAGACAGCAAAATATGACCAATAGATCGGTTACGTAGACTCAAGGATAACTCTCATGATGATGAATGGTATGGCCGGTGGTGGACGTTACGGCAGGCCGGTAAGGACGCCGGAAAAACCTGAACGGAAGGCAGACGCTCGCACGGTACGTCGTGTCGCCGCCGCCTTCAAGCCTTACTGGCGGCAGGTGCTGGTAGTTCTCCTGGCTATCGGGCTTACTGGTGTGCTGGGGATCGTCAATCCCTACATGCTCAAATACTCCATCTCCATCGGCTTTGGCCAGGAGCGGTTTGGTCTTCTGGCCATCTTCGTCGCCATCATGATCATTACGCCGGTACTCAGCAGCCTGATTGGAGTGGGACAGACGTATCTCAACACCGTCATCGGCCAACGCGTGATGCGGGACCTGCGTAACCAGCTGTACTCGCACCTGCAACATCTGCCACTCAAATTCTTCACTAATACTCGTACTGGGGAGATTCAGTCACGTATCTCCAACGATATTGGGGGAGTCCAATCGGTGGTAACCGACACCGCTGCCTCGATTGTCTCCAATTTCACGATCGCCTTTTCCACCATCGTCGGCATGCTGTTCCTCTCTTGGCAACTCACGCTGCTCTCCCTCGGCATGTTGCCGATATTTCTCTGGTTGACCTATCGGGTCGGCAACGTCCGCCGCACCATTAGCAAGGAGACCCAGGAATCACTGGCCGACCTGACCGCCACGGTAGAAGAAACCGTCTCAGTCAGCGGAGTCCTCCTGACCAAGACGTTTGGACGCCAGCGCCAGCAGGTAGCCAAGTTTGATAAAAACAATGAGCGGCTGGTTGGTCTGGAGATTCGCCAGCAGATGGTCGGCCGCTGGTTCTTTGCCTTTATTTCAACCTTCTTCTCGATTATGCCGGCACTGATATACCTGGTCGAAGGTTATATCACGTTTGGACCGGGGCACTCACCAGTACCACCCCGAGACCTGAGCGATGTCATCGGTACTCTGGTGGCCTTTACCACGCTACAAAGCCGGCTCTACTTTCCCATCGGCCAACTCCTGACGATACAGGTGCAGTGGCAGGGCGCCTTCGCGCTCTTTGATCGCATCTTTGAGTACTTAGATTTGCCGCTAGAAATCACCGACAAGCCGGACGCAATAGCGCTCGACCCGGCAGACGTCCGGGGTGACGTTGAATTCAACCAGGTCACATTCCGCTACAGCCCAGACCTGGAACTGCCAACCCTAGACAATGTGTCTTTCCACGTCAAGCCAGGCCAGCTGACTGCGTTAGTCGGACCGAGCGGCGCCGGCAAGACTACCATTACCTACCTGGTGCCGCGGCTCTACGACGTAGAAAGCGGCTCGGTTACTATTGACGGCCATGATGTGCGTGACGTTACTCTGGAAAGTCTAGGCCAAGCCATTGGAGTGGTCACCCAGGAGACCTATCTCTTCCATTCCACGATTCGCGAGAATCTGCTCTATGCTCGCCCGGACGCCACACAGGAAGAGTTAGAAGCCGCTGCGCGAGCCGCGGCCATTCATGAACATATCATGGACCTGCCCGAGGGCTACGACACTGTGGTTGGAGAGCGTGGCTATAAACTCTCCGGAGGGGAAAAGCAGCGAATCGCTATCGCACGCGTTATCTTGAAAGATCCCCATATTCTGATTCTGGACGAGGCAACCAGCTCCCTTGATACCCACTCTGAACGGCTGATACAGGCCGCGCTGGAAGACCTGATGCATCAACATCGCACGACCATCGCTATCGCCCACCGGCTCTCCACAATTCTGGCCGCAGATCAGATCCTGGTAGTTCAGAGGGGCAAGATAGTCGAGCGCGGCACGCACCCGGAACTTCTCGCACAGGACGGCCTCTATGCTCAACTCTACCGCGAGCAGTTTAGCTCGCAACCTGAATTCATGGCGGCAGATGATGAGCCGGCGGCTCGCGACGATGAGCTTGCCGAACTTATCGTAGACTAGCCGGCCCGCTACTGCCAGCATCAGAAACACATGGGCGCCAGCCAGGAATAGACCACTCTCGGATCACCTGGATATGGTGGTAACTTGGAGACCGGTGCCTGCTGGACGGATTCGTACCCCTCGGTGGGGAAACCCGCTCTCAGGTCCAACTGCATCATGAGATCGTCCTCATGGAGCGGAAGGCCGATTGACCGGTAGAAAGCTAGGATTTCGCTGGAGATGCCGGGAACCGAAGCGCGGATTTCCACTTCAGGATGAACATCCGGGTCCAGAGCCCGGCGCCAGGGCGCATCCTCACACAGTACCGCGGCCAGTAGAGCCGCGGCCGCGGACTGGTTTCTCGCTACCAGGGGGCCAATGTGGATACTCGGGTGAGCATGGGAAGGCTGCGTATCTCGCAGACCACCATATACCAGATAACCGGATGGTTCGTCCTCCAGGGAGTCTGGCTCTCCAGCTATGACCAGCCAGTTGTGCGGTGAACCAAGCATCGACGCCAACAATTCGCCGCGGTCACCCCCAAACGCCGCCACGTCTAGAGAGCGCACGAGCGACAGATCCCTAGCGTGATGCACTTTGGCCCACGTTGCTCCGGCACTTTGAGCAAACCGATGCCGGTCGAGTCTACGAAGCGGAACTCGGAGATACCAGGACTTCGCCAGCGGACGAAAGCCGAGCCGGGTGTAGAGCGGTTGCCCGTCTTTGGTGGCGTCGAGAAGCACGCTCTGCACTCCAGCCTGGTGAAGCCACTCCAGCGCTGCGCTGGTAGTGCTGCGCGCGAGCCCACGCCGGCGAAACTCTGGATGCACGGCTACATTGCCAATAATGCCTACACCACCTGCGGCGGTGGCGCTGGTTGAGGCGATAACCTCCGTGGGGTCAGACTTCCTCGGGTCGAGTCCTCCGGCGCGCACCAGCAAGATACGCGCCTTCTCCCAAGCCACCAACGCGCTTAGCAATTCTGTGCTGGCATGCCAACCGATGCGAAGGCTCAGGTTGGCTAAGAAGTAAAGGCGAGAGATAATCTGAATTTTCTGAATAGGGCAACGGACTTGCTCTTTTTGTTCCCCAAAAAAACGGATATCTCTTTCTTTGTCGAGCCATTCTTCTATAGAATAGACGGACTCAACAAATTCTTCCAACTACGCATTACGACAGAGGCTGCTGAACAGGTGAAGACCGCAATAGCGCACTCAGACTGGACCGTTAAGGAATGGAAGACGCTGCGGA
>JBKQTH010000229.1:0-3886 GCA_052143275.1 Ktedonobacterales bacterium | reverse complement strand
TCGGAATTATGGTCCCCAAAACTACGGTGTCGTCGCAATCCCCGTTGCTACGCCCGGAACGATGGCTACAGGCTGCGCCAACAGCACTCCGCTATTGGGATCAATCTTGTAGATGGACACCGTGCTGGAATTGACATTGAGCACGTACTGGTATGTGCCCGTGGTCTCAATGTTCAGGATCACAGGAGGCGTGTTAAAGGTGACGGGACTGCCGATCGAGGTCAGCGAGCCATCGGCGTTGATGGCAAATTGCACCAGCGCCGCACTGGTCGCCACGTAGAGGAACTTGCCGTTGGGCGTCATGGCCATGGCGGAGGGGCCGGGACCCGCGGTGAACGGAGCGCCGGGCAGCGCCGTCAACTCACCGGTGGTGGCGTTGACGGAATACGCCGCCACGCCGGTCACGCCATCGGAGATATAGGCGAACGTGTCGGACGGGGTGATGGCGACGAACTGCGGCTTGGTCGCCCCCAGCGGCGGAATAGTCTCGACATCGGTCAGCGCGCCGCCGGTAATTTTGTAAAGTTCCGTGCCCGCGCTGCCCATCGGCACGTAGAGGAAGTGCGCCTGCGGATCAATCGTCGCCGTCAGCGGCGCCGCGGGCGTGCTCACCTGCAACCCAATCGTCAGCGCGCCCGACGAGCCGATGGTATAGGGCACAACGTTGAAGTCCTGCGTCGCCGGCACGAACAGGTACTGGCCTGCCGCGTCCACTGTGAGGAACGCAACACCGACGCCCGCGCCTCCCCAGGGCGAGCCGGAGATGGCCGTCAGCCCGCCAGTACTGGTGTCGACCGTGTAGCCGTTGATCTGGCCGCCCGAAGTCAGAGTGTAGAGCAGACTCTTCTGCGTATTGCTGACGATAGCCGACCCGCCCGGCGCGCCTGTGGGCGTCGTGATCGCCGTCAAACTCCCGTTGCTGGCCGTGATCGCGTAACCAGACAGGCTGCTCGCTGTAGTGATGTAAGCGTGACCCAGCGGCGACGGTGGAGGCGGCGGCGGAGTAGAGCTGCTCGACCCGCAGCCCGCAAGTACAAGACACCCGGCCGTCGCTGCGGTCGCGAAAATCGCCCGCAACCACGGGGCTGTAAACGCGCGGCCTGTTTTCACAGGATGGGTTTGTATCAGGGCACGACTTCCAGTCGTGCCGCACGATGCGGCTCGAACTGGCGGCTTTAGCCGCTGAGGACAGGGGCTAAAGCCCAACCGGGTGGAGGCCTTTTCGGCATGGCTGAAGCCATGCCCTGATACAAAGCGAGTTCGGCGATTGATTGTAGTCATCAGAGGGTGACTGTGAGGGAGGATTCTTCAGCAGGCATCGAGCTGACGGCCTTCTGGTCTTCCGCCCACATCCAGGCAGTGATGGCTTCCTTGATGTTTTCCAGGGCCTCTTTCTCATCTCGGCCCTGTGAGACATAGCCCGGGAGGGCCGGGCATGTAACCACGATCCAGCCATCTTCGGCGGTTTCCAGCGAGACATGGAAAATCATCTTGTCCTCGTTGAGCGATTATATCCTCACTTCCCCGTCACCGCCTCAACGATGCGGTCGAAGTCCTCCAGCGTCTTGTATTCCAGCACGATCCTCCCTTTGCCATTGCGATCATTGATCCTGACCTGCACCCCCAGCGCGCGCCGCAGCGAGTCTTCCGCCTCGCGGACGTTGGGATCCACAATGCGTTCCTTCCTGGCCGCGGGCCGTTGCTCCATCAGTTTGGCCACCGCTTCTTCGGTTTGGCGCACCGTGAACCCGCGCTGGATAATCCGCCGCGCCAAATCGGCCATCAGCGCCGCCGCGCTGCCCGGCATTGTCATCAGCACCTTAGCGTGGCCGAAGCTCAGGTCGCCCTTGTCCACCAGCCGCTGCACCTCCTCGGGCAGCTTCAGCAGGCGCATGTAGTTGGCCACCGTGGAGCGGTCTTTGCCGGTGCGCTCGGCGATGTCGTCCTGGGTCAGCGCAAACTCCTGCGACAGCCGCAGAAATGCCCGGGCCTGGTCCATGATGCCGAGGTCCTCGCGCTGCAGGTTCTCCACCACCGTCATCAGCATGGCCTGCTGGTCCGATACCTGGCGCACCACCGCCGGGATCATGTCTTTTCCCGCCATGTGGGCCGCCTTCACCCGCCGCTCGCCCGCAATCACCTGGTAGCGCCCGTCGGCGGTGGGCCGTACCAGGATGGGCTCCAGCACGCCCAGCGCCTGGATCGACGAGCACAGTTCCTCCAGCGCCTCCACGTCAAGCTGGCTGCGCGTCTGATAGGGATTGTCGTCCAGTTGCTCGTATGGGATCTCCAGCACCGCCTCGCCCCTCTCGCCCAATGTCGGCGGCACGCCGGTGGGAGGAACATATGCGGGTGCCCCACCCTTCTCGCCAACGGGTGCCCCACCCTCCTCGCCCGGTTTTGGCGAGAGGGTGGGCGTAATGGAGAACGGCCGCGACGGCAACAGCGACTCCAACCCCCGTCCGAGAGCACTGCGTTTTTCGGTCATAGAGAAGTCCTCAGCAATTAGCTCTTAGCAGTCAGCATTCAGGCCGAAAATAATCGGCAAGAAAATCAAGGTGTCATCAAATAATCGACAAGAAACATCCAGGTGTCATCCTGAGCGACGAGCGACGCGAGGAGTCGAAGGACCCCTACGGTGGCAAGCTCGTCCAATTGCCTTTTGTTGCGGTTATAGGCATCAATTGGCGCGTTGCTCCTCGCTCGGGATGGCAGCGTCAGGATTTCTAACTCGAAACCTGAAACTCTTCTCGGTTTTGCGGTCGCCCTGCCCCCGTGCCATTGCCACAACCTATCTCGACCTACGGAGCCACGCGACGCACCAGCGCCGTAGGCGCGAAAGAGCTTAGCCCAGCGCCCTTCGACTTCGCTCAGGGCAGGCTTTCAGCGCTGGGAACGCATTCATTAAGGAACTCGAGTCCCGTAGGGACGGTACAAAATTCCACGCATCTCGTATCTGTTCTGCCGTGCCTACGGCGCTCCCCTTCTTAATTGGAACCTCTACCCAGCGTTGAAACACTGGGCTAAGCTCTTTCGTCCCGCAAGCGGGACTCCGGCGTTGCCTCTACGTACATTTGTTCTCTCAATCAACATCAACATTGTCATCCCGACCGAGGGCTTCAGCCCGAGCGGAGGGACCTGCCGTTGAGCCACCTTCGCCGGAAACGTCGCGAACCTACGTCACTCCTACGAACCGCAGATCCCTCGACTCGGACTGAAGTCCTCGCTCGGGATGACAGCACTGGATGTTCGTTTCCCCTCCGTACCGAACTAGCCACTGACCACTAGCCACTGGCCACTTTCTTCAACTCCGCCTGCACCGCGTCGCACTCGCGCGGCATCTTCAGTTCGGTGAAGATGGCGAGCGCCTGCTCCAGCTTCTCCTTCTCGGTCTTGGGTCACCCTGCGGTAGAAGCGCTGGGCTTTAGCCCAGCGAACCCCGCCCCTCACCACCAAATTTGTCATCCCGACCGAGGGCTTTAGCCCGAGCGGAGGGACCTGCGGTTGAGCCACCATTGCCGGAAACGTCGCGAACCCACGTCACTCCCGCGAACCGCAGATCCCTCGACTCGGACTAAGTCCTCGCTCGGGATGACAGATCTAATAATTCCAACTCGAAACTTGAAAATCGAAACCCTACTAGCCACTGACCACTAGCCACCAGCCACTTTCTCCAACTCCTTCTGCACCGCGTCGCGCTCGATCGGCATCTTTAGCCCGGTGAAGATGGCGAGCGCCTGCTCCAGCTTCTCTTTCTCGGTTTTGTGGTCGCCCTGCGTCCGCGCTAACAGACCCCAATTCAAGTAGCAATAGCCCAGTCCACTCTTGTTGCCCAATTCCAGGCAGATAGCTTCTTCCTTCTTGTGCAGCGCCAGCGCCTCCTCCA